>JAFGRM010000029.1 GCA_016935125.1 Candidatus Woesearchaeota archaeon
TATAAGATACAAGAAAAGAATATAAGTATAAGATACAAGAAAAGAATATAAGTATAAGATACAAGAAAAGAATATATAAGCGATACAGATAGTGATTTATCAAGAATGTTAAACAGAAAAAAGGAGGTAAACCTAGGATTATTGCTAATGCTATTTCTAATTCCCATGATCCTGCTTGTTTCTGCTGCTACAGTGGTCATTGCCGGGTATTGCACAAACCCTGGTGTGATTGACCTATTCTGTACTTCAGATGATATAACACGTGCAGATTGCTGTCCTACTTTAGCTGTTGATGGCGGCTATAACAGTGTGGATAATAATTTCCCAGATAGCCAAGGTGACTGCCAAGACAATTATTTTTTTGGTGACACTACCAATCTGCCTGACAAATGCTCTAATGTCTGCTGCCTATCTGATTTAGGCGAATGCAGCGTTACAATGAAAGGCTTATGCCAGCTTGATCAGGGGATTGTGCTCCAGGCTGACAGCTGTGAAAACGTACCTCAGTGCGAAAAAGGATGCTGCTGCTATGAATCAGAAGGCATAAAATGGTCTGAGATTGTCACTGAATCATACTGCGACAATTATGTTGAAAATACCTTTGATTTAACAATCAAAGATGCTTCTGCCTGCTCTGAATTCTGCGAGTCGATATTCGTCGACCCTGAAGATCCTGACCCTGAAGATCCTGACCCTGAAGATCCTGACCCTGAAGATCCTGACCCTGAAACCCTGCCGCCATGCCCTGATTCAGATTCTGCTATCTCAGTAAAATGCAGCTGCGGCGGAGTAGGCGGCCAGGAATGCGATGTAGGCCATTACTGCTGCAACCAGAACATATGCATGGCTCATGAGTGCGATACAGGATGCATCCTTCCTATGCCCTGCGGAACATACAACCCTGAAACAGGCTGCCCGCTGTTCCACATGTGCCTTCCTACTGGGCTTTATGACCCGGACTGCACACAGGAGCTTAGCTGCAATGTCCAGCCTGAGATATGCGACGACAACATAGATAACGACCTTGACGGGATGTTCGACTGCAGTGATATAGACTGCAACGGGGTCAAATGCTCAGATGATGATATCACAGCATGCGAAGGCAAGGGGTATTATGACTTCTACAACAACAATTACAGGTGCTGCTTTGGCGGGCCTAAAGACTGTGATGGAGACAGTGATGCGATCCCTGACACCTGCGGCAACTGCGACTGCAACACCATACCTGAAGAGCCTATCCTCTCAGACATAATACTCACACAGGGCGAAAAAGAGGTCACGCTCGAATGGGTGCATAACTGCCCTGTCGACTTTTACGTGTTCAGGTGCTCAGGTGAATGCACTGATAAAAGCGCTTTTAGCCTGATCGCTGGCCCGGTAAGTGATAATGAGTTTACTGACTCAGACATCGAAGCAGAGAGCAGGTACTGCTATTATGTCGAAGCGTCATATGAAGCTATAGACTCTACTGAATCAGAGATAAAATGCGTAAACACAGGGGATGAGATATGCATGAACATCGCCTCAGAAGAGTTCTGCCTTGATGAAGATGGCGGCCTTGAAGGAAGAAAGGTAGTCAGAGCAACATGCGAGAACAATGTCCTGACAACTATCATGAACTGCAACATAAACGACCCTAACACTGTCTGCATGGGCCCGTATTCTGACGGCAAGACAAAATGCACCCAGCAGAGCCCCTGCGAATCCTGCGGAAGCCCGTTCAACATGTATTCAGACTATGAGAAGAGCAGATGTTTATTTTATGACGCAGGTGGCCAGGTCGAGATAGGATGCATGGAAAACCCCTCTTGCTATTATGACTATTCCCTGACAACA
This sequence comes from Candidatus Woesearchaeota archaeon, assembly GCA_016935125.1. Taxonomy (GTDB): domain Archaea; phylum Nanobdellota; class Nanobdellia; order Woesearchaeales; family DSVV01; genus JAFGRM01. The sequence goes on from JAFGRM010000029.1 coordinate 1,837, forward strand.
ATTGACAAGTTCAAGAGCTGCGCAGACGTCAACTTCTGCTTTGACTACAAATCAAGGTTTGCATGCGAAGGCCAGGCAGCGCCAGGCGTCTCTGACTCGAACAACAAGTGCCTGAAGAGGGACTGTGAATGGCATACTTTCAATGATGAGTTCGGGATGGGCCAGGGAGTATGCCTTGAGACTGTCGACTATTACATGAGCTGCGAGCGATGCAACCAGGCAAGCTACAACGATGTCTTCGGGAGCTGCAATGCAGAGAAGTGCAGCCTTTTTGGAGACTGCTACCTCAGGTCATCTGACGGCATGTGCGTCCCAGGAACGACAATCAGCTGCGATGAATACAATGATATCAGCTCCTGTACTGGCGGTTCTGACCTGGTCGTAAATGTCATATACGATAACAATGTGAGGATCAGCGGCGACAACAGCATAACTGTCCCGAGCAGGGACGACCTTGGATTCGGGGTCTGCAGATGGAACTCTACCAGAAGCTCATGCTTCAAGGACGCAGATGGAAACTTTTTAAGGGACAGTCCCCCTCCTACTGACAAGGTCCCTCCGCAGACAAGGATCCTAACACAGAAAAAGGCAAGCATGATGAACATATCCTTTATCGCAATCGACCCTGCAACAGGGGGTGGAACAAGCTCAGGTGTGAAAGCCAGCTTCTTCTGCAAGAGCGACAGCGCCAATACACCATGCTATCCAGACGAGTACAATGTGCAGGATGGAAACGGCCATAAATGGATCAACCTTGGTGGTGGGGGAGGCACACATTACATATACTATTATTCAGAAGACTATGCAAACAACCTTGAGGTGGTCAAGGTGCAGGAGATAGATATTGACATGACTGCACCTGTAATCACTATAACCCCTTATACTGTACTAAACTATGCTGAAAACACAAACAGCAAGATCACATTCCATGTAGAGACTGATGAGCAGGCATATTGCACAGACCACTTTGAGGATGGGAGCGTGAGCCAGATCCAAAACGAGCTCAACACGAACTGGATCACAAGCTATGGCGGGCTTAGCGATGGATTCTATGAATACAAGGTAGTGTGCACAGATCTTGTAGGAAACACTGCAACAGAGATAGTGACTGTCAAGGTTGAAGCTGACATGCGTGTCTATGAGCCCGAGCCCTTTGGCCCGCTCAACCTTTCAACATTCTTTATTTCAGTCAAGACGCCTGGTGCCTCTACTGCCCAGTGCAAATGGGACACTGAGGTCAGGGATTACAATGATATGAGACATGATTTTTCAGCTGAAGAGGTCTCTCTTGGAGGGAGTTCCTATTTTTTCCACACAAGCGAGTTCAGCACAGACACAAGCGGCAAATACACACTTGATGTCAAATGCAGCGTAGACGGCGACATCTCTGATGATGAGATACATTTTGTATATGACGTGCTAAGGCCAGAGACACTCCTGCTTGCATCACCTTCTGGCATACCTTTTGACATCACGAGATGGTACACTCAGCAGGGCGTTACAGAGAAGGTGTTCCTGGGATGCAACGACACGCCTGAAAACGGCTTCGGATGCAACAAGACACTGTACTGCACAAGCGACAGCGGGGTCTGCACGCCTAATATAGTATCAAGCCTGGACACGCCAGTCGATATCCCTGAAGACGCAACAGACGGCATCTGGCTCTGTTATGTGTCAAAAGAGAACATTGTCAACAATATGGGCGGGCTGTATGAGATGTTTAACGGAGAATACAGAAGATGCCATGAGATAAAATACGACACCTTGCCACCTGTGCTGGTAAGGGTTGATGATTTCTGGCAGAACAGGGATACAGACAACCCTTTCCAGACAGAGGATTCCCCATATCTTGTCAGGGGGGTTGTATCTGACCCAGACGGCGGCCTGCCGAACAATGTTGTCAAGATCACAGTTACAGGCGTAACATCAGGCACAACAGAAGAATATACAAATATCCCTGCAAACAACGAGTTTGAAAAGTACATAGATCTTGAGCTTGGCCTAAACATGATAGAGATAACTGTCACTGACAGGTCTGGCTCACAGTCAGCTCCAGGAAGCTATGTGTTCTACATACTAAGGCAGGAGTTCACAGGCGAGATGATAAAGCTCATCTCACCCCAAAACGGCGTGTCAGTGGAAAAGACATTTGACTTTACCATATGGACATTCAAGGAAGCAGACTGCAGGTACTCGTTCAACAACCTCGGATTCGACTCATCTATCCCCATGAGCTATTACCTTGAAGGCAGCGATCACATGCACTCTAAACAGGACATGGAACTGCAAAGTGTCGCTGAAGCAGAAAACCCCATCTATGTCAAATGCAAGCTGGAATCAGGTTTCATGTTCGAAAAGGAGCTGGCTCTCTCATGGGACAACACAAACCCTGAGATAGAGGATGTCTATATCGACCCTAGCAACGGCAAGACGCCGCCGACAGTGGTCGAGTTCCCGCTTGAGACCACCATGTACGCAGAGACCGACGACTATGCCAGATGCAAATATTCAAGCAACAAGAGCACAGGCTATGCAAGCGAAACGATGAACGTCTTTGACGGCTATTACAGCAAGACTTTCTCACGCTCAAGCAGCAAGCTTTTCAGCGATCTTGAGGACGAGACAGGCCATACGTATTACATAGTCTGCGAGAACAGAGCAGGGCTTCTTAGCACCCAGACCGAGTTCAGCTTCTATGTCAACACATCCCAATACACAGGGATAACATTCGTAAGCCCTGCAAAGATCGGATCAAACACATCGATAAGGTTTGAGATAAGGACCACAAGGCAGGTTACAAACTGTGTGGTAACACCTGACTCCGACGACGAGTCAGAGATACCGCTCGCAAAAGAGTCAAGCTATGTCTACAAATCAGCCTCGATCACCCTTGGCGAAGGTGAGTACAGGTACAATATAGAATGCGACGGGGCTGACGGCAAGGTATACGACTATTATGATTTTGCCATAGACACCTCTCCTCCGAGCAAGCCCATCATAGATGACGGCAACATCTCCCCCTACCTAAACAAGCTCAGTGCCAGCTGGGAAAGCGAAGACAACATAAGCAAGGTAGACAGATACATCTATGCAATAGGCACATACTCCAACCCTATAGCGATCAAGAACTGGACAGAGACTGATGACGACGTGGTCACTGTCAGGAAGCTAAACCTTAGCTTTGGCAGCAAATATTACTGGTCTGTCAAGGCAATAAACGAGCTGGACCTTGAAAGCGAAGTTGGAAGGAGCAGCGGGGTCTTGGTATACCAGGATCCAGAGGAGAACGATACAAACCATACAGACCCTACAAAGCCACTGCCAAACCACTGCATGAACAAGGTAATGGATGAAAATGAGACAGGAGTGGACTGCGGCGGCGAATGCGCACCTTGCAAGGCAGGAAGCGGGTGCCTGATAAACTCAGACTGCATCAGCCTGAACTGCCTTTCCGGCATCTGCCAAAACGCAACATGCAGCGACGGGATCAAAAACCAGGGAGAGTCAGACACTGACTGTGGCGGGCCATGTGAAAAATGCGCTGAGAACAAGAGCTGCCAGAGAGACTCAGACTGCCTGACAGAATACTGCAAGCTTGGAATATGCACTGAACCTACATGCGATGACGGCGCAAAAAACGGCGATGAAGAGGGGATAGACTGCGGCGGCTCATGCCCTGAAGAATGCACAATAGTCAATGAAAGCGAAATATGTTATGTATACACACCAGATGGCGAGAAAAAGCTTGACTCTGACTGCGATGGGATGGACGATGAATGGGAACAGCTCTACGGGCTTAAGGCATATGTCGATGATGCAGATGCAGATGATGATAAAGATGGCTTTTCAAACCTCGAAGAATACCTGAACGGGACTGACCCAACTACCCCAGACAAGAAAGGGAAAAGCATATGGTTCTGGCTCCTGATCGCCCTGTTAATAATTGCAGTGCTTGTCCCTGGCTCATATTTCGGCTACATAGAATACACTAAGATAAGCGGAAAGAGGATAGACTGGGTAGAGCATATAATAAACAACATCAAAAATTCAGGCATATACAGGCAGATCTACGCAAGCGCATACCCTGTCTTAAACAAACTGTTCCCTGGCAGGTTCCGCAAGCCAGGAACAGAAAGTTATGGGACACAGCAGGCTGCGTGGCAGCAGCAAAGAAAGGGTTATCCAAGCCAAGGCAGGCAAGCAGGAAATTATTCAGTATACAAGCCAGGATCAGGGCAGCAGCTGAAAGGTGGGCCTAATGGACCTAATCAGCAGGCAAATTCCCAGGCAGGTCCTGCTATAGATACAAGCGTCCCGACAAAGGAGCTGATAGACACAATCAGGAAAAGAAGACAGGAAAAGAAAAAGCAGGAAAGAGATAACCTGATGTCAAGCTTTGATGAAGGTGCATCAGGCACACAGCCAAAGCAAAGAGCATACCAAAAAGCACAAAAAGCAGGTTCAGAAAAGCCGCAAAAGCAGCAGAGCCAGAGCCCTGCAGAAAGCAGGAAAGAGCTCGCCCAAAAAAAAGAAGATCTCCTAAAAAAGGTCAATGATGCATTCTCAGAAAAAAAGCCAGGAAAAGGGGCAGGCAAAGGCCAGAAAAAGAAAGTAGTGAACCTGGCACAGTGAACCACGTATGTTCCTGCATCTGCACTGATAACATATATCATGATCAAAAAACACAGCAAAACAGGATAAAGGAGGAGATTTGAACAATGGCATATAAAAAGTCACAGGCACAGCAGATATTCATCTACCTGTTGACATTGCTCATAATCGGGCTTATGATGTTCTTTGGGCTGAAATGGGTCTGGCAGATAGTAAACATAGAGGATGAGATCAATGTCGCGCAGTTCCGGGTCGACCTTGAGAACTCTTTTGATAAGATCCGGCCAAACTACGGCAGCTGGAAATACGAGGTATTCGATATCCCAAAAGGCATAAACAAGGTCTGTTTTGTCGAGCACAGCAAGTATAATGATATGAAAGATGATGCTGGGCTCTGCGATCCAGACAACATAACAGCATATGACCCTGTCATGTGCTATGCATGGGAAAATGGTGATGAGAACGTGCTCTTTGACTCAACAGTTGTTGACTCCCTGCAGATAAAAAACCTCAAGGTAGAAGACGGATACCTGTGCCTTGATGTTGATTCTAGAAAGATCAGGTTCAAGATGCGTGGGCTTGGGGATTCTGTCATGGTATCTGATTGAGTTGTCTTGGGGACAAGGCAGAAGCATTTAGAGGTTGGTGGCGGTGCATAAGAAACTATCAAGAAAAGCAGTGGTAGAGGTCCAGTTCAACTGGCTTTTTATCATGATAGTTGGAGCCATCATCCTCATATTCTTCATAACAATAGCAGGCAAATACAAGGCCAGCGCTGAGAAGAACCTTGCATCTGATGTCTTAAAAAGGCTTTCAACCATATCTACCAGCGGCCAGATGAGCTCTGATACCAATTCACTCATAGATATAAAAGACGTTGACCTGAGCATAGGCTGCGACCCTGAACTATGCACAGAGCTTGGCTGTTTCAGCGAATTCGACTTTGCAGACCAGGGCATAAACTCACCTGCATGGATGGATATAGAGCCTTTGTTCGCTCCAAGGAAGATAAAGGATGATTTCATAATAACATGGTCTCTTGACTGGAACATGCCGTTTAAGGTCTGCAGCATCCTCTACATAACATACCCTGGATACAGGTATATCATAGTATACGAAAAAGATGATACTGACTCAGAGTTTTTCGCAGATGACCTGTATTTTAAGCTAAAGGAGAACAAGCATATGTTTGTTGAAAAAGCAACAACTGATGAGATTGAAACTATCGAAAGAGAGGATGAACTCTTCACTAAATACATCTTTACTTTTGTTCCGGATCCAACAGAAAGCTATCCTATCGATGATTCAATTCAAAAAACAGGCAACTGGGATGTCATCTATCTTGATTCTGGAACAACTGATGACCCTATGGAAACAGGGAAGGCCTATTACAGCAAGATAGACAATGGGCAGGTAGTCCCTGACGATACTCGCAAAGCGCCATACCTCGGAACCCCTCTTTTAATCGCTGCAATATATTCAGATGATTATGAGTATTATACCTGCAACCTAAAAAAGATCATGCTGAAATACAGGGACATTCTCGCCATATATGACTATAAGATAAGGAAGATGCATGAATATTATACAACTTACGATACTGTCTGTTGTTATTATTATAGCACAAACACACTTGATAAGCTGAAAAATATCAATACAACTCTTGATGACATAGAGAATGACATAACTGGGTTTGAAACAGGGACTGGAACAATCTCCAGTAATGTTGCAGAACTTGATGATATAAACGAGCGTGCGCTTGACAAGTGCAACAGGATGTATTAAGATATATCAAGAAACCAAATAATAGACTAAAATACAAAGATACCTGGAGACAAACTAAAGAAACCAAGATACACTATAAAGAGATTAAGAGATAGTATCAATAGAGTATAGCAAAGTGGCATGGCTGCATAGCTATGGAGATGCAAGAAGGATGGCAAGAGCACAGGCACAAGAAAAAAGGGCTCAGATCAAGATGGTCGAGTCTATACTTGTCATGATCATATTCTTTTTCCTGTTGGTCTTCGGCTTGATCTTCTATACAAAGTATTCAGGGCTTTCAGGGAACAAAAAACAATCTGAAAATCTGGATCTTGTCGTGATGGAGAATGTGCAGAGGGTGCAATACATGTCAGAGTTACAGTGTACAAAGGACGGAAGAGAAGTCATTGCAGACTGCTTTGATGTGCTAAAGCTCAAGGCATTCAGAGATCTTGCTGAAAACAACAGCAGGTATGCAAAACTCTACCCCAACCTAATGATTGAAGTGACACAAATATATCCTCCCAGTACTGAATTCAACAAAACTATTATGTATAATAACATGCCTAACATAACAAATAAAGGGGGTGGTGTTGAAACATCTTCAATACATATAACCCTGTATGATCCTGTAACAGACAAATATGCATTCGGCCTTGCAACAGTTGGTGTGTATTACCTCCGCTAAAAACCACAAGAACCAAAAAGAAACCATAATCCATAAGAAACTAAAAGAGACCATAAACAATGATAAAAAAATAATAAACCAATAAAAATGCTGATAAACGCCTTGTTGGATACAGGTGCCTAAACTAAAAATGATGTGCCTAACAAAAAAAAGGAGATCACAGGTCGAGATAGTAGGTCTGCTGATAATAGTGCTCATGATATCATTCATACTTATTTTCGCATTGAGGTCATACCTGAAAAAGCCAGATGACACTTTGTTGGTTTTCAAGAAAGAGAATCTTGCATCCAGCCTTCTGAGCTCGATTCTCAGGACCACGACAGACTGCAACAATAATGAACAAGATATGAAAGATCTGCTTATAAACTGCGCAAAATGGAGGGAGTCACCTTCTATCAGGACAATATGTGATAATGGCCAGGACTCATGCAAATTCTTTAGTACAAAGGCTGAGATGATGCTCAATGAGACATTGAATGAATGGAAAATGAGCTATGAGCTCATAATAATCCCCCCAACAGGGGATTTTCTTTCTAAAGACACCTGGCTTATTCATATTGAAGGTGGAAACTCAACAGGTATCTATACTGGAAATACAGCGACACAACCCTTGCCAATGGGTTCAAGTGACCGGTTGGAGATGATGTTCTGCATAGGCGGCTGCGGCTTTGACTAAACAGGATAGCCTTTTAAACAGAAACAACCATAAAAGAATAATACCTAAGAATAAGAGCTGTAGATACACAACTGATAACATGACGCTAGGCGCTTTCCTTGCCCTCTTTCTTCTCTTCTTTTTCAGCAGGTTTCTCAACAGCAGCCTTTGGATTTGCTTGCGGTTTTGTAGAAGCTTTCTTTTTTTCCTGCTTTTCATCAGAAGGCCTGGCCTTGCTTTTCTTCTGCTTTTTCGGCCTTTCAGCTGCCTTTTTCCTGCTGCCTGGCTTTTTTTCTGATACTGCGAATCCTGCTTTCTTGAGTGCATCAACAACCTCTTTGTTGCCTGCACCAGCCTTTAACTCAACTGTCTTTGCTGTCGCCTCAAGGTGATCGATGTTGCATTTCCTTCGTCTTGTCTGGCCATCGATAACAACATAATCCTTGTCAACTGCTTCAACTACTACACAGACCATGCCTGCATCCCTGCCTGCTGTCTTTACACATATCCTTCCTATTGAGTACATCTTTATGACCTTTTGATCTTATTTTTAATATTATTTTCCAGGCTTTTTCTTATCTTTTGCACCTTTAGCACCAGCATTGGTCTTATTAACACCAGCATTGACTGCATTCTTAGCGCTGCCTGGCATCTTGCCAGCGGTCTTTGTAACTGGTTTTGCAAGAGGCTTTGCTGCGGGTTTTGCTGATGGCTTTTCTAATGGCTTTTCTGCACTGCCTGCACCTACACTGCCTACATCTACACTGCCTAAAGCTACACCATCTCCTACAGAACCATTGCCTGAAATCTCCCTGGCTTTGGCTATCATCGCCTTTCTTGTGCACCTTGAGCAAAGCACGCCGCCGTATGGCCTCTCTGGCCTTTTTGCTGTCTTTGGCATATTCTGCATCTTGTAAGGCCTTTCCCTTGGAACTCCAGAAAGCACAGCCCCGCATTCAGCACAGTGTGCCTTCTGCGGCTTTCTTTTCTTGTATACTGTCTTATTGACTCCGCCTGGTGTGACAATTTTTACCCTTCTCAAGCTCCTTGACCTATGTCCTGGTTTTGGCATTTTTCCCTCAGTTTTGATTATTACTAATTTACTAATACATTAAACTCTGTATTTTCCTACAGGATTAAGAGTTTATTTAAAAATATTACTGATATTTCATCTTATAACTATCATATTCGTTATGTATCGTATTAGTCATGTATCACATTAGTTATTTATAGTTTAGTCATTTATCGTATTGGCGGCTATTGTTTTGCCTGATTTTATATTGTACCTCATTCTTATACAATTCTTATATAGATTCCAGCTGACTTATCAAGGCAGCCATGTCTTCTCATTTGCAAGCTTCTTTGGCAGGTAGTCGCTTATGACATAGTTAAGCCCCCATTTTGCCAATGCCTGCTGTTCTGCACGCTTCTTCATCACTATCTGCTGCTTTATCGCATTCTGCCAGGGCTTGTGGTGGTGCACGAAGGGGTCGTTTTTCAGCGCGTCCTTGCCCCTCTTTATGTCTATATCCTTCATAGGGTGTGTTGGAAGCTTGTAGTCTATTATGTCCTGTGGGGTGATCCCTATGAACTTGGCATTAGGAACACAGAAGAACTGGTTTATGTGCGCAGCGTTGCCTGATCCCACCTTTAGGGTCCTGTATATGTTCATGTACCCGTAAAAGTCTCCGTCTGTAAAGACAAATACAGGAAGCCTTATCTCGTCGCTCAGCCGCCTTATGAACCTCCTGCAGGCACGGGTAGGGACACCACCCATCGATACAAGGATGCAGTTTGCAGTCTTCCAGTAATTATGCTTGACCAGCCTCTGGAACATACCCGCAGTCTCTATTGCAAGGATGAACTTGGCGCCGGTCTCAAACCTCAGGTGCTCGACAGAGATAGGGATCGAGTATGCGCCTGAGCCGAACTTTGTGCAGTCTATCCTGAGATCCTTTCCTGTCTCAAAGTCCCTGTCTATCACGACGAGCCTGCCTGCGACCTCACCGCCTTTCTCTTCTGGGATAAAGCCTACCTGCTCACGGTTGACCTGCATCATGGCCTCGAAATCATCCATTATAGTGTCAGACTCTGGCTGCTCCCTGAACCTCGCATCACCCCAGTTCTTGCTTACATAATACGCCTCCCTCTTTGTTGCGATGTCATCGTTCTCGAGCAGGTCCTTTGAGAGGCCCATCATCCTGAGGGTCTGGGCAAATGTCTTTACTGTCGAAGCTGTAAGCGTCCTTTCCTTTGTCTTGCCGTTGAGTTCAAAATAACCGTCCTTCTCATCGTACTTGACGTTCTGAAGCGACCTGATAGGCATAGATAACACAGGCGCGTGCTTCTTTATTATGCTGTTGTAGACGTCTATCGCTATCTTCTTTATCCCTGATATTGTCTTCTTGTTGTCGTCCTGCTTCATCGCTCCCCACCTTCAATGCCTTCATCGCTGTCTCTTTCATCATCACTGTCCCTGTCGTAAGCGCTGTCCTCTCCAGAACCTTTAGGACCTTTAGAACCTTTAGGACCTTCATAATCTTCATAATCTTCAGATTCCTCTGTAAGATCATCGTCATCACTGCCAACGCCATGCCCGCTGCCTGGCCTGCCCAGGCCCGCAAGCTCCCTGTCGTATTCTGTGTTCTTGTTCGGGTCAAACTTCATGTCGTCGATCGCCCCCCTGTGCTTCTCAAGAAGCACCTTAAGAAGGCTGTTCAGGTTCTCCTCATCAGAGGGCTTAAGCCCAATTATCTCCCTTAGCGCCGCTGACACATGTGGTATGTATTTCTCAATATAGTTCCTCTTCTTGAGCTCGTCGCTGACCTTTTTCTTCTTGTTTAAGTAGCTTCCCAGCTGGCGGCCGCATTCCTGGAGTGCAATCCTTATCTCCTTTACAATCTCAGGGTAATGCGCAATAGCCTCCTTGCTCTCTGAAGTGAAAGGCACCCAGACAGAAGCTATGTGCACCATTATAGTGCATGCGCCCTGCGGCAGCGAGCCTGAGCTCTGGCTCAGGCCATAAGGCCTCCAGTTCGTCGATATGATCGACTTGTTTGCAGCACACGCGCCCTGCTGGTAGAGGAGCGGAACCCTGTTTGCAAACCTCATCACTGTAACAGGCCCTTCTGCCTGCTGCTGGCCACCGTATGCTATTCCTGCCTCGATTATAAATGGGTTCCCCCTGTAAACAGAAGGCGACCTTGTCGTCGCAATATAGAACTCTGCATTTATCTCTTTTTTCAGGCCTTTTTCTATCTGCTCTCTTCCTATAGGTGCTATGCAGTCGTTTGAAGGCGCGATGATCTTTGTCTCTTTTATGCCCTGCATCAGCTTTTCTGCAGCTTCCCTGCTGACCTGCTTTGGGCGCATCCTTGGAAGAAGCGCTGCATTCTCGCATATCTGTTTTGCAGTCCCTGCACCTACACGCGAGAACTCATTCATAAGGAAGCTCTGCAGGGTCTTTGATTCTGTCAGCTTTAGCATGTCCTGGAGCACGCCAAGCTCAACACCATATGGGTGCGGCTTTATCGCCTCGGTCTTGTTAGGCATGATCTCTGTCGCCCTTGGAAATATTATCTGCTGCGCCTTTGGGTTTGTGTATATTATTGTCACGTGCGGGTTCACTATAGCTGTCTCTTTTAGGTACTGGTCAACTGACTGCGTCCCGCCTGCATACGAAGCCTCTATATCAAGCTCTATCCTTGTCCCATGCTCCTTTGGCCAATCCATCGTGGCTTCCTTGACTATCTCTGGCCTGTTCTTCTGCGTGTCTATCCTTAGCTCATAGTAATGTGCAGGCTCTACTGGGTCAATCTTTGACACTATCTTTGCCGGCCTTCCTGTTGTGAGCTGGCCATACATGACGCTTGCAGAGATGCCTATCCCCTGCTGGCCCCTGCTCATCCTGAGCCTGTGAAACTTTGAGCCGTATAGCAGCTTTGCAAATATCTTTGGGATCTGCTCCTTTACAATGCCCGGGCCGTTGTCCTCGACTATGATTCTGAAGCGGTCCTTGTCCATGTCAATGACCTCAACGCTGATCTCAGGAAGGATCGATGCCTCTTCGCAGGCATCAAGGCTGTTGTCGACAGCCTCTTTTATCGTAGTAAGCAGTGCCTTTTTCTTGTTGTCAAACCCAAGAAGATGCCTGTTTCTTGCAAAGAACTCGGCAACGCCTATATCGCGCTGCGTCTTTGCCATCTCATGTGCAAATGAGCTGCCGTTGCTCCTGGTGCTGCCTGTGCTGGCAGGAGCACTGTCTGCCTCAGGCTTATCACCATTAATCTGGCTTTCCTGCATTGCCTCTGCATCATCCCCTGCTTCAGCAAGTGTCTTCTGCATCATAACCCCTTCCCCTCAAGCTCAGCTATCTTAAGCTCTCTTCTCTGTTTCTCAAGCCATTTGTACACAGTAGAATGCGGGCTTCCGGAAAGAAGCGACTCAACAGCCCTTCTTGCAACAGAAACCCTTTCAGGAGAGCCTATGATACCTATGGTCTTTCCATATACGCAGATATAGGTTTCGGTAAGTTCCTCAATGTTTCTTCTTGAGCTGCCCTCTTTTCCTATGACCCTGCCCTTAAGCCTTGCATGCTGGTTCTTGTTCTTCATAAAATCATCCATCAATATAAGCTCAAAGCAGACATCCTGCTTTAAGAGCTGCAGCGCGATCTCAGGGTTAAACCCCCTTCCTATAGCCTTTATGACCTCTTTTGCAGTGAAAAGCTGGATAGCATCAGCCCCTTTTATGAATATGTCACCCTCTTTTGAGTCTATTGACAGCTTTGTCTTTGTAGCTGCTTCTATCTCCTTTTTTACCTTTCCCCTTAAGCCTATAAGCACTGCGACCCTGTCATATGGGATCTTTAGCTCGTACATGAACTCGTCTGCCATAACAGAGCAGAAAAAGAAGGGGTTTTTAAAGCTTTTGGGTTGTGATATCATTACATGCAAACTTTCGGGGTTGACCTTAAGCTTTGTATACCAAAAACCCAGAATACATCAGCAGCAAAATTATCATTGCTGTGTTGGTGCAACAGATGCAACAGTTGCAATACAATATGATTAGTTGTCTAACACGCTTGCTGTCTAACACGTTGGGGCAGGTTTCACCTGTTCTTCACAGGTTCAATAGAGAAAATCAAGCTCATCTGAGTTTACAAATATCTCTTTTTTAGCCCCTGTCTCTTTTCCAGCAGTCATTTTTCCTGCCATGTCTTTTCCTGGCATGGCCCATCCTGCCTTGCCATCACAAGCACCCCTATTATCAGGAACATTTGATGCATGCAGAACAGGCGAAACTTGCGTCGTGGAGAGTGCTATGGGGTTCATCTCTAGCGCTTTTCTGAAGCTTATGTTACCACAGCTTGTACAGCGGAAATACGGGCCCCATTTCCCGCTCATAAGCTCAAGCCACTGGCCGCATGCACACCTCATCTCTCCAAGCTTTCTTGTCCTGTGGCTATGGCAGACAGGGATGCCCTGGCTGTTTTTCACAAGTGCCCTTTTCCCGCAGAAAGGGCAGGACTCTACCCTTGATTCTCCATATCTTTTTGGTATGTACATCTTGATATCCATCCGGCTGTTCATGATACATATAGTATAAGATAGTATAGAAAAGGCCAAGACAGGCCTTATTTAAATGTAATGTTTGAGCAGTAAAGCAAAACCTATTTAAATCAGATATAAATTCAGGCATATATGCGCCGGTAGTCTAACGGCTAGGATAGAGGCCTTCCAACCAGCTTTTTGTCGGAGCAAAAAGCCATGGCATAGCTATGCGAGATGCACACGCCCTGGCTTGCTTAGTCCTACTAAAGCTGTGAAGCAAGCCTTTGATCCGGGTTCGAAAGGAAAAGCGGGTTTAGCTTAGAAAATCCAATTGGTTAACTTAAGTGTTGTAAAACCTGCTGCCTCGAAAGTCCCGGCCGGCGCATACCTTTCTTTTTGTTCTGTGCGTTTTGGGTTTTGAATTGTAAGTTTGGGGTATCAGAGATTCCTAGGACCTCTCTGAGGTTTTGGGTCATAGGTTCTATAGGTCAAACAGAATATTTACGGAATAACCCACCAAAGCTTAATATGGGTGTGGAATCAATCAAGAGATATATTGATCACAAGGTAAATGAGAAATTTGAAAATTACATAAATGAATTGAAGAAAAATTTGAGGAAAACAAAATGCAGAACTTCAAAGAACTAATCGTGTATAAGGAAGCATACGAGCTAAGCAAAGACATCTTCAAGGATATAAAATCCTCAAAGAATTTCAGGCTAAAAGAGCAGTTGTTCGGCTCAGTTACAGCAATCCCTGCAAATCTTGCTGAGATGGGTGCATTTGAATCAGACAAAGCCTCACAACAAAAGGTAAGGGTCTGCATCGGAGAAGCCAATGAAACAGAGTTTTGGCTTGACTTCTGCAACGACACAGGAGAGATAACCAAAGAGAAGCATTCCGACTACACTGCAAGAATCACCAAAATCCGAAAGATGCTCTTCAACCTCCTAAAATCAATGAAAGGTGAATAATATGCCAAACCACACAACACAAAACCGCCTATACAAAACCCCAGACCCAGAACCTTTTCCACAAAACCCAAAACTCAACACCCAGAACTCAACACCCAGAACCCAAAACCCGAAACCTCAAAACTAAATCCCGGCCGGCGCATACTTTATTCTTTTCGAGATACCGCCTGAAACATCAAAAAGTGCAGTATCAATATATCCAGAACAGATAACTGTTTCTTAGTTGCTGGTTATCGGTCCGCCAACTCTGGGCTTGGGACCTGGATCCACCATAGGGTTGGTTGTCATCGCACCAATAAACGCTGCAGGCTTGCCATTTACAAATATCTTGTCTGAACCTTCAACGATTACCCCTCCCTGGGCAGTGCCGTCACCCTCTCTTGCTATCGGGCGGCCATCAAGAAGGACATTGCTGTCGCCTTCTGTAACTGTGTCAGGCGGGCCTACTACTACAATCTGCGCACCGACAGTAGCTATCTGCCCTCGCGCCCAGATAGGCAGGTCCATAGTAGTGATAGAAAGTACCTCACCTGGCTTTGAGTTGATATAAAGTTTTCCGTCTTTTTCAATAACACCATACTTCTCATCGCCTGATTGCTCTTCAAGCCATGCCTCATATTGAGAGTAGACATAACTCTTTGCCTCGCTCTTGGTCATCCCTATGTTGTCACAGTACTGGTTATGGAATGCGCATTTGCAATACTGGTAATTGATATGGATCCCGCAGAAATTATCCTTGATGTCTGAGCCTGTGCATCCTGCCAACAAGACTAAAGCTATAAGCAATATATATGGCCTAAATACAATATCCCCCATGACCTACAGATGCGGTTAAAGACTATAAATACTTTTTTATTTTTTGAGCTCTAGGCTCAGGCTCGAATGCAGTTCTAGTGTGAGAGGAACAAAGATATGCAAGGATTATATAAAACAGCAGAAAATACTTTGATTATCCAAAACACTTTTAAAAGATTCCTTGTTCTGCTCAAAAATAACAATAAAGAAGAATAAAAAACAATAAAAAAATAAAGAACAATTGAGGTTGATAAAACATGGCATTTGACCCAAATCTTGACAACAAGCTTTTTGATGAATCTGTTGACTTTGAAGCGACAAAGATCACTGTAAGCGTGCATTCATACAATGAAGGGACACCAAAACTCCAGATCTCAAGAGAGAACAAGAGGGCAAACAGCGAGGATTATACTTTTGCAAAACTTGGCAGGATGACAAAAGAGGAAGTTGACGCTGTACTGCCATTGATAGAAAAGGCAAGACAGAGCATGTGAAAAAATAATTACAACTGTTCTCTTTTCACATCAATAATTATTGTTATGATAATATTATTTTATCCTTTTATTCCACGCAATCTTTCAGCATGATACGAGCTTCTTACAAAGGGCGCTGATTCCACATGCAAGAACCCCATCTTCTCTGCGACCGCCTTTAGGCCTGAAAATTCCTTAAGGGTATAATACTTTCTTACAGGCCAATGGTCTTTTGAAGGTTGCAGATACTGGCCGAGTGTCAGAAAATCAACACCATTTCTGCGCAGGTCCTCTAAGGTCGCTATCAGCATCTCTCTTGTCTCGCCCATGCCAAGCATCATGCCTGATTTTGTCTTAAGAACCGGCCTAATCTCTTTTGCTCTCTTAAGAAGGGCCATGCTCAGCCCATAGTCCCCCTGCGGCCTAACCCTGTAGAAGAGCTCTTTTGCTGTTTCGATGTTATGAGAGAGCACGTTTGGGCCTGAGTCCACAACAGTCTTTAGGGCAGATGCTGAGCCTGAAAAATCAGGCACCAAAAGCTCGACCCATGTCCCTGGGCAGTTCCTTCTTATTGCAGCAACAGTTAGAGAAAACTGCCCAGCGCCAAAATCAGCAAGATCGTCTCTTGTAACTGATGTTATGACTGCACACCTAAGGCATAGCTCCTTTACTGCAATTGCTATGTTATCAGGCTCTGCCATATCCGGCTGCCCAAGAAAAGATCCATGTGCATGCTCAACATCACAATAGCTGCAGTTCCTTGTGCACCTCCTGCCAAGTATCATAAAGCACGCTGTCCTGTTCTGGAAGCATTCATTAATATTTGGGCATGATGCCTCTTCACATACGCTGTTTAGGCCTTTTTCCCTCAAAAGCGCCTTTATGCTGTGCATTGCATCTGCTGAAGGCAGCCCTATCCTAAGCCAGCTGGGCTTTCTTAATACCATGGGAACACTCATCTCACAAAAAAGAAAAAGTGGCTGGCTTATAAAAATATATTCAAAGATGTTATTCAAATATATAAGATATATCAACAAGCAATAATCTCAAATAACAACAACAATACATTTAAATGCATTGGTCTCCAACCAATATCCATAAA
>JAFGRM010000030.1 GCA_016935125.1 Candidatus Woesearchaeota archaeon
AGATGGTCTGGCATTATTTCTAATGCAAGATTATCTATTCCAAGTTCCTGACATTGACCGTTTATTATTGTTCTTAGCACTTCTGCCACCTTTCCTACTAACACATCCTTACGATACTTAGGTATCCAGATGATGTGATAGTTTATGTTGTATTTGCAGTGATGAGATGTCCTCACCGTTGCAATCTTACTCTCAATCTTGTATGTTTTCGGATTGAAATGTTTGTATTTGTTTTTAGCCATGTTATCACCACAATTTTTGATAACATGGTTTAACTATGCTTAGGGTTTCTGTTCTTAGCGAACCCCACATTAAACTTTCTCGGTTTTACCGAACAGTTTAAGTTAAGGGGTTTGCGTTAAGAAACCCCCACCTTCAGGTGGATTTATTTTGGGAGTATGTCATTTTCAACCGCGCGCTTAAGGTGCTGATAATTACAAACGGCCTTGTGCTTGTAGCAGGTGCGATGCTTGGCCCTATATACGCGCTTTTTGTTGAGGACATGGGTGGAAGCCTTCTTGAGGCAAGCATAACAGGCGGGATATTCTCGCTTGCAGCAGGACTCACGACATTTCTTGCAGGAAGGTATTCTGATCGTGTCAGGCATGAGTCATTGATAGTCTCTTTTGCCTATCTTATGATGGGCATTGGATTTATGCTCTACCTCTTTGTGAACTCGTTTATCTTCCTGCTCTTTGTCCAGGTCATAATAGGTTTTTCAGAGGCGCTCTATGTCCCTGCATTTGATTCATTGTACACAAGGCATGTTTCCAGGAGCAAGGCAGGAAGGCAGTGGGGCGTTTATGAGGCGATGAATTACCTGACAACAGCGCTTGGCGCAATGCTTGGAGGGGTCCTTGTCACATTGACCGGCGGGTTTAGTGCCATCTTTATATCAATGGGTATCTTGTGCTTCCTGAGTTCAGCATACCTGTATCATCTTCCAAGAAAGGTGTTGTGATTGTTGTATAATCCTCTAAGAGACGTGTTTTGGTTTTTGTATGATTATTTAAGAGATGTGTTTTGATTTTTGTATGATCATCTAAGATATGTGTTGTGATTGCCCAAAAATGTGTTTCATTGCGCCTTAGAATGGTGTTGTGATTGCCAAAGAAAGGAGTTTGATTGCCCAAAAATGTGTTTGTTTGCAGGATGCAAAAAGCATTTTTTGTTTTTTTTGTATGATGCCTGCACAGGCCTTCAGTACGATCATCTTCAGTACAATCAAAAGGATTCTGCAAGAAAAGCAGGTAAATGCCAAGTGATTATAGAAACAGTTTTTCTTCCCCAAAAGCAATTATTCTTTCTTATTATTTTTCTCCCCTAAAAGCCGTTATTCTTTCTTATTATCGATGTCTTGTTGGTCTCTTTCTTATATGGCTTTAGCTTTTTTACCTCAATCTTCCATCCTCTTTTTATGATCTCATCCTCTAGGCCTTGTGAGTCCTGGTCATAGCCAAGACAGATCAGCTCAGGCATGTTCAGCTCGATTGCCTTAAAGAAGTTGTCATTGTCACCAGGGATTACCTTGTCGCCTAAGCCTCTTGACTCAAGGGCTTTTATCCTCTGGTTAACTGTTCCTAGAGGGTGCCTTCCTTTTATGGCAAGGACATTCTTGTCCTGCGCAACAACAATAATAAGGAAGTCGCCTTGCTTTTTTGCCTGGCAAAGAAAGTTCAGATGCCCGTCATGCAGTATGTCAAAAGTACCAAAAACCATAACTCTTTTCAATATAGGCACACCTTTTTAGTTTATTGCTTTCTTGATGAGCCCGGAGGGATTCGAACCCCCACTAACCGGTCGCTTCCCAGCCTTTTTTTAAGGAAGCAGTGCAACCCCCTGGATCTTTCAGCTCAGGTTCCCAATGCTTGTTCCTTTAATGGCTGGTCCGAAGCCGGTTGGTCTATCCATTAGCCTACGGGCCCTTTATACATTTTTATATGTGGATTCTATCTGGCTCAAATGTATCTGCTGTTGTTTTTAAAATTTTGCGCTTTTAGCCTTTAAAATGCTTTTTGCAGTTCTCTTTATACAGGCCTTGTTTGTTGATTGATATACTCGCTGCTTGCAGCCCAGTTGCCTGCATAGTAGTTTTTGATTGGTCTTTGGGTCTTGTTTGGCAGAAGCTTTTAAGGGTTTTATTGCTGGCAAGAGCCTGTAAATTCTTGATCTCTATCCTGATATTTAAATAGTTTCAAAAAGTTTATATACTAGTAAATAAAAAAATCTATTAGTATACAAAAATAGTAACCTGTATTCAGTTTATAATGTTTTTATTGTGGTCATTATAACCCATTTGTTATTGTGATCCTTATGATCCTTTTGTTATTGTGGTCATTATAAATTCAATTGTGTATATGCCTTATTTTATTGTTTATTCGAATGGTCATATTATCATAAAATATCATAAAAAGGGTTCAAAAAGATATAAGTTGTTGGCATGATGAGATTCAATTTTTACGGTGGAGCTAGTGAAGTGGGAAGAAGTTGTATTGAGGTAGACAAGAGGTTCCTTTTTGACAGCGGGCTTAAGATCAGTGAAGAGGGATCTGAATACCCTCAAGTAGAAGACCTTAGCCATATAAAGGCTGTTTTCCTGAGCCACGCGCATCTTGACCACACAGGGGCACTCCCAATATTCAACACAATAGGGCTTCGATGCAGCATATACTGTAATTCCATGACCCGTGAGACCGCAAAGGTGCTTCTTAAGGACTCATACCATATAGAGCTTTTAAAAAAGCACCATGCAGCCTATGATCGTGATAATATCAACAATGTCGTAAGCTTTATGCAGAATGTGAGGTATAACAAGAGCTATTCTGTCGATGGAGCTGAGTTCAGGTTCCTTGATGCAGGACATATACCTGGAAGCTCGTCTGTCCTTCTAGATATGGGCAAGAAAAGGGTGCTCTATACAGGCGACATCAACAGCTCAGATACAAGGCTGCTTAAGGGATCGTCATTTGATGCAGATGATGTTGATGTTCTTATCTGCGAATCAACATACGGCGACAGGGAGCATCCTGACAGGAAAGCCCAGGAAAGAGATCTCCTGAGCTCGATAAAGAAAACGATAGATAAGAGCGGAAGCGTGCTTCTCCCATCATTTGCAGTGGGGCGGGCGCAGGAAGTGATGATGATACTCAATGATCGCGATTTCGGAGTCCCGATCTATCTCGATGGCATGGCAAAAAAGGTCACAGGCCTTTATCAGAAAAAGCCGGAATACATAAGGGACAACAGCAAGCTTTGCAGCGCAATTTCTGGAGTGAGTTATGTAAAGGACTGGAAGCACAGGCGTGAGATCGCAAGGCAGCAAGGGATATTTGTCACAACATCTGGGATGCTTGATGGCGGCCCTGTGCTTGATTATCTGGGCTATCTATACCATAACCCCAACAATTCACTCTTCCTAACAGGCTACCAGGTCGAAGGGAGCAACGGAAGGCTGCTCATGGACACAGGTAAGGCCTATATCGACGGCAACAGGGTCAGGTTCAAGGGAAATATCAAGAAGTATGACCTCTCTGCCCATTCAGGGAAATCTGAGCTTTTGGGCTTCATAAAAAGGATTGATCCAGAAAAGATAATATTCCTACACGGCGATAGTACAGCCATAGAATCCATGAGAAAATCAACAGAAGGGACGCATGAAGTGTATACGCCAAAGGTTGGTGATAGCATTAACATCTAAGCGGGAAAAAGAGTGTGTGCCAGAGAGCTTTTTGCTCTCTGGTATTTTAATAATATTAAATTTGGTATTACTGAATTTAAGGTTATGGTGTTATTTAATTTGAGGTTATGGTGTTATTGAATGTCGTATCAATAGATACCAAATATGTGGCCTTGTTTTTTTGAATAGAGATCAAATATGAAGCCTTGTTTTTTTGTATTCATGCTCAAGGCTCAGGATAAAGGTGATGTTCATGAAATTGAAACTAAGGGATATGCTTGATTCAGTTGAAGAGGAAGACCTGTATAAGCTGCAGCATGATCTTGCTAAAGGAGGGTTTTTCCTAAAAAAGCTTATTGATTCCAAGCTAAAGGATATGGAATCAGCAAAAAAGGGTTATTGCATAACCTGCGGCGAAGACCTGAGAAACAAGCCGAGCTCTTATACATTGATATTTGGTCCTGAGGATTTCAGGAAAAAAGCGGTTTTTTGTGAGATTGACTGCCTTGAGTATTTTATCAGCAGTCTTAAGAAACATGAAAATAGCATTAAGGGATGTGATAAGAATGCCTTACAAAAAGATAATGAGACTGTATAATGAAAGGAAAGGAAGGCTAGCCTCGCTCTTGAATGAGAGCAATGTTAGGCTGAGAAGCGAGAGGATCTATGCGATACAGGGTGCGATTGACGAGATCGACCTGTTCTTAAGAGTGCTTGGCCAGTACCAGCACGAGCTTTCGATTGCCCAACAGCAGAACCCTATCAATCGGCTTGCAAGCCTTAGGCAGTAGCGTGAGCACAAGCTTCCGTGTTGTTGAAGTTAAGATCATTATGAGATGATAATATTAAGATAATACTATTATATCCAAGATAAGATTATTATTTCCATATGATCATGAATATCCAAGATAAGATTATGATGTTTATAAGATTATGAATATCCAAGATAAGATTATGATGTTTATAAGAT
>JAFGRM010000031.1 GCA_016935125.1 Candidatus Woesearchaeota archaeon
ACTAATATAAACAATATAGGCAAAAGATATATAAATAAGTTTTCTATCACTATTGATATAATTATAACATAAGTTGAGTTACAATGGTACAAATTGACCAACAAGAGGAGAGGATAATAAGGGAACTGATTAAAAACCCCAGGATTTCTGATAATAAGATCTCAAAAAATACAGGAATACCAGTAATGACTGTCAACAGGAAGAGAAAAAATCTCGAAACACGCGGCCTTATCAGCTATTATGCTGACTTCTGCCATGGCGAGCATGGGACCCAGGATTTCTATGCAAAGCAGTTATACATAATCAAGTTCAAGGTAGGGATCACAAGGGAACAGTTCCTCAATTACATAAGCGAAGACAAGAAATACCAAAAATTCATGTCTATGTATACTGTCGAGTCCTATCTTGGCGAGAAAGACGGAAGGCTCTCGCTTATAACTATCATGAACGGGAAGAACATTGCAGAGCTCGTGGAGATACTGAACTCAACAATATTTAACATGTTCCGCGATGAGTTTGGCGATGACTCGATAAGAAACATCATGACTGCAAGGATCACTGACCTCATAAGGACGCACCACAACTATCTCCCTCTTGTTAACATGAAAGATGGTACGATAAAAAAAGACTGGCCTGATGAATGGATATTTGTGACAAGGGAAAGCTATGGGATAAAAGAGAGGATAGGCAAGCAGAGCGACTTTTAAGGGTTTCAGAGAATTTTGGGCAAACGACAAAATCCAACAAAATCAAAAAACCCCTTCAAGCTCAAGCAAGGGCCGAAGGCGTATGTTAATCAATAATCATAAAAAAGGTTTAAATATATGAGGGATATTCCAAACCGCTGGTGAACAAATATGCTTGACATTAAACTTTTTAGAGACGACCCAGAACTGATAAAGGAAAACATCAGGAAGAAATTCCAGGAGCACAAGCTCAGATATGTTGATGAAGTCATTGAAAAAGATAATAGGCTAAGAGAGCTTATGCAGGAATCCCAGGATCTTAGGCACAAGAGAAACGAATTGTCTATTAAGGTCTCAGAGGCAAAGAAAAAAGGGATTGACACGAGCAAATACGTTTCTGAAGCAAAGGATATACCAAAGAATATCGAAAAGACAGAAGAGGAGATGGCAAAGCTCAGGGAAAGGATAAACGAGCTCCTTTTGGTCATACCTAACATAATCCATAAGTCTGTCCCTGTCGGAAAGAACGACAAGGAGAATGTTGAGGTAGAGAAGATAGGAAAGCCTAAAGCCTTTGATTTCAAGATAAAAAGCCATGTGGAGATTGCAGAGAAGCTTGGCATGGCTGATTTTGACACCTCTGCTGAGACTTCGGGCAAGGGCTTCTACTACCTAAGCGGCGAGCTTGCCCTGCTCAACATGGCTCTTATCAATTTCGCAAGGGATTATATGGTAAAACAGGGCTATGTCTACACAGAGCCTCCACTCATGATAAGGAAGAGGGTTCTTGAAGGAGTATATTCAAGCGAAGAGATAGACCAGATGTCTTACAAGATTGAAGATGAAGACCTGTTCCTGATAGCAACATCCGAGCATCCGCTGATAGGCATGTTCATAAACAAGACACTGAAAAAGTCTGAGCTCCCGATCAAGCTGACAGGCTACAGCGCATGCTTCAGAAAAGAGATAGGAAGCCATGGGATCGACCAGAAAGGCCTATACAGGACACATCAGTTCAACAAGCAGGAGATGATAGTCATCTGCGAGCCAGAGGATTCATACATGTTCTATGATGAGATGATGAACCATTCAAAAGAGATATTCAGGCAGCTGGGAATCCCGATAAGAGAGCTTGAATGCTGCTCAGGCGACCTTGCAGACCTTAAGGCAAAGAGCGCTGACCTTGAGGCATGGTCACCCAGGAAAAACGATTATTTTGAGATAACATCATGCACAAATATGGAAGAGGCCCAGGCAAGAAGGCTCAACATAAGGATAGATGACGGGCACGGAAAGAGGTATTTTGCGCACACGCTCAACAACACGGTAATAGCAACATCAAGGGCGCTTGTCGCAATCCTTGAGAACTTCCAGAACAAGGACGGCTCTGTAGACGTGCCAGAAGCATTGTGGCCTTATATGCTGGGAAAAAAGAGGATCAGCATAAATACTGCTATGCCCGGCTGATGCCTTGAACAATAATAGGTCTCCATGGCCTTATTGTTGTCTTATTGTTATCTTACTGTAATTAAAGTATTCCATCATATTATCTTTCAATGGAACGCAGCGACCAAAACAATTTTCCATTGTGCGCAAAAAAAGAAAAAGAGGCATCATATAAAGAGGTTTTTGCTATGGCAAGCATCAATGGCTGGGTATTTGTTGTTGTCGGCACAGTGATTGCAGGCATGGTCTATTTCTTTATCCCGGACATGCTGCTCTTTGAATATATAGGGATAGGCTTTATTGCCTATGGCGCAATCAAGCTAGTTCTCAAGAGGATAAAAGGCAAAACACAAAAAAAGGATCTTGTGCAGAACAACAGGCAGATGCATAACTACAATATGCACGACCATCATAACAGTGAACAAAAAAATAGCCAAGCAAATAGATATGACCATAATCAACCCCACCACACAAAAAAGTATGCACAAGATACGCATGAAAACAACTACAGCCATAACTCAATAAGAGCAGGGATGCAGCAAAGCTTAAGCCATGGCAATGCCACAAATAACCAGAATTACCAGCATGTTATATATTGCAGGCGCTGCGGGAACAGGCTCAGGCTGCATGACAACTTCTGCTCCCACTGTGGCACCAGGCAGAGGTAAACCCCTCAACCTTATACTTATTCACCTTATACTTATAGGTAACATGAGTGGCAGGTGATATTAAGGATCCTGGCAGGTTCTGGGCAAAAGAGCTTTTTCTGATGAGACCATCATTAAACTGTCCTATTAATAGAAATCTTTATATATGCATTTCAATGATTTTTTGAGCAAAGATGAGACTATTTAAGTGGGGATCCTTTTTTATACTGGTGATGATTGCAGCAATGATTGCACCTCAGGCAAGCGCTGTATTCGAAAATGTAGACCATGTAGTTATCAACACAATGGACTGGCAGGAGATCTATTCTGCAATGTTCTATTCAAGCCTGCAGTCATTGAGCTCTGATTATATCATCGAAGAGAGCAGGGGATACCTGCTGCTAGAGACACTTGACAAGAATAAGGAGAACATACTGCTCTTTGAGTCTCCAGCAAACCCCTATCTCAGGAATTTTGACAACGACCTTGAGTCAAAAGGCTTTCAGGTCCAGAAATACACTGGCTACAGCAACCTCAACCTTGACATCGCGCTTGAGCTTGAAGGCATAAAAAGGTTCATAATAATCGACCCGCGATACAGCTATAACGCGGTATCTGTTGCACCTTATGCTATCCTTGGAGGGTATTATGTTCTTTTTGCTGACAATGAAAAGATCTCAGATATTGTGGGGTTCCTTGACAGTGTAGAGCCTGAAGAGATAATAATCTACGGCTATGTTGACAGGGAGGTTACAGATGCGCTTGAAAGGTTCAGTCCTGAAACGATCAATCTCGGGAACAGGTATGAAAACAACATAGAGATCGTAAAAAAGTTTGAGGAGACAAGGGAATTCAGCCAGTACATACTCACTAACGGAAAATTCATCGAGCCGCAGTTCTTCACAACAACAAGCCCTATTGTCTTTATCGGGAACAGCAATATCCCAGAGACAACAATGGAGTATCTGAAAGGGGCTGATGTAAAGCATGCAATCCTCATAGGAAACGAGATCGTAGATAACGCATTGACCCTCAAAAGCGAAGCTGGGATGAAGATCATGGTCAAGTTCGCAAAAGGGATAAACAAGGTCCAGTATTCTCTTGACACAATCTATCTTCCTGAATCCAGCTTTGAGCCTGTATTCAGGGAGATCAGCTATAACCCGCTCTCAAACCAGCTCGTAGTAGTGATCGAAAACACAGGTGATTCACCGCTCATGACAAGAGCAACATACACTATTCTCTATAACAATGAAAGCGTAGCATCCCTTAGCGATGATAGTGCCTATTTTATCGGCGGGAACAGCATCACTACAAGAACATATGACGTGAACCTGTCTGAATACGGTGATTGGGGCTTTAAGGTAAGCGCAAGGATGCTTTATGGAGAGGATACTGGCTCTCTTGACAACTTGCTTATAGATGAACGTGATCTTGAGATAATAAGCTTTGACGACAGGTCAAAGATCGAAGTTGTGGGCATCTATTACGATACATCGATAAAAAGGTTCATACTTACAATAAAGAATATAGGAGATAAGCCAGTCTACGTGCTCCCCCAGATAATTGATATCATGATAAACAACAAGCTTGAGTCATTGACAGGAGAGCTTACGATAATCGAGCCAGGGGACAAGCAGAAGCTTAAGATCAAGGCAAGGCTTTCTCCGGAAGACTTTGAAGACAACAGCATGATCAGTCTTCGGATACAATACGGTGACAATGAGGACAGGCTGGTCAAGAGAAGAGAAATTGAGACTGAATTCAAGAAGCACAATTACAGGAACAACATCTACATAGGTGCAGGTGCAGCATTGCTTCTAGGAATAATACTGGCAGTTGTTTTGGGCAGAAGAAGAAAACATAACAAGCGCAGGAAAAGGCAGAGCTTTGACAACCATGAAACTGCAAGGTCCCACAACAACAAAAACATCCCTCCACCACCTAAAAGAGACTATTAAACAGGTTTAAACAGGTTCTGCAATTAAAAATCCAGGATGTGGTGAACCCTTCAGCAAACCCTAGATCATTCCAGCTCTACATAGAATGCAACAAGCTCATTTAACCCTGTGTAATTTCCAAGCCCGCCAGGGATCTTGATCTCATACCCATATGTGCCATACTTGCCTGGCATGCTCTCGTTGTAGTTCGCGACAAACACTAGATCCTCACCATCTGCGCTGTCATACTCGCTGTCATAAGAATCTGCAGTATCCCACAGTATCCCTGTGACAAATGTGCTTGAGTTTGTGCTGTTTATTACAGGGACAGAGAGGATCTCTCGCTCATATATGGTAAAGTTGCGTACAACCCTGGGGACTGACCCATCATCACTGTAGTAATTGTTCAGGTTGATATATTCGTTAGACATGCCCAGCCTTGTGTCGATCTCAGCAAAATCATTGCTTGACTGCGAATTGTCCTTTTTCAGGCCGATCGCCTGGAGATCCTCAAACGCGAACTCGCTGTCATAATCAGCTATAAATACGCTCTTTACCCCTATGCTTCCGAAAGTGCTTAGGACATTGGACCCCTTGCCGACAACAAGGCTCCCTGTTCCGTCACCGTAAAATACCTGGAAATTCTCTTTCTTATAGCTGACATTGAAAAATAAGACATCCCATATGATACCATAATTAGTGTTTACCAATCCGTTGTATACCAGCTCTGACTGGGCAACTGCCCCTTTTGATGAGCTTCCGAAAAAGTTTTCACATGACCAGGATTCAAGCGATGTCACATCAATGCATTCCCTGACTGCGCCTGCCTCTCCGACACCAGGGCAACCGCCGGTTATCAGCGTCTGGCTTGCGCCTAAGTCTGCATCGATCGTTATGTTGCACGATGCTATATCAGCTATCTCAGCCCACCATTTGTAGCAGAACTCGACAGACTCTATCTCATAGCAGTTTATTATAGATGGGTCAGAGGTGTTTATCTTAAGTCCTGCCCAGTAATAATCCTGCCCTTGTTTCCCAACAGTATGGTTCTCGACCAGTGTATCATCATAGAACAGTGCAGGCCCAGGATAAGAGTAATCACACGCGCTGGTCCATGTATTTGGGTTCAGGACTGAATCTTCAGCATAGCATGCTGAGATATCAATCTGCTCAAACTTTGACTCTTCAGGCGTCACATTTACCCACCATGTCTCTGAGTCAGCGATATAGTTCTTGTTTCCGTAATAATAAGCAGTTATATTATACATCCCCAGGCCGATGAACTTTGTGTTATTGAATGAAGGTGATGTGCCGTTGTATACAACAGTCTCGTTCTTGTAGACAGTAATGTTCCCCATACCTGACACGAGCTTAGCCTGTATCGAGACATAGGTATTGTTCTCGACTGTTATATTATCCCTCTCTGTACTCAGATAAAGATGGATCTGGCCTGCTGCCATGCTTATTGCCAATGAGTCAGCGACCTCCCCACCTGTATAATTCTGTGTTGCTGTGCAGTTGCAGACATAGCTGTACTGGGATGTATCCAGCACAGAAGCATCAGAAAGCCCATCTATCAGCGTGCCGTTCCTATACAGGGCAATTGGGGCCATGCCTTCTGCTCCGGTTGTTGAATAGCATGTCACATTCGTCTGTACCCCATATGTCTCTGACCATGATGGATCAGCTGAAAGCACAAGCCCGGGGTCTGCTATTGCAACACTAAACTCCCAAACATCAGAAACTGACCAGTTCCCTGCAGAGTCTTTTGCATGCGATCTCCAGTAGAATGTTCCGACAGGCATCACAGCAGAGTAATTGAATGTGTTGATTGCAATCTCATTCATAGTATAGTTCTTAGCTGAGCCAGAATAGTTGCTCTCGAAATACACCAAAACACCAGATAAATCATCTAACCATGATATATTGAAATAACTCTCCTGAACAGGATCGTATGTTTCGACTACATTAGAGTTATTGTTCATCCAGACAGGCGGCTGATCAACGAACAGCTCATCTGTCACATTGAGCCGCCATGACTCAGAGTCTGCGGAATAGTTCTGGTTGCCGTAATAAAAGGCACTGATGTTGTAAATTGCTATTGTATCAAAAAGCAAGATATCTTCAGACGGGGGAGCTCCTTCGTATATCAGGGTCTGGTTCTTGTAGACCTTGACATCACCCACACCTGTTGCAAGCTCAGAAGAGATATTAAGGAACGAATCTACAAGTATTGTCATGTTATTCCTCGCACCATCCATATACAGGCGGATCTCGCTTTGGGCCTTTGTGATCACCAGAGTATCGGATGCAGAATCAGCTGTGTAGTTTGTTGATGCTGAATTGTTGCATATATACTGGTAATTGCTTGCTGCAAGTGTCTGTATGTCTGAAAGCCCGGGAAGCAATGAATGGTTCCTGTAGAGTGAGAGGGATACTTCAGTAGTGTCTGCTTTACAGCTCACATTGGTCTCTGTGCCGTATGTCTCTGACCAGCTTGGGCTCGCTGTCAGGAAAACACCTGGGTCTGCCTTTGCTATGCTGAATTCCCATGTGCTTGAATTGCTCCACTGTCCTGTTGAGTCTTTTGCATGTGATCTCCAGTAGAATGTTCCGGCTGGAAGTATGGCTGAATAATTATAGATGCTGCCTTCAATGTTCTGCATGGTGTAATTCTTTGCCTGGCCAGTGAAATTGCTCTCAAGATACACTGTCACAACCCCTCCTGTATCCTGCCATGATATATTGAATCTGCTGTAGGTGCCAGGGTCATAAGTGCCTGCAATGCTTGTGCTGTTGCCTGACCATGATGGAGGTTTGTCTTTGTATGTGACATTGAAATACAAGGCATCCCATGTCACATCATAATACCCGTTTGCACCTCCTGAACTTTGGATTTCAGACTTGACCATCGCTCCTTCTGGGGAACTGCCGAAGAAATCATCACATGTCCATGTCTCAAGTGATGTTACATTTATGCAGCTGATGCCTCCGTTTTCACCGACAGATGGGCAGACATTGGTCGCGGTTGTGTAGCTTCCCCCTGAATCAGCATCAACACTGATGTCACAGTTGGCAATGTTTATGGTTGCTGACCACCATTTATAGCAGATATTAACTGTTGTCAGCTCATCACAGTCCACTATAGAAGAATTTGTGGAATTTATCCTAAGGCCTGCCCAGTACAGGCTTCCTCCCTGCTTTCTTATCTGGTGTACCTCATATGACAGGTCGTCATACAACAGCGCGTCCCATGGTGCTGCATTATCACAGCTGCTGCCCCATGTCCCTGAACTTGCTGCTAGATCTTCAGCACTGCACTCGACAATCTTCATCTCTGCAAATGCAGGATCATCAGGAGTAAGTGTTATAGTATACTCCATGCCTGGGACAAGCCCTGTCCTGATAAGGGACCAGCTGCCGTTGCAGACCCTGTCTTCATAGACCCATTCTGCGCATTTGTAGAGCTCTGTGCCCTGTGCAACAACTGTAATCTCAGCTTCGCTGAACTCTATACCCTCTGGGTCTATTGCATAGGCTCTTGCAAAACCCGCAAGCTCCATGTCTTCTGTTCCAAGCTCGAGCGTCCCATTGAACAATATGTCCCTGAACTCTGCTCTCTTTATTGTTTCAGAGAGATCATCTATTATCAATGAATCCAGCCTTCGCTTTTCGTGATAGAGCCCTGCCATACCTTCCAGTGCGACAATATCATTGTATTCATTAGGAATATTCAATACAGCCCGCCTGGTATCACTCCTGCCCTTATTGTCGATGATAATCATATCATCCATAGCAAAAGAATCTGTGAAAGTGTCTGTGAAAGAATCTGTGAAAGAGTCTGTGAAAGAATCGGATGATGCCTCTTCAGGCAGGGATTCCTCTTCAGAGACAGAAAATTGTGAGCTTGCATTCACTATCTGCCCAGACATGGTCTTGACTGATATGGTGAAAATGTAGTCACCTGGATCGATCGCATTGAAGAAATCTGTTTCAAAAACCCTGCTGCCATTAAAATCATACATCTGCTGGATGATCTCACCACCCCCCCAGCTTATTGCTGCAGTAACATCAGATATCTCTCCAGGATAGCTTACCTCTGCAATCAGCTGTATTGTATCAGATATGCCAAACACAGTGACAGCTGAAGGGCTAAGGATCTCGATTGACATTCCTGTCTGATCATCAAAATATATCTTTTCTACAAGATCATCAACAGCGCTATTGTTGGATAGAGCGCTATTGTTAGCTAAAACAGCTGCAGGAGCAACCCCTTTATTGACTTCAAACCCATTATTGACTGTCAGGATGCCAGGGTTCATCGAATCATACAGTATTCCCCTGCTGATCTGCTCTGAATAAGGATTTTCAATGGGCACATCACCAAACCCACTGATGGATTCAGTGGCTTTTGTGGCTTTTGGGACATATGGTTCCATCTCTATGACAAAATGCACTGTTTCTGAGGAGAGTACAGCAGCAGTATCATCTCTTGCAACTATAGACAGGGAATATGTTCCTGGATTAAGAAGCGTGAAATAGCCTGTTTCGTAATATATGCCGTTGTTCTTCTTCATCTCCTGGCTGAAGCTCTGGCCTAAAAATTCTATTATCACTGTTACTGATCTGGTATTCTGGCTGGCTGAACCTTCAACCACTGCAATCGCCTGGATAGGCTCTCCTATCCTTATATGCGACATGTCTGCAGGGCTAAGTATCCTGATGCCATCGGCAGGCGGTTCATGTTCCTGGGCTGCCTCATACACAACAGAATCAATGCCAGAATAGCTGATAACGCTGCCATTGCAGATGAACTCTACACTCGCATCGGTTATCTCAAGATCCAATATGTCAATTTCAGCAGTGCCGTTGCAAGCTTCTTTTTCAATCCGGTATATGAAACCATCAGTACCTGTAAGTGTAGCAATGACAGTGATGTTGTTCATACCCAAAAGGTTCATATCTTGGGTGTCCATACCATAAACAATACCTTCCCGGATCTTCATGCCATCTGAGTTAGTTTCTTGAGAGTTAGTTTCATGAGTGTCAGTATCCATAACTAAGTGAGCCATGCTTCTGCTAGAGTTCTCTATTAGTCCTGATGGAAGTCCTGATGGATCGATGCCTGCAATATTGAACAGGTTTATCCTGACAATGTTGCTTGCGCCTGAATAGTCTACACTGATATTAGAGCTGCTGCAACCATTCTCAGGCCAAGCTGCTGCCAGCGGAAGCAAGAAAAATGACATGGCTACTGCTAAAGCAACAATGACTGATGCATATCTGAAATATGATAATGCATCTCTTTCTCTTTTCATGCTCATTGCTCTATCACGACATACCATTCTTAAGACCTGTTTCAATAAACCCATAATTAAAGGCGCCAAGATTTTTGATACCCAGATTATGGCGTATCTCACTGACAGGTACCCCTGCAAGATACTGCCTGTTTGCATAGCACCTCCTAAAGATGTTTGGATTCAGTGTCCTGCCGCTGTCATACCTGCCATGTACATATTCTGCAGAAGAGCTGGTTGAAACCATCTGGCTTATTATCTGCTGGATCCTCCTCGCTGTTATTCCCCTGCCGCCCCTTCCTTTAAATATAAAATCATTTCTACCCATATCTTTTGTATAATCCCTCACAAGCTTGCCAAGAAAGCCTGAAACATGAATCTTTCTTGCCCTGTTGCCTGCTTGACCAGAACATCCATTAACACCTGCAGCCTTTTGCTTCAACGCAGTTCTGAAGACCAATGAGCCATTCCTGAAATCAGAAACCCTAAGGCTTGAAAGCTCTTTAGTCTTACATCCTGTCTCAGCTAAGATAAGAAATATTATCTGGTCCCTTATGCGCCTGCTGCCTGCTGCCTGGAAAAGATGAAAAAAATTCATGCCTGGCTTTTTCAGATTCTTAAGCCCTGTTATCTCTTTTAGTTCAGACCGATCCTTGCAGGCTGAACCTCTCTTCTTCAGATAGAGCCTTCTTAAGACCCTTGGCGTTATCTTTATCCTGCTCATATCAGAGTAAAATGAGAATATCTGCTCTATCCTCCTTGTGCTTAATCTTTCTCTTTGTCTTGAAGAGAAAAGATATACGCATGAAACACTGTCTTTTTTTGCATTGAGCTCTCCTATAAATTCTCTGATACAGTCCCTTAATGCAGAATCCATTGAAACTACCCTTTTAACATGGTTTTTTGTGTTTTGCTCAGGTATTATTATTCTCTTTTGAGAAAGATCGACATGTTCAACCATGAGATTTGCCAGCTCAGAAACTGTACAGCCTGTCTGATATATGATATCAAAGATCAGCTTATGCTTCCTGTCACTGATTGAATCTCTGAAAGACTTTATACCTTCTTCAATAACAACCACTTTGCCTTCCTTGCCTAGACTTATCTGTTTCTACCTGTTTCTGCCTCTTTCTGCCTGTTTCTTCCTGAACCTGCAGATGATCATATGAATGCCAAAAATACAGACACTGGCTTAATTTCTATTATTTAGTTTC
>JAFGRM010000032.1 GCA_016935125.1 Candidatus Woesearchaeota archaeon
GTTAGTCCTCCCCTGTAACTGTCAACGGACTTATGGCAGGGCTGAAGCCTGAAGAGCGGCAATCTTTGTGCTGGACAGTCCTTAGCTGGACAATGAAGTCCTGTCCTGTTTGGTCGGTTTATTTAGCAACCGAGTCAGGCCTTGACCGGAGCAGCTCTACCTATCTAGACTGGCGCTTACAGGGTAGCGGGGCCAAGGAAAGCCGGGGATCAAACTGCCTGGTGCAATCTTTGCTCATCATCAGGCACTCCTGCTCACTTCCTGATCATGATTCTTGCTCCAATCATTAGCCCACTTTATTCCATCCTATCAAGCTATCAAGAATCATAAACCCATCCCATCTGTATTGCACTAAAACAATCTCACAGGTATTTATAGATATATATGGATACATATACTAAAACTATTCGATTAATATTGCAGGCTTTCCTGGCATTGCCTGGCCTGCCTTCTGCTCTTTTGAATCCTGGCCTCTTATTATCTCAACCTCAGCTGAGAAAGCGTCTGATATAACCTTTATGTTCTCATTTAATGCATTGAACTCAGTATCCTGGTCAAGCACAACAGTTGGGATCTTTGACTGGTTCTTCACAAGCGCAGGCACAATCCTTGATAAGGCCTTGCCATGGGGCTTTAGAGCAGGATCAGAAATTATGGTCTTTAAGATCAGGCCAGGGTCTCTTGTCTTTTTTATCTCAAGGCTCTCTTTTATGACAGAGATTGCCTTGTATTTCCAGTCTTCTGAAACAAAGAGCGTAATTCTCTTTGGCTCTTTTATCCTGGCAAGCGCAAGCACCTCCCTTATGTCTGAAATACCCTGCAAGACAGTCTCCTCGCACTGCTCTGCTTTCTTATCTATCCTGTCTTCAGCAAACCCAGGCCACTCCTGGACTGACACGAACCCTTCTGAGCCTATCATCTGCCATAGCTCCTCTGCAAGATGTGGGGTAAAGGGTGAGAGCAGCAATGTAAGGCTCCTTATCGCGCCTCCAAAGATGAAAGGATCCTTATCCTGATACTTATGCAACGCATTAACAAATTCCATTATCTTGCCTATCGCAAGAGAGAGCTCAAAATTCTCAATATGTTCTGTTACAAGCTTTATAGTCTTATTCCTAAGGCTTTCTATATAGAGGTCCTTTGCATTTGGGCTCTTTGGATTCTGGAACTTTGGATTCTGGCCCTTCCCATCTAAGCCAAGAGCACAATCTCCCTCAACCATGACAGAATCAAGATTAGACTCAACAAGGCTATAGACCCTGTTTAAGAACCTGTATGCGCCTGCAACGCCAAGCTCGCTCCAGTCAAGCTCTTTTTCAGGAAGAGCGGCGAATAAGATAAAGAGCCTTGCTGTGTCTGAACCATACCTCTTTATTATATCCTTCGGGTCGACAACATTCCCGAATGACTTTGACATCTTTCTTCCATCCTTTATGACCATCCCC
This sequence comes from Candidatus Woesearchaeota archaeon, assembly GCA_016935125.1. Classification (GTDB taxonomy): domain Archaea; phylum Nanobdellota; class Nanobdellia; order Woesearchaeales; family DSVV01; genus JAFGRM01. Next base: position 1,446 of record JAFGRM010000032.1, read on the forward strand.
TGTGTAAGCAGCCTCTTGAAAGGCTCTGATATGCCAGTAAGGCCATGGTCACGCAGAACCCTTGTAAAGAACCTTGAGTAAAGGAGATGGAGGATAGCGTGCTCAATCCCCCCTATGTACTGGTCGACAGGCATCCAGTAAGACGCTTTTGCCCTGTCAAACATGGCCTTTTCCTCATCGTTGCTGCAATACCTAAAATAATACCATGAACTGTCGATAAACGTGTCCATTGTATCAGTCTCACGTCGTGCTGCCCCATTGCATTTAGGGCATCTTGTGTTGACAAAGCTCTCTGAGGTCAAAAGCGGGTTTCCCTCTCCTGTAAACCTGACATCATCAGGAAGCAAGACAGGAAGCTCTGACTCAGGGACTGGAACAGCACCGCACTTGTCACAGTATATTATGGGGATAGGCGTCCCCCAATACCTCTGCCGAGATATGAGCCAATCACGAAGCTTGTAGTTAATAGTCCGCCTGCCAACGCCCTTTTTCTCGAGCCAGTCAGTAATCTCTTTTATTGCATCCCTGTTCCCTGTCCCGTCGAACTCGCCTGAATTCACGAGCACGCCGTCTTCAGTATAGGCCCTGCTCATCTTTTCTGCATCAAGCTCATAACTATGCGGGCTTATCACGACCCTCAAAGGCAACTTGTATTTTTTCGCAAACTCAAAATCGCGCTGGTCATGGGTAGGTACTGCCATCACAGCTCCTGTGCCGTATTCATATAATGCATAATCAGCAACCCATAAAGGGCACCTCTCTCCATTGACAGGGTTTATGAAATATTTCCCTATGAACATGCCGTTCTTTTCCTTGCCCTCAGCAGTCCTCTCTATCAGCGACTTTTGCTTGACTTTAGATATGAAAGCCTTTACCTTATCCTCATACACAGTCCCTTTTGTCCATTCAATGACCTTTGGGTGCTCTACTGCAAGGACAAGGTATGTTATCCCAAATACAGTATCTGGCCTGGTGGTAAACGTTGATATCCTGTCAATCTTTTTTCCGTCTTCACCCACAATATCGAAATATATCTCTGTGCCCTCGCTCTTCCCTATCCAGTTCTTCTGCATCACCCTTACCTTTTCAGGCCAGTCGGAAAGGTCACTAAGTCCCTCAAGGAGCTCATCTGCATAATCAGTTATCCTTAAGAACCATTGCTCGAGATTCTTCTGCTCTACAACAGAACTGCATCTCCAGCATCTGCCGTCTTCGACCTGCTCGTTTGCAAGGACTGTGTTGCAGCTCGGACACCAGTTTATAGGCGACTCCTTCCTGTATGCAAGCCCTTTTTTTAAGCATTGAAGAAAGAACCACTGGTTCCACTTGTAGTATGAAGGGTCGCAGCTCGCAAGCTCCCTTCCCCAGTCATAACTCATCCCAAGCTGCTTTTGTGCAGATCTCATATCTGACATCGAACTCTCTGTCCACTTCCTCGGATGTGTTCCACCCTTAATAGCAGCATTTTCTGCTGGCATCCCAAATGCATCATAACCCATAGGATAAAGGACATTAAACCCTCTCATCCTCTTATATCGCGCAAACGCATCCCCTATAGAATAATTCCTGACATGGCCCATATGAAGCCTGCCGCTTGGATAAGGGTACATCTCCAGCACATAATACTTTTTCTTCTTGTTGTCCTCAACTGCCCTAAAAATGCCGTGCTTTTCCCATTCCTTCTGCCATTTTTCCTGGATCGCATTGAAGTCTGCCATACTAAAAACCCTGTGTAAGCTTGGCTTATTTAAAGATTATCCTTTAATATGCCTAAGTACCCAATATTCCTCATAATCTTTCCAATATTCCCCATAATCTTTCCAAATTATTCTATCTTGATCTTTTCTCAGCTTCTCCAGCAGACCCCCAGCAGATTCCCTTAATCTGCCATGATCTTCCCTGTTTTTCGCTTTTTTTCTTCAAAACAAGCTACAACATAAGCTACAAACCACCTATCTTAAAACACACTACAATCAACGCTACAAACCAAGCTACAATCAACTCTACAACTATTGCCATTCTTAAATTTCCATTCTTAATAACAAGCACAACTTCTTCATAACAAGCACAACATTTGCCATCCTCGAGTAGAAATAAGATAGCAGAAAGATATTTATATCAGATGTTCAATAGATTAGAGCATGGAAAGGATACCAACAGGAATACCTGGCTTTGATGAGCTTGTCCAGGGCGGCTTCTGCCCAAGAAGCGTCAATCTCATCGCTGGCGGTCCCGGCTGTGGCAAGTCCATCTTTTGCATGCAATACCTCTGGAATGGACTTACACAAATGGGTGAGAACGGCATCTATATCTCATTTGAAGAGAATGTAGATGACCTAAGGAAAGATGCCCTTGAACTAGGCTGGGATTTTGCAAAGTTCGAGCATGAGGGCAGGTTCAAGTTTATCTATTTCCAACCGTATGAAGTAACATGCGTCCACACAGAGATCCAAAGACTGATCAATGAGATTGGGGCAAAAAGGGTAGTCATTGATTCTACAACAGTATATGGGATGGCACTTGAAACTGTATTTGAGGTCAGAAAAGGCCTGTTTGACCTGTGCACAACCCTAAAGCTGATGGATTGCGTGACAATAATGACATCAGAAGTACAGGAAGGAAACAACACATACAAGCTCTCACACTTTGGGGTTGAAGAGTTCCTGGCAGACAGCGTGACAGTCCTCTCATTTGAGAGCATGGGCGGCGAGTTTCCAAGATCGCTTATGGTCAGGAAGATGCGCAGAACCAAAAATGATTTTGATATACACCCGCTTGAGATAAATGAAAAAGGCTTGATTATACATACAATAGGATAATACTATAAACTTATAGGCAACAACATAAGATATTTATATGACCTGATTACCTAGAGCTGTTATTCTCATACATCAATATGAACTTGCACTTGTCATTGCCTTTTGCAATGCAGTCATGCTCTTCACACATGACATCTGTCTTCAGAATAAAAGAGAACATCCCTGCAAGTACAGCTGCTGTAAGGTTGCAGACACCATGGTCTGTTTCAGGGTTCAACTTAAGGTATTGCCTTGCAATAGCTGAGTTGAACAGGTTTATGACTGCCCTTGTCTCCCCAAGCTCAACCACTTCAATCTTGCCAAGGCCAAAATCATTGAATATCCCTTCAACAGTAAAATTAGACCTTACCTGGCTTGCACCTAGTTTCTCAAAATAATGTTTTGTGAGCTCTCTTGTAGATTCTCTTATAGACTCGAAAAATTCCTGAGGATTCTTTTCCTGTAGCATATACAATATCTCTGATCCAAGCATTATATGCTCATTCCCTAGTATCAAGATAGTCCCATCACCCATGTCAAACTGTCTTGCAAACATAAGTTTTTTTAAAAACGCTGATATCATATTTTCAATCCTCTAGCATATTCTTCAATGTCTCCCAATTTTATTTTCAATCCTCTGACATATTCTTCAATGTCTCCCACTTCTTATAGGTCAGGCTCTGGTCATCTTCACTCTGGACAACTATGGAATCCAAAAACATCTGCTTATAATGCTCATCACTAAGGATCTCTGAAAATGTCTTTTTGAGTGCTGTTGCAAACCTTTCTGCCTGCTCGGTATTCACAAAATGCCCATTCATAGCCA
>JAFGRM010000033.1 GCA_016935125.1 Candidatus Woesearchaeota archaeon
ACCAATTATTGATTATGCTTATTATATTGCATAAAAAATTGAGCTATTGCAACACACATCAAAACTATAACTTAAAACAATAACCTAATTAATCTTACCCTAACCTTATCAATATAAGATTTATTATACATCACTATTATAAATTTTTCGGTTCGCTAAAATCTATCTTATTGCATATCAATACAAAATCTATCTCAAATCTATCTATAGCATCTCAATCTACCATATCAATCTTTATTAGCTATCTTTCTTATTAGTTATCTTTCTTATTAGTTATCTTTCTTATTAGTTATCAATACACTTATTAGCTATCAATACATTTCAATGCACATCTGCACCCCAATCCCTTCAAGGATATCCTTCCAATGGATATCTTTTTATTTTATAAGTTTATCCAGACCTAATATGGTAGAGGGAGCAGAGTCTGAACAAGGCTATAAACAGAGCCCTAAACAAGGCTCTAAGCAGGGCTCTAAACAGGGCTCTGAGCAAGAGCTTAAACAAAAACCTAAACAAGGCTCTAAGCAAGAGCTTAAACAGAGACCTAAACAGAACCCTAACAAAGAACATGAGCAGTATGAGCAGGAATTTGATTATCAGCTAAGAAAGGTCAAGGAGGGGCTGGCTGAGATATTTGTCCCTGTGGAAAAAAAGATATCAAAACAGATGCCTGTGTTCTATAACCCTATTATGAAGCTTAACCGCGACCTGACAGTGCTCTTGCTAAAGCAGTTTCCGGAGATGAGCATCTGCGACCCGCTTGCAGGTACAGGTATAAGGTCAATCCGGCTTGCAAAAGAGCTTGGCTCATATAAGGAGATCGTTGCAAACGACCTGAGCAGCAGGGCATGCGCGCTTATCATGAGGAATATGCAGATCAATGATGTGGAATTTGCTGTCAGCAATAAGGATGCGAACCTGTTCCTGCTTGAGTCAAAGGGGTTTGATTACATTGACCTTGATGTATTTGGATCGCCTAATTTCATGCTTGACAGTGCAGCAAAGAGGATATCAAGAGGAGGGATCATAGCTGTCACAGCAACAGACACCTCTGCACTTTGCGGCACATACAGGGATGCCTGCAGGAGGAAATACTGGGCAGAGCCTGTCAGGAACGAGATCATGCACGAAGCAGGGATACGAATCCTGATAAGGAAGTGCCAGCTTGTCGGAGCTCAGTATGACAAGGCACTTGTGCCTATATACAGCCTTTCAAAAGACCATTATTTTAGGGTTTTTCTGAGATGTGAGAAGGGCAAGGCTGCAGTTGATAATGTCCTGAAACAGCATAGCTTATTCTGGCTGGATGGGGCTGGCAAGGTTACAATTCACAAGGCCATAGTTGGAAATGCTACCGTTGGCAAGGCTATAGCTGGCGAGGCCATGGTTAGCAAGGCTACAGTTAGCAAGGCCATAATTGGCAGGGCCACAGTTGGCAAGGTTCATGCTCAAGATGCAAGAACAGGTTTCGGGCCGATCTGGACTGGGCAGCTTTGGGACAAGGAACTTTCAAGAAGGATTGCTGCATCAGCTTCACCTGCAGCAGCAGATGAAGGACCATCCTGTAGCTCCTGCAGCTATGACTGCAGATTATTCTCTAAGATCGCTGGTGAGGCAGAAACAGATGCATTGTTTTTCTTTGATATCCAGAAGATCATAAAACATGAAAAGATAAAGAAAAACATCAAAAAGAGCGTTGTGATAAAAGCGATAGGTGATATTGGGTTTATCGCATCTGAGACTCATTTTTCTGGCACAGGCGTCAGGAGCAACATATCCTATGATGGGTTTGTTGGAGTTTTAAAGAAGCTTGCAACTCATTAGAAACAGAAACCTGATTTATCAGAGAAGAAAGATTAATATACCAGCTGGACAATCACAGTTGGTATGAAGATTACGATCTCAGGCACAGCAGGTTCAGGCAAGAGCTCTGTTGCAAAGCTGCTTGCAAAGAGGCTGCATTATAAGCATTTCTCAATGGGTGATTTCCAGCGTAAGCTTGCTTTGGAGAAGGGCATGACTATTGCTGAACTGGGCAGCCTTGAAGCGACAGACAAGAAGTATGATATCATGGTCGACGATAAGCAGAAGCAGATAGGCAAGGACAATGATGATTTTATCATGGATTCCTGGCTTGCGCCGCTTTTTGTTCCTGACTCGTTCAAGGTATTTCTTGACGCTGATATTAAGACTCGTGTCAACCGCAGGCTTAAGCAGAAGAGGGATGAGGAGTCTTTCTCTGATTTTGATTCAGCAAAGAAGACCATGAGCTCAAGGGAGAAGGTAAACAGGGAGCGCTGGCTTGAGTTCTATGATTATGACTTTAGCGACATGAAAAACTACAATCTCGTAATCGACACCACAGAGATCGAGATAGAGGATGTGGTAAACAGAATTATTGCGAACCTGGATAAGAGATAGATAATTTCTGGATAAACGATAGATGATCTGGATAAGAGATAGGATATAGCTTAGATAAATTTTCTCATCTAAAACAGGAATTATCTCAACCAAGAATTCTTTTGCCCTGTTTATCTATGTTTCAGCTCTTGCTGCTTTTATCTGCTCTAACATGTTGTACTGAATTAAATGCTTTGAGGATTTGTGAAAACCGATAAGTATATAAACTTGAGTTAATATCCATTAACTATGGTAAACATATATTCACCTGAGTTAACAAATCTGCAGCAGGGAATTGTCAGAGTGCTATCTATAAAATCGGGAGTAAGTTTGAACCAGAGGGCTCTTGCAAATCTACTTGGTGTATCTGCTCCAGCAGTAATAAAAGCACTCCCTGCTCTAAAAAAGAGATCTATAATCAAAATAACACAGGACAAAAATTCAAAAAGATGGTCGATAGAGCTAAACAGAGACAACCCCCATATCATGCAGCAAAAGAGGGCAGACAACTTACTGCTCATATATGAATGCGGACTTTTTAACTATCTTGAAAAAGAATTTGCTGGAGCTACCATTATTTTGTTCGGAAGCCACTCAAGAGGAGAAGACACAATAAACTCAGATATTGACATTGCAGTAATCGGAAGAAAGGATAAAAAAATAAATGTAGATGTATTTGAGAAGAAACTTGAGAGAAAGATAAACATCAACTTTTATGACACCTTTAAAGGCATACACAAGCACCTAAAAGAGAACCTCTGCAATGGAATTGTCCTTTCAGGAGGAATAGAGTTATGAAGCCAGTAAGAAAATTTGAGGAGTTCGTAAAACAAGGAATAGCAAAAAAGCAAAGTCCAGACATTTCCAGAGGAAAATTCTTGGTTGAAGAGTCAGAGCAGAACCGTGATGTATTATTGGGAATATTAAAAAAAGTGGAAGTAAATGACAAAAATGCAAACAGCATCATTAAATTGGCTTATGATGTTATTATGGGGCTTGTCAGAGCAAAAATGCTTTTGGACGGTTATCATTCAGCAGGACAAGGAGCACACGAAGCAGAAGTCTCATATCTACGATTGGTTGGAATTAAGGAGATAGATGTTCAGTTTGTTGACCAGTTAAGATATTTCAGAAACGGCATGCTCTATTATGGAACAATAATGGACAAGGAATATGCAGAAAAGGTATTGGAATTTTTAAATGCTAAATATCCACAACTTAAGGAGATAGCAAGAATCAAGGGGTAACTCCCATTTCTTGGGTGATGCGACAGCCGGGATTTGAACCCGGGTTACAACCTTTCGCCATTGGAACAATCCATTGGGAGGGTCGTGTCCTACCGCTAGACTACTGTCGCATGAGATTCTGTTGTTATGGCTTCTGTTATCTCAGCTCTGTTGCATCCTGTCTTGTCTGCAATAATCTGTTCTATCCTATCTGGCCTATAACACCTATCTGGCCTATAACAAAATCATGATTATTCAAGCAGGGAATTGGAAATATTTAAATATTCTATGTTTAGGTTGGTTAAGCATGTTAGGAATCCTGATATATGGCGTCTTATTTGTGGTTGCGATCATACTCTTATGGAAGCTGCTCAAGAGCATAGTTAGGGTTGCGTTGGTTGCAGTAATGATAGTTCTTATTACAGGAAGCATAACTGCTTTTTTTGTATATAAGGACATATCTGATTTCAGCCATAAGTTTTCTGAAGAGCCAAACCTTTTCATGGTTGCAGAAGATGGAAATATTGTCTTTGCAGCAGGGATCAATACTGCAGCAGGGGTTATTACTACAGCAGGAACCAATACTGGATATGCAACATCTAGCGATGAAAGCCTAACAGGACAGAAAGGCTCTTTTGGAGAAGATTCCATTGGCAACCCTTCTGGAGACCCTATAAGCAACCCTTCTGGCAATCCCGCAGATATTTCCACAGATAACCCTATAAAGGTATTTGGGCGCACAGAAACAGAGGCAATAAGCAACAGTTACATGATGCATGATATGGAGAGGATCAGGGGCACGAATTACAAGGTCATAGTTTTTGATATGCAGATGCTAAGGGAGACCCTTCCTGACCCTGTTGAGCTTCCAGAGGGGATGTTATCTCCAGAAGAGCCAGGTGAGGAGGCAGCTCTTGGTTCTGTTCCAGGGATTAGGATGCCAAAAAGCATTCCAAGAGACAAGATACTGGATATGCTCAGCTCAGACATGCCACAGGAGATATTTATTGAGCACATGTGCACAGGGATGGATGATGCAGTAAAACCTTATGTCAGGGATTCTCTTATGCAGTCTGAGGCCTTCAGCAATCAAGAGAAGACAAAGGGCATTGCGTTTGGTATAGTTATTAATGAGATAATGGATAAGCAGGGTTTAGGCTGCATATTTGGTGGGCTTAAGAACGATTCTGTCACGATATATCCTGAAACAATATCTATAAGGCTTTTGAAAGCAATGCCTGCAGGGTTTCTTGATAGATATATCTCTTGATAGATATTGATGTATTTCTTGAAGGATATTGATATCTTCCTTTGTCCATCCAGAGCTTTCGATAAGCCATTTTAGGACAGACAGTCCAATATCCACAAGGATTTGCTCTTTTTTATTCCTCAGTCTCATTTCTTTTTGAAATAGATATGCGAAAATCCTTGTCTTTTGTAGTCTTTTCTATTATTTCTTTATCTATATTTTCTTTTAGGATCGCTGAATTAAGCTTTGCATAACATACCATTGAAAATTCTTCATATAATCCTCTACCTTTGAGAAGCGTGATGAATTCTTCTTTGTTTTCCGGATAAATGACTTTATCGTAGGCTTTTACTGATGCCTTCTTATTGCTTCCATAGATGACATCCAATCCTTTTTGCGCTGCAAACTGAACCATTAGCTCTTTTAACTGCTCTAATTCTGTTTCTATCTGCTTTTTTTCTTCCTGAAGTTTGGTGTATTTATCTACAAACTGAACGCCTTCGTCTTCTTTGAACTCTTTTGGTTGCTTTTCTTCTAACTCTGATTCATGCTTGAATGACGGGCACATTGATTTGAAAACACAATAGTCGCAAAGCTTGGTAACATTTGTAGGAAATTCCTTGCATGCTTCTACTTCTTTTATCAGTTCAAAAGTTTCTTCCTGAAGCTTCTTTAGCAGTTCTTCAGTTCTTTCTGATACTGCCTCTTTGTTGAATGCAAGCATGTGCCAGAGCAATATCACTTTCTTTGCATCTTTGAACTTATCCTTGACCCAGATAGAATACATGGCTAATTGCCTGTCTTCATCAGCTTCCTCCTGATCCTTCATCCGGCTATTTGTCTTGTAATCGCAAACATAATATGTAGTATCTTTGCAGGCTAATTTATCAATCCTGACATGATACTGGTTTCCGTCTGGCAGGGTCAGTCTGTCTTGTGTTTCTAGGCCTAAAATGGTCAGTTGGTTAAATGGATGATATTGGTTATAATAATCTGTGATGTATTTTATTCCCATCTCTCTGTAGTTTTCTGCTGTGTATTGGCTCTTTGCAATAAGGATAACATCAGTGTATTCCTTTTCCCATGTTTGGTTGAAGAAATTCAGGAGTTCATTAAGCTCGTTCAGCTTTTGGAACTTCAGGTCATTGTAAAGCTTCTCTAAAGTCCTGTGGACTAAATCACCCATGAACGCCTCGATTGTTGTCGGGGTATCTACTTTGGCTTTGTCAATGTATTGTAGCTTGTATTTGTATTTGCATTGCTCAAATGTGCTCAGTCTGGAATGGGAGTAGGTTGTCATTTTAGTTCTTTTTTTCCATTAAAGTGAATCTCTTTTGCATTTTTCGAGGTAACGACTTTTTTTCCAAGTCGTTTTTCAATTCTATCTTTCGCAACCTTCGCGGTTTTACCCCCTTCTCTGGCGATTTCTTTGCTTTTTCCAAATGTTTTAGGGTTCTCCTTCTCTGATATCTCTTTAGTGGTCGCTTCTGCAAGCATGTTGAGGATAAGCTCAATATTCGTCATGTTATCCCGTAAGTTTTCTTTCTTTAGGTCTTTGAATCTCTTATAATCCCTTATGGTTTTTCCAGACCATGCTTTAGTGATTTCATTGGTAAGAATAGCAAAATCTTCCTGCTTTGAGATGCCAACCCTGTTCCATTCATCTGTCAATTGTTTCCTGACTTCAATTGTCTTTAATCTCTGGTTTATCCAGTCTGCTGAATAACCTTTTTGCAGATATGTCTGCATTGCCCTGTCAATCGTTAGTTCAGGGTCTTCTGTTTCGTCGATCCTTTCCCTTCCAACCCTTGCAAGCCACATCTTGAACGGCTCTGCCTTTTTTGATGGGATTGACTGGATTAAACGCAATAACTGCTCTGTATCTGCAACATCTGTTTTGTAGTATTTGCCATCAGATGCAGGCATTTTCAGTTGGTGACAATTTGTCACCGACTCATTTCCTTCGTCCCTCAGCCGTTGAGCCAGCTTATTCCAGTATTTTCTAGCGGTTTGATAGTCATTATCAGTCAATACTGCAACAACATCCACTATGGAAAAATACCATTCTTCCCTGTCCTGATCCCACTCTACACGGATCTTCTTATCGTTGAAGAGTTTTATTGCGTTTGTCATTTTGATTTAGCCTCTCATGAGCTTCGATGGTTGTCAGGGTATCTACTTTGGCTTTGTCAATGTATTGGAGCCTGTATTTGTATTTGCATTGCTCAAATGTGCTCAGTCTGGAATGGGAGCAGGTTGTCATTTTAGACTATCTCTATAATTTTTATATACTCTTTGAAATAATGAAGTTTATTTACACTTCTAATCAAAACATCAACTTTGCCTGTTCCTTTGTTAATTGTATGAATTCCATTATTCAGCCTACTTCTTATGTTCCTCTAATTCTTTTTTCATCAGAGCTTCGACTTTTCTTGAAAGAATCATATGATTTTCCTCACAGTACCTCTGATACTGCTCGTAGATGTCTTGATCCAGACTTAAAGCAACTGTTTTCCTTCCCATATGAACCTATATAACCTCATATGTTTATAAATCTATCGTTGTCCGGTCAGATGTTTGTTACACCAAAACATCTTTCTGAACAGCCTATAATGAAAATCCTGCATCTGAACAGTATAGATTTGCAGTAAAATATTTAAATGCAGGAAAATGTTGATTGGTTATGGCTATTGATATTTTAGGCTCTTTTTTAGAGAAAAGCTTAAGCTTTATACAAGGAATGAACTTTGACCAGTGGAGTGCTGTTGTCTTTGTTGCAGCTCTTGGCATATTCCTGTTGTTAAAAAAGGAAAAGCTTGCAGTGCAGAAGATAATCTCGTATGCAGTCTATCTTGTCATGTACAGGACAAGGTTAGGGCTGAAGTTCATGGACAGGATATCATCAAAGTACAGGGAGCTTGTCAAGCTCTTTGGCTATACCTCGATTGGATTGGGATTTTTTGGCATGATCTTTATCTCAGTGACGCTTGTTGTCATGTTTATCAGGATGATATTTGCGCCAGAGGTCCAGGAAGCAGGGATCACGCTTGTCCTTCCGTTTACAAATGTGCCTGGGCTTGGTTATCTCTCGTTCTGGCATTGGATAATCTCCATCTTCGTGCTTGCTCTTATCCATGAGTTCTCGCATGGGGTTGTTGCACGGGCGCATAACCTCAAGATCCGCTCGAGCGGGTTTGCAGTCTTTGGGATAGTTCTTCCGATACTTCCTGCAGCATTTGTCGAGCCTGATGAAAAACAGCTAAAAAAAGCGAAGGATGTTGTGCAATATTCAGTATTTGCAGCCGGGCCTTCTATAAACATAATATTTGCATTCCTGATTCTGCTTCTCATGCCCTATACTGCTGATGTCAGCGGCAGGACAATGGCCCCTTTTGAAGACAGGATAACTGAGCCTGTTGGGATGTCGTTTAATATAATCAATGAGACCCTTCCTGCTGGGGCTGCAGGGATGGAGAGCGGGATGGTAATCACTGCAATTGATGGTAAAGAGGTCAATGACTACAATGATTTTGTGCTTCAGCTTTGGCGTTTAGAGCCAGGTGAGAGTGTAGGGATTACAGCTGATGGCAGGGATTATGATGTAAAGACCATCGCAAACCCAGACAGTGAAGATTATGCGTTCCTTGGGATAGTCCCGCTTGAAAACAACAGGAAAATCAGGCCTGGCTATGAGGACATAGCACCTGCGTATTACTGGTTTAAGGGGCTTTTTAAGTGGCTGTTCATGCTGAACTTCTTTATAGGCATTGCTAACCTTATCCCTCTTGGGATTGTTGACGGAGGCAGGATGCTCCAGATAGCGCTTGAAAAGATAGTGGGCAATGCTGAGAAGGCAAAGAAGATATGGGGCTTTATAGGCTTTCTTTTCTTTGCGATAATCATCCTTGGGCTCTTGTCATCATACCTAGGAAACCCTTTCTCAGTCTTTAGTGGTTAGAGTATAATATATTTGTTCTGCTCTTGATTAATTTTATATATCTGTCATTTTTTCCATTGGCTATGTTATATGTAATCCTTATTGAGCCTGAAAACCCGGGGAATATCGGTGCAATAGCAAGAGTCATGAAAAATTTTGGGTTTAAAAATCTCGTGTTGATAAATCCAGTAGCAGACATCAGTTCGTCAGAGGCAATATGCAGGGCAAAGCACGCACAGGATGTGCTAAAAAGGGCGATAGTTGCAGACTGGTCTTTTCTTGATAAGATGGATTACCTTGCAGGTACCACTGCAAAGCTTGGGACTGATTACAATATACCAAGAAGCCCACTCACACCGGATAAGCTCGCAGAAAAGGCGAATACAAAAAAAAAGCTGGGGCTGGTCATTGGAAGGGAGGGCAAGGGGCTGTCTAACAAGGAGATTGGGCTTTGTGATTTTATCGTCACAATACCTGCCCAAGCCAAATATCCTACGCTCAATATCAGCCACGCGCTTGGGATCCTGCTCTATGAGATCTACAAGATAAACGGAAAGGACAGGTCAGACAGCCATATCGAGACAGCAGGCAGGAGGTACAAGGATGTGCTCAATAAAAGGGTTGCAGGGCTTCTTGAGCAGATGGAGTTTGCTACACCTGAAAAAAAGCAGACACAAAAGGTTGTCTGGAAGAGGATATTCGGAAAGGCGATGCTGACAAAAAGAGAGGCGTTTGCAGTTCTTGGCCTGTTCAGCAAGATAGAAAAAGGGCTTAAAAGATAATCATTGCAGCAAGAGCGATTCCTATTACCAGAGCCTCAAGCATTATCATTGCAGCAGCATAGGTTGCAAACCCCAGTATGTAGATAGAGATGAATGCCTTGGCCTTTGATATTCCCTGTAAATGCGACAGGCCGAGAGTCTTGATATACATCTGATAGATGCTGAGCACAAGGGTTATCACAAGAAAGATTACAGATAGCAGGATCAGTGCTATGCTGTTCTTCTCTATTGCAAATGGCAGTATTATTGCAGATGCCACAAGAAACGGGACAGAGATATAGTCTGGCGTGTTTGAATATGACATCGCCTTATATGTCTCTGAATAGCCGTGTTTTCCTCTGAATACTCTCACCCAGATATGCGTCAGCCAGTACCTTACAAATGTTAAGAGCAGGAATGTTATGCAGAATATGATGTATAATAATGCATAGTTCGTGACATTAAGCGGTATTTCAACTGGCAGGCTGATGTTAAGCCACCTGTCAAAGATGCTGAGGTAATTGTTGAGCTGTTCTATGTAATGGTATGTCAGGAAGACAAATGTTACCAGAACAAGTGCAGTAAGGAAGGTGAATGAATGCCTGATCCCCTTTTCTTTTTTTATTGATGCAAAGAACCTTTTTGGCGAGATCATGACCTGTCTTGATGTTCTCCAGAGCCTGCGGATCATTTTCTGCATTTTCTCTCGCTCTTAATCTTGTCGACGAGATTCTTGATATTATTGTTGATCCTTGGCTTTGCTTCAGGTCCCAGTACATAATAGATCTTTTCTGCAACGCTTCCCCAGGAATAGTCACCCCTCTCCTTTTTTATCTCGTTGACCTGGAACTCGCCGATCTTTGCGCCTTTTCTTAGGTGGTAATAGATTACCTCGCTTGTGCATTTTGGGAAGACCTGCTTGTATATCCTGTATATGTCATAGCCATAACCTTCGCCAAGGCAGTATAAAATGTCGACTACATTCTGCCTTATCTCTGAACCTATGGGTCTTCCTCTTGCCATGGTATCAAGTCTGTGCTATCTTGTTTAAATAATTTTTCAAAATATTGGCAGATGGCTCTCAGCAGGATTAAATGATCTGCAGGATGATTGTCTTCTGCATGGACACCTGCTCTTAGCAATAGCTGCTTTTAGCAGCAGCTGAGCAATGGCTAGGCTATTTTTTGATGATGTCGCCTGAGACAGGCACAAGCTCCTCAGTCCCCCTTATCTCTGCGTACCTCTTCCAGACACCTTCACACATATTGTCAAAGACGCACATTCTGCAGGATTCCGGCTTTATCTTTCCAATATCCTTTCTTGAGCCCTGTGCATCCATGTTTATGAATTCAGGTCCAAGGTGCATGTCCAGTTCAAAACTCTTTTTTTCATCGTACTCACTGACTCTGTCCTCGTAGCCTTTGATGTAACACATAGGATAATATCTTATGTGCCAGTGTCCAATCCTGTGCTGGATTCCTATGTCAAGAAGCTTTTTTATCGGCCCTGCGCTCTCTTTTATCCCAGGCATGAGCCTCTCAAAGTCAGTATTGCCCCTGCCAGTTGTCGGGTCGAGGAATACAAACTCTGCGTTCCTTGATCCCAGGTCATATAGAAACCTGCCTATCTCAGGAAGCTCATTTAGGTTAAGCCTTGTTATTGTCGTGTTTGTCGATATGGGGATATTGAGCTTTTTTGCGTTTGCTACAGCCTTTTTTGCCTGCCGAAAGCTCCCTTTTACCATTGTCTGCATATCATGCAGCTCGTCAGTATGGCCATGGATCGAGAATACGATAGAGTTGACCCCTGAGTCAATGAACCTTTGCAGCAGCTGCATATAAGAGAACGCCCTGCCGTTTGTTGTGACTGATATTATCTTAAAGCCAAGCTTTTTTGCGTACGATACCAGGTAGAGCGCGTCTTTTCTTATTGTGAATTCTCCGCCTAGGAAATCAAGATATTCACATCCTCTCTCTCTTGCAAACCTGATCCTCTCTATCACATCAGCTGTCGAAAGGTCAGCTATCCCCTGCTCGCGTTTTTCTGAATCATAACAGAATGCGCAGTTGTTGTTGCATGCATACCCTGTTATTATTGCTGCTTTTTTCATTGTTCCTCAGTTCTCTTTGGTTATCAGATCCTTTTGTTGTATTTAATCCTCTTCGATCATTACTTTCTTTTTTTGTATTTAATCATCTTTGATCATTACTTTCTTTTTTTGATATGTTAAATTGTTCTTTTATTTCTTTGATATGTTATAGGCTTATTCTTCACATATGCTAAAAGACCCTCTATGTGGCTGATGCGCGTATTCCTTCTGAGCCATTGCCTAAGCCTGCTGTCAACCCTTACCCCATGGTCCTGCAGCCCTGTTTTCAGTCTTTTGTATAGGTCTTTGCCTTCTTTGTCAAAATCAGTTAGGATCAGCGCCTCTTTTTCTGACTCTGCAACATTCTCTATTACCATGTATACAGGCATAGTGCTTAGCATATGGATGTTGTTTCTGATGCCAAGCCCTAAGAGTGATCTCTTGTCCTTTTTTCCTTCAACAATAATTGCTGCATGAGATGCATTGATAGAATCTATCCAGTCAAATATCTTGTCCATGGCAATGGGGTAGTTACTGGCATATTTATATATTCCTCTAAGCTTTTGTGTATATCCTCGCTTTTATGCGCGTATTATGCAACAACTTTATAACAACAAAGCAGCAACAAGGCCGCAACAAGGCAGCAATGAGGCTGATTATAATAAATTTTATAAATTCCTAATATATGAGGTGTGTCTTTATGGCAGACATCTTGATTGCGATAGCGTTAGCATATCTCTTTATTCACCTGTTCCTGTTTTTTGTCGTGTCAAGGCTTCTTGTCCCTTTCCTTGGCTTCAGCAAGGAGCCTATGCCTAAGACAATACCTGCGCAGATTAAAAAAAAGATAGATGAGATCAAGCGCAGGACCAAGAGCAAGTCTGAGTTCACAAAAGAGTCATTTTATTTTCTATCAAAGAGATACAAGAGCCTTTGGTTCCACACCCTGATTCGGATGGACATAGTCTTCCTGCGCGACCTTGAAAAGATATGGGTTCAGAAGGATTTCCTGCCGTGCAACAGCCACAACTATCTCTTGAGGATATTTCTTGTCAAGAGCGGTTATTATGACGACAATCAGATAGAGATAAGGCACGGTTTTCTTAATTTTGGCATACACCAGTACCTGAGGGTATACGATGGCAAGAAGAGCTTTGACCTTGACCTTTGGGGGAATACGATCGGCGTCCCTATGGGCAGGCATGCCTCAATGTTCAAGTCATCTTCTCTTATAACTGATGTGCAGGAGGTCATGAGAAACATAAGGAAGATCAAGAGAAAAAATAGATAAGAAAATAATCCTGAGAATCAAGATAAGAAAATAATCCTGAGAAAAAACTAAAACCACTAAAACCCATAGGGCCTTTGATCCTGTTGAACAGATAAAGCCATATCTTAAACAAATAATTTTCTATCTTAAAGATTAAGCTCTGTCTTAAGCAATTGGTTCTTATACAAATAAGCTCTGTCTTAAGCAATTGGTTCTTATACAAATAAGCTCTGTCTTAAGCAATTGGTTTATTCTTATACAAATAAGCTCTGTCTTAAGCAATTGGATTATATCTTGGAAAAGGGCTTTTGCGCTTCAGAATATGAAAAGATTTTAATTATGATTATGTTATCCTATGATGAGAATGAGTAAAATAAAGAGAATCAGGATAATGCCGCCAACATATTTTTGGGCGATGCTCATTGCTTCAGTTCTGCTACATTTTTTTGTGCCTGTAAAAAAGCTGATAGCATCACCTTACAACTATCTGGGCATATTGCTGGTAGTGTTCGGAATCATTATAAACCTTATGACTGATAGCCTGTTTAAGAAGGCAAAGACCTGTGTAAAGCCCCATGAGATGCCCAGGTCGCTTGTTGTTTCAGGACCTTTCAGGATAAGCCGCCATCCCATGTATCTTGGCATGCTAGCAATCCTTTTTGGTGCAGCGATCCTTCTTGGTTCAATAATGACATTTATACCACCTATAATATTTTTAGTCCTGATGGAATGCCTGTTTATTCCCATGGAAGAAAGAAATCTTAAGAAGAGGTTTGGGAGCAGCTATCTGGATTACAAAAAAAGTGTCAGGCGCTGGATATGATAAAAAATGGTCAGTCTTTGAATCTGATAAAAAAGGTCAAGCGCTGGATATGCTAATCTTGCTGCAGTGGATAACATCATTTCAGAGCAGGGGTGTCTGTTTCTCCTGGGTCTCTTTTTGGCTAGAAGAGCTTGTGTGCAAACCTCTTCAGGAAATGGATAACCGAGGCAAGCATGAAAAGTGTTCCTGACAGCATCCCTGTCAAGAGAAGATGCACATTTCTGCATAAGGCATCCCTGTTGCAGTAATGATCCATTGTAAAGAGCCCTAATACTGCAATAACAACCCCTGAGAACATGAGCCAGACCATCCATTTGTCAGAGAGGTGGTGCTTGTGCATTATGTTTTTATAAGAGTCTGGGTTATTATGCCTTTGATTTCTTTGATCCATATTCTTGATTATAATCTCTGTTTTATATAAATCTTCCTAAAATACCTTTTAGTGGCGGTTTCTGTATTGTTTTTTGCTGTTCCATGTTTCTATATTGTTTTGAATAGTTTTTGAAGGCTTTTTAAATGGTTTTTTAATAGGTTTTTGATAAGAGTCATTAATCACCTGTTGGTGGTTAGAAATGCAAACATTTATAAATGATCTCAAAATCTATGTTTATCAAGAGCATTATTGTATAGGAGAGAGCACTTGCACAGGTTAAAAAACTGGACATTTCGCTTTTTCTTTAAAAGTGCTGGATAGGATATAATACATTGGATATAATACATCAGATATGATATACTCTAATATGCTGCATGGTCTGTATTGTGAGTGTATTGTTATTAGGTACGATGTATTGTGATTGGTGTTGTACTGTATCTGGAGTACTGTATCTGGACTGACACAGTATTTTGCTTGGTTATGGTATTGTAGTTATTGTATTGTATCTTGGTATCAAGCAGATATCGAGAAAGTATATGATACCCATGTGAAACATTATCTGATGATAACTGTGTTATCTGATGAGAATGACCTGAAACAGTATCTGATAACAATAGCTGTTTGTAATAACAGTAAAAGTTTGTAACAATTGTTTTGTAACAATTGTAAAATACAGTACTAAAATATTACTAAAATTTGGTAGTAAAATAGAGTACTAAAATATAATAGTTTAAAAAAGATCACAGTATTAAGGTTTACGAGGTAGAAAACAATGAAATCATTTAATGAACTTGGCCTGGGTAGTGAGATATACCAGGCAATTGAAAAATTGGGTTTTAAGGAGCCCACCCAGATCCAGGCAGGGTCAATACCAAAGATAATGTCAGGAGATGATGTGATAGGTGAATCAGCGACAGGCTCAGGGAAGACGCTTGCGTTCGGCTGCGGGATAATACAGCACACAATGCCAAAAGCAGGTATCCAGGCACTGGTGCTGACACCGACAAGAGAGCTTGCTGAGCAGGTCAAAGGATCACTTAAAGAGTTCTCTTCATTCAAGAATCTCAGGATCATGGCAGTATACGGCGGTGTCTCGATAAATCCTCAGATAGAGGGGCTTACAAGGGCAGATGTTGTTGTTGCAACTCCTGGGCGGCTTCTTGACCATCTGGAGAGGAGGACAATAGACCTTTCAAGGGTGAGCATACTTGTTCTTGACGAGGCAGACAGGATGTTTGACATGGGATTTATTGATGATGTCGAGAGGATAATAAGGGCATGCCCAAAAAAACGCCAGACATTGTGCTTTTCAGCGACAATATCACCAGATATAAAAAGGCTTGCAAACAGATACATGAAAGAGCCTAACCTGGTCTCTGCTGTAAAGCAGGTCGACCCGAGCAAGCTCTCACAGTGTTATTATGATGTGGTGCCTAACAAGAAGCTATCACTTCTGACAAACCTGCTTGAAGATGAAAGGTCTGGGCTTGTCATGGTCTTCTGCAACACGCGTAAGACCACTGACTTTGTTGTGAAGAACCTTAAGGCCAACCGCGTGAGCGCAATAGCGATCCACGGCGGCCTTTCGCAGAACAAGAGGGAAAACACCATGGACATGTTCAACAATGCAAAGTTTGGGGTTCTTGTCTGCACAGATGTTGCTGCAAGGGGGCTTCACATAGATAATGTCTCCCATGTCTATAATTATGAGCTTCCCTCTGACCCAAAGGATTATGTCCACAGGATAGGAAGGACAGCAAGGGCAGGCGAGTCAGGTAAGGTCATAAACCTGCTCTGCAGCCATGACCACGACAACTTCACAAGGATACTTAGGGAGTATGATGAGTTCGCTGTCAAGAAGATGCAGATGCCGCAGTTGAGAAAGATCGTTGTCAAGATGCAGCCGCAGAGAATAGCAGGCAGGAGCAGTAGGCCTATGCATGGCAGCAGGGGCAGTGGGCCTATGCATGGCAACAGGCGCAGATGGAGCTAGACCCATGTTTTTTTAGATCCATAGTTTTCTAGATCCATAGTTTTTTAGACAGGGTTTGATTCACAGTTTCCTGACCCCTAATAATGGAGCAGGCTATAATAGCAGGTTATAATAGAAGGCTATAATAGCAGAGCATAAGAGTAAAGCATAGGGCAGGGCATAAGAGTAAGCCATGATTAAGAGCAAAGAGCCGCTCTGCAGCAAAAGCTTTAAATAGATTATATTGAAGTTTTAACATCATGGTTACAGGCAATGATGTTGCAGGCAAAAGCTACACCCAATTCAAGTTAGATCTTGATATGGAGCTGCAAAGGCAGAACATATCATTGGAGGAAAGCACCAAGCAGCAACAGGAGCTATTGCGAAAAATGGCACCTGTCGGTTTCCTTGCAGTATTCATCTTGTTGTTCATAAACCCTCTTATGAGTATAACTGGTGTGACATTCTCTAGGCATACTAACATGATAATAGGGGTAACTCTGGCCATAATAATTATTGTCATGCTTGTATTCATATTCAAGAAACTTTTTCTTGAGAACAAAGATACACTAAATCCTATACTGACACAACTTCTTATAATTGCCGAGATCTCAACAAGAGAAGGGGTCTATGCATTATCAGAGGACCAGGTCAAATCTCCTAACAGTCCGATAAAATCGCTCTTTCTGAGCATGTTCTTCATATTCGTTGCTATCTTCCTCTCCTTTGCTGTTTTTATGGAGTTTAGTCTCCTGACTCTTGTAGAGGTTGGGATGTCTATTATACTAGGCTTTGTAGGTGCATTAGGATTTTTGAGGTATCTTGCATTCAAGCATCCTCGTATCGTGCTCTTCTTCATCAGGCACAGGCTTCTCATCCGCATCCTTTTGTTTGTTTTCGCTGCGTTAGGATACGGATTAATAGCAGGTGTAGCTATAATAGACACTTTGGATTCTCTTTAGGAATCATAATAGACACTTTGAATGCTCTTTAGGGATAGAAATAGCCCTAGGTAAAGAGAGTCTTTCGAAAGATTTTTATACTATCATCTGTAATTTTTATTTGATGGCCAAGAAGTCCCAGGTTACATTGTTTATACTCACAGGGATAGTTGTATTATTTCTGATTGCAATAG
>JAFGRM010000034.1 GCA_016935125.1 Candidatus Woesearchaeota archaeon
CCCAAACAAAAACAATAATAAAAGACCCAAAAAAAATTTAAATTAAAAAAACAAAAACCTTATCTTCTTCACAAGAGCTATATGCCTATACGCTTGCCTATATGCTCATGAAAAAGTAGTAGGTCGGTGTGCCTGCTTCAACAGGTACCAGGAGCTCATACTCATAATGAACACCATCAAACCCTGCTGCGCCTGTATTCTGCACCTCGCCGCCGAACGCAAAGTCATTGATAGCTGCGTCATTGCCATCGTCAACGATATAGGTGTTGAAGTTACCGTCTTCAAGCGCAGTTGAAGGCGTGTTTACAAGGCCGTCGATACTCAGGACATTTGTGTAGACAGCTGTCGAATTCTCGACGCCAGTCAGACCGAATGCTGTTGAAACGTTCTGTGCAAGTGCATTCGACATTGAAGCAAAATCAAAGTTCTGATCCCTTGCTGCATATACTGCAATGATATCTGAGCTGCCAAAGTCATAAAATGTGTTTGTCGTAAGACCTAGCCTTACATTCCCAGAAACATTACCGTAGAAACCCTGCCACTTTGTTGCAGATGCGTTTGACTCAACATCAACTCTTGTTACGTTTCCACCTTGGGCCACTGCCTGACCAGGTGTTGCAGGACCTTCTGTAAGCTGGCCAGTTGAACCAACATCTGTTCCTGCATTCTCTCCTGTTGCCGCAAATACGATACCTGCTGCCATGACCGCTAACATTAATGCAAACAATGGTAATAATTTGCCTCTCATTCTTAATCACCTCTCCTTGTATCAAAAAAATATTATACATATAATAAAGCAGCATAATAGGCTATCCCTATACAAAATACTACTTTTAATATACTAATGTGTATACTTATATATAAATATTTCGAAAAGTATGCTTTTTAAGTCAATTAAAGAAAGCTTTAAATATTGCAGATACAAAGATTAGGCCATATGAAAGATAAGGAAAATACAAAAAAGAACATCAAACCGCACAAGCTTCTATTCATCATCCTGGTTATCCTATTGCTCGCATTCATGCTCTTTCTGGCCATCAGATACCAAGGGATAACAGCAAAGATCATTGCTCAGGGAGGGAATGTAACTCAGGTCAACCTTGAGCTGCCATCTAACATCAATTATTGGAGCGGGATATACGGCAACATATCTTATTCATACTTGGGCTCAACAGTTTCAGTGGATGGCTCAAATGCCGGAGTATTCCTGCATAACATAAACCTGACCAGGTGCTATTTTACAGAGCTTTACGCTACTACACTACAATCTATCGACTGGACAGATGTTGTGCCTGCAGAGCCATCTGATGTTGATTCTTATCTTGGCCTTCCAAACACCAATATCATGTCAGGAAGCAGGATATTTACAAAACAGAAGGCATTCAATGTTTTTGGCTCCAACCTGCTATCTTATTATACAGACACAACAGCAACAGGAGGGGGGTATGACCTTGGCGTGCTCAAGCAGGACAACACCCTTATATTCGTGACACATATAAAAAACAGCTCATATTCGTTCAACAATGTAAAATCAGATTATCAGCTTATGCTTCCAGCACCAGGCGGCAGCACTGTGTCATACAATTTCTTCCTTGACCCTTTTGATGAGACGATCTGTGGGATGAACAACGCTTGTCCTGAAATTGTTGTCAAGACAAACGGGAGTGCAAAACAGGGCATGCCTATGTTGATAGTTCTTGAGGGATTTGATCCTGACCTTGACCTGCTGAGCTTCTCAACAAACTGCAGCTTATTGATAGAACCCATAACAAGCACAATCTCAATCATCAACTGGACACCTGGCAATGCCTATGTAGGCTATAACAGCATCATGTTCAGCGTAACAGACCAGTGGGGCCACAGAAGCGACAAGACAGTTGAGATCTTTGTTGAGCCAGTAAACGACCCGCCTGTCCTTGCGCTGGCAGGCAACATAGAAGCTTATTACCATGTCCCTATGACAAGAGCCATATACGCAACAGACATTGATAATCTCAACTCATATGCACCAGATGACAATACTCTTGAATTCTTTACAACACAGCATTACAGCTGGCTAAATCTCGAAACATTCTATAATGCCTCAGGAGATGCATATTATGGAATCATCAATTTCACCCCTCTTGAACCACATAAGGGCATGTGGGATGTAGTTCTTGGAGTGACAGATGGAACAACAGCAGATTACGAGAATCTCACTCTTACTGTTGGTTACTGCGGAAACCTGGATTACGCAGGCGAGCCAAGATGTGAAACAGACTATGAGAACTGCAACAACTGCCCGTCTGACTGCGGCGAATGCTATACTGACACAGACAGCTACATGACTATCAGGATCCCTTATAAGAACTGCCTTGGCAAAGAGCTGAAAGCAGAGGTATTCAAGCTTGTAGAGAGAGGCGAATGCGAGACTGAAAACGAGATCATAGGCTCAAGAGAGATATGCGGCAATCTTGAGGGGGTTGCGCTGGATATATTTATCCTTGACAAAAGCAGGGAATGGCAGGCAGTCCTTAGCACTGAAACCGATGAAAACGGCAGCTTCAGTTACACACTCAAAGAAGAAGGGCAATACAAGATTGTCGCAGACAAGAATAAGTTCCACACAGCAATAAGGTATTTCAATGCTGCAGAATGCATAAGCCTTGATGCCAAAGAAGAGGAGCCAGATCTTGCAGAAAAGGCTGCTGAGAGCAAGGATTCAGATTCTGGCAAGATACAAGAGTTCGACATGCCAGGCCAGGCTGTAAGCAAGGTATCCAGGATAAAGAGCATTATTGTCGCATACACTGTAATAACAATCCTTTCGCTTGTCATGATAAACTTCATCTACAAGTATTATGTTGCCAACAGGGATAGCTCAGCAATGATTCTTGCCATCAGAAGAAGATACTCAAGAGCATCACTTAACTATGCCATACATATAAAGCCTGTCCTGAAAAAAGCATGGTACCATATCAAAGACATCCTTGGCTTCTGATATAGTATCAGTGAATATAGTATCAGGCAAGGATACGAGTGATAGGGTAATTAGTAACAGGCAAGAATATAAGAGATAGGGTAATGCCTTGTTGAAGCTTTCTTGAAGCGGTTACAGAAACAACCATCCTAATCAAACATAAACAACCATCCTCAAAAAATATAAACAATCATCCTGGCCAAATATGAACAACCTTCCTCAGAAGATATAAACAACCATCCTAATCAAACAGAAACAATTATCCTGACCAAAGATAGCTGCTGCATCTATCCCTGCCCTGCATCTTTTGTTTTGCAATTGCTTTGCAATTAGAATGGCCTTAAAAAAGCGAGACAAGAACAATGCCAAAGACCACCAATAAGACCGCTGTCCATTGGATCCTGGTCAGCTTTTCCTTATATGCTAACCTCCCGAATATGACAGCGACAAGAGGGTTTGACATGGTAACTGCAGAAACAACGCTCACATCAGCAAAATCTATGCCCATATTGAAAAAAAGCGTCCCTGCTGAGCTGAACAATGCGACAATAACGATATAGAACATGTTTTTTTTGGACGGAAACAAAAACCGCTCCCTTGCCATTACAATATGCGCTGATGAAGAGATCATGATGCCGAACTCGATTATGAAGGATGTCAGTATAGGCCCTATAACACTGACAGGGATCTTAAACAGGAAAAAGACAATCCCCCAAAGGATGCAGGTTATAACTGCAAACGGCACGCCAGACCTTAGGCTTAGTATCTCTGATCTTTTGATATCCCTAAAATTTACAGATATCAGGATGATGCCAGCAACAATAAGCCCTATTGACAGATACTGGAATATTGATGGCCTTTCGCTGAAAAATATAACAGAGAGAAGCACTGTAAAAATCACTGAAGAGTTCGCTATGGGACACACCACCCCCAGATCGCTTTTTTTCAATGCCATGTAAAATGTCATGAGCGGAAAATAGCTTATTACAGCAATCACAAAGCCTATAATTATATACAGGGCTGAGAACCTGACTGAAGGCAGTGAAAACAAAAGCACTGGCAGGAGTATAAGGCTTGTTGCAACTGTCCTGAAAAATATTATCTGCTTGTTGCCCATCGACCTTGCAAGCGGTCTGGAAAACCCATTCCCTAAACCAAAGCCTAGCATCGCAGCCAGCCCAAACATTATGCCTATTGTTGTTTCCTGCATTGGGATTTGAAAAAAGGGTGTCTCTTAATAAAAGTTTCTGAACCAAAAGTTTCTGAGCAGATAGATAAATTCTAAGGTCTCACTAAATAATATAAGACAACATAAGGTATCATGACAAATCAAAAACCCATCTGCAAGCAGTAGGGTATGTTAATCAAGAATCAACAAAAACTTAAAAAGTGATAAAGACATAACCAGTTAGATAAGCAAGGATATCCATTAAGCAGGTTATGAGAACATAATGATATGAAAATAATAATAGATACATGAAGCAGGATAATGATAGGAAGAAAAGGAGAGGGATATATGTATAAGCAGGATGCATGTATAAGCAGGATGCAATGAGAAAATAAGAGGATTAAAAAATATGTGGAGATGCATAAGGCAGACACTATATGAATACAAGAGGATGAGAAGATGCATAAGGCAAAGTACTGGGAAAAGAGAAAGGATGGAAAAGCAAACGAGGTAATATGCAGGCTCTGCCCGCACACATGCCTGATAAAAGAGGGAAAAACAGGGCTATGCAACGCAAGAGTAAACATAGGAGGTGTGCTATATTCGCTTGTATACGGCCAGCCAGTTGCATTGAATGCTGACCCTATAGAAAAAAAGCCGTTATACCATTTCCTTCCTGGAACAACCTCACTTTCGATAGGCACTGTAGGATGCAACCTCTTCTGCAAAAATTGCCAGAACTGGGACATAAGCAGGGCAAAGCCTGCAGACATAAAAACACATAAAGATATAAAAACACAGAGATTTGCACCAGAGGATGTAGTAAGGATTGCACTTGAGAACAGATGCACTAGCATCTCATATACATACAACGAGCCGACAGTCTTCCACGAGTTCGCTGTAGACTGCGCAAGGCTGGCAAGAAAAAAGGGATTGAAGAATATAATCGTGACAAACGGCTTTATCTCAAAAGAAGCTGCGCTTGGATTTGCCGAAGTGATGGATGCTGCAAACGTTGACCTGAAATCCTTCTCAGACAGCTTCTATAAGGATATATGCAGAGGCAGCCTTGATCCTATCCTAAAAACCCTCAAGATATACCACAAAAGGTTATGGCTTGAGATAACAAACCTTATAATTGACAGGAAAAACGACTCGATGGAAGAGATAGAGAAGATGTGCAGATGGGTAAAAGAAGAGCTCTCAACTGATGTGCCGCTGCATTTTTCAAGGTCGTTTCCCATGTTCAAGATGACAGAGATCACGCCAACACCAAAAGACACCCTTGTTGCTGCAAAAAAGGCTGCTGAAAAATACCTTGACTATGTCTACATAGGAAACGCAGATATCAAAAACAGCAGCAACACCTACTGCCCAGGATGCAAAAGGATGCTGATAAGTAGAGAGGGATATTCTGCAAAGATCAACCACAAGGATCTCAAAGAAAACAGGTGCAGCTGCGGAAGAGATATCCCTGGAATCTTTGCATGACACTAAAACACAACAATAAAACACCAGGATTCCTTCAATCCCTCATTATCTGATAGGTATGGGGCAGCACCTGCCAAAAATATATAAATAATCATGTCATCCAAAAAACCAACAATGGATAAAACAGCATCTCTGGCATTGGTCTCTGCGCTCCTGCTAGTGATAGTTACAGCTGTTACAGGATGCAATGATAACAGAGACAGTGTTATCCCGCTTGAGCTAAGGAACCAGACTGATGATCTTATAAAGATCCCTGATTTTGCGTTTGAAGAAGACAAGGCGCTGAAATGCGACCTGAACGGCATACTATATTATGTAAAGGGGCATCTTGTCTATCACCTGAACAACAAAGGTGATGAGATCATACTGACACCCATAGGCTCATATACAAGATACAGCCAGGCAACCAGGTGGACACTTGAAATCTTCAATGACAGGTCTGACTCGCTTTACACTGACACGCTTGAGTGGATCAAAGCAAGAAAGTTCCCGAACAACAAAGAGATAGAGTGTGTCTTTACAGGGCTTATCCCAAGAAGCTTTGAACAGTTCCACACAAAGAACGAAGAGCATTTCACAGACAATGGGATCACTGCACTTGAATACGTCAGCAGTGGTGGATAAACAGGATCGGAAAACAACAGAAACAGACAATTTACAAAAAAATGAATAAAAAGGAGGGAAATATCATGGACAAAAAGACAAGCATCATGCTTTCAATCATTCTTACTATACTTATCATTGCATTATCCGGATGCAAGGACAAGGATGCCGGTGATGATGCAGGGCTCTTTGGCATGTCTGCTGATGGCGATGATATCAACCTAAATACAGGAACAGAAGGTGCAGGTAATGATATCGCAGCAGAGCAAAAAGAGGCGCCCAGCTGCCCTGGGAGCTGTGATGACAACGACCCCTGCACTGTCGACTCCTGCTCTGAAGAGACAGGGTTTATGTGCTTAAATGAGGTTATTGCTGACTGCTGCGGGAATGATGTCTGCGAGATAGGCGAGACCTATGAAGACTGCAGCAAGGATTGCCCTGAATGCGAGCCTACTGAGATCCCCTGCATGGAATCAAGGTTTGACTATGAATCAGGCAAGTGCAAGCTGTTTGAGATAACCCCATGCTGCAGCAACAACAGATGCGAATACGGCGAAAACATTGAAAGCTGCCCGGATGACTGCACAACCACGCTTGACATGAGCAGATACCCTGATATCCTGGACAACAAGGTTATACTTGCGATAGGAGACAAGGCCAAAGGAAACGATGTCTTTGCTGCAACAACGATCAGCAATTACCTGACTATCAAAGGCAAGATCCCGGAAACGCTCATAAAGAGCAAGATAGCTGACCTTGATTCCTTTGACATGATAGTGATTGGCAGGCCATGCGAAAACAGCATATGGGATGATCTCATGGGCATAGACAGCTGTGAAAACTTCCTCGATGCAGATACAGGCATGATCAAGCTCATCGAAGACAATGGAAGGGTCATGATCTTTATCTCAGGAGACACGCCTGAAAACACCCAGGCCTTAGCAGAAGTCCTGGCAGACCCTGGAAGCTATGACCTCAAAGGGACAGATATCAGCGCTGAAATAACCAGCTCAGGTATCACCTTGGGATGATACGAAAACCTAAGAAAACCGCGAACTTTGTATACAACATTGTATACATTCCATGGGTACCATCGAGATACCTATTTTTATTTTTTATATGATGTTTTAATAACTGCTTCTGAACATAACCTAAAAATCCAATAAACTTAAATAACATGCTGGTTTTACCCAAAATATGAAGATAAGCAGGACCAGCACAGGTTCAGATGTTCTTGACAGGCTGTTGGAAGGCGGGCTTGAAAATGATATACTTACAACGATATACGGGCCAGCTGGATCAGGAAAGACGACAACAGCCATGATATGCGCAATATCTATTGCAAAGACCGGCAAAAAGACGGTGTTCATCGACACAGAAGGCGGATTCTCACCTGAAAGACTGAACCAGCTCTGCGGTGCAGATGTTGATATCCCAAAAAGGATCCTTGTCATGCACCCCCTGGATTTTCAAGAACAGATGAAGACGCTGCATAACCTAAGCAGGAAGATCAGCAGCCATATAGGCCTTGTCGTGATAGATACAATATCTATGCTTTATAGGACAGAGCTAAGCGCAACAAAAGACATCAAGCATGTCAACAACGAGCTTGGGCTGCAGATATCATGGCTGACAGAGATAGCAAGAAGGAACAGGATCCCTGTCCTCGCAATAAACCAGGTCTATGCAGATTTTGATTCAAAGGATAAGGTCAAGATGGTAGGTGGTGATATCCTCCGCTACAGCAGCAAATGCTTAATCGAGCTTCTGAATCTGAACAACGGCAGAAAAGCTGTCATAAAAAAGCACAGGTCACTCCCAGAGAACAAAGAAGTGACGTTCAGGATCATACAGGAAGGGTTTATTGGAATAGATTAAGTTGGACTTATGCACCTAATACTAATACATCTACTAATAACTCTGATAAGATAGACACAAAAAAATACTGCTGTATGAGGAAGGCGGGCTTACCTTACTGTTACAGACTTCGCAAGATTCCTTGGCTTATCTATAGGCAGGTTCTTTAGCCTTGCTATATAATAGCTTAACAGATGCCCTATTATCCCCGAATAGATTGCAAACTCTGCATCCCCAGATTTAGGTATATGAAGCTCACCGTCGGTATTTGATATTATGATTGACCTTGCACCCCTTGCTTCGACTTCCCTTGTGCTGGAGAGCATATCCACATTCTCATTTGGAATAAGGCTTATCACAGGCGTCCCCTTTTCAACAAGGGCGATAGTGCCATGCTTAAGCTCGCCTGCCATCATGCCCTCTGCGTGTATGTAAGGTATCTCCTTAAGCTTAAGCGCAATCTCCCTTGCCATTGGATAAGACACGCCCTTTCCCAGGACAAATATGTCTTTTTTCCTGTACAGCTCTCTTGCAAGCTTCCTGACCTTACCCTCATTTGTCTTTATCGTCTTTTCGATCTTGTCAGGGATTGTAGCTAAATCAAACTCCTTTACACCAAGATACGCTGCGATGGCAAAAAGCGTGATCAGCTGGTTCGTGAATGTCTTTGTCGATGCAACACACACCTCCTGGCCTGCACATATCTCGATTGAGAGCTTGCTATAGCGCTGGATCGTCGAATACGGCACATTGACTATCGATGCCACTGTTGCGCCTTTCTTTAGCACGTCTTTTATGACAGTCACTACGTCCATTGTCTCGCCGCTCTGGCTTATCGCTATCACAAGGGTCTTGTCATCGACAAGCATGAAGCTCTCAAACTCTGATGCGATGATAGTATGGCTTTCTATCCCCAGCTTGTTCAGAAGAGAGACACCTATCAACGACGCATGATAGCTTGTTCCAGCACCAACAAAAACCACCCTGCTTGCCATCCTGATGAGCTTTGCAAACCTGATGAGCCTGTCTTTCTGTATCGTGCTGAAAGAATCGATCAGACGTTTTGATGCAGATGGCTGCTCTTTTATCTCCTTTATCATATAATGCTTGTAATGCTTTAGCTTTTCCTCTTCCCTTGACCACTCAAAGCCGCAGACCTTCTTCCTGACAAGCTTGCCGCTCTTATTATAAAACCTATAAGAGTCCATGCCTAGGACTGCAAACTCATCGTCATCAAAAAACACAGCCTTGTTTGTCTTGTCGCTGAACGCGTATATGTCAGATGCAAGTATCCCCTTCCCGTCATAGAGCCCGAGGACAAGGGGCGAATCGCGCTTGATTGCGTATAAGTGTGGGTCACCTTTCCTGAAAAGAACGATTGCAAACGTGCCTTCTATCTCACTTATAAAACTGCAGATTGCCTCTTTCATGCTCTTTCCCTTGCTAAGCATGTAATCAAAATAATGGGGGATTATCTCAGAATCTGTCTCTGAGACAAACTTATACCCTTTTTTCATAAGCCGCTCCTTGATCTGCCTGTTGTTTATGATTATGCCGTTATGCACTGCAAAGATAGTCTTTTTGCTGTTGCTGTGGGGATGGGCATTGGACTGGGTCACTTCACCATGGGTCGCCCATCTTGTATGCGAGATCGCAACAGTTGTCTTCATGTCTGTTATGCCTTTTGTATTGTTCCCTATGCCCCCCACGCGCTTTACGACAGCGCCGTCATATGCTGCATAGCCCCAAGAATCATAGCCCCTGTATTCAAGCCGCGCCAGGCATTTTAGAAGCTCATCTCTCACAGAGAATTCATCCTTTGATACCAACCCGATGATCCCACACATTAAGCATGACACCTCTAAAATCCAACCTCAGTTATATCCTTCTTCACAACGCTACCTGGAAGCGTGCCAGTGTTCGGCCATAGCTTCCTTCCAGGATAGATGCTCGTGTTTATGCCTGTCCTGACATGGTCGCCCATAAACGAGCCGAGCTTGCGCCTTCCTGAATCAATCTTCTTGCCGTTCACTATAGTCATATTGCTCTTTCCGTCATGCCTGTAATCAGATGTTATTGTCCCTGCACCTATGTTGACATCCACTCCAAGAACAGAATGGCCTATATAGCAGTTGTGCTTAGCAACAGAATCATCCATCATTATCATATCAAAGGCCTCACCCCTAAACTTGCACCTGTCTCCTATCGCAGTATCAGGCCTGATGTATGCAGATGGGCCTATCTGGCAGTCCTCACCGATTATGACCGGCCCCTCGATATATGTCCCGCTTCTTACTACTGTCCCTTTCCCTATGATGACATTGCCTTTTATTGTGACGTTGTCCTCGACCTCACCCTTTATGTCCTGTTTGATGGACTTGAGAAGATAAGCGTTCGCTTCAAGAAGGTTCCATGGATAGCCTATAGGGAACCAATAATCCTTTGCAGGAACAACTGTCACCTTCTGCTCTTCTGCAAGCATGGAAAGGGCATCTGTTATCTCATATTCCCCTCTTACAGACTTTTTTACCTTCTTCAGATATGGGAATATATCATCTGTAAGCATAAAACAGCCTACATTTGCAAGATCTGATACGAACTCCTTTGGCTTTTCAATGACCCTTACCAACCTGTCGCCTTCTGTTACAAAAACCCCAAAATTTTCAGGGTTTTCAACCTTCTTTGCCAGCACTGAATTATCTACCTTGGATATCAGCATGATGTCTTTTCCTGAATAGATATCATCACCATACATGACGATAAACCTTTTTCCTGCGTGCTTTTCTGCGATCTGCAACGCATGGCCTGTCCCAAGCTGCTCTTTCTGCTCGATATAAGTAAGCCTCATCCCCTTATAACTGCTTCCAAGGTGCTCTATTATCATATCCTTCCTGTAACCGACAATTATTACAACCTCATTAACTATCCCTGAAAGCTGGTCAAGATTATGCTCGATTATGGTCTTGTTTAGGACCTTAAGAAGAGGCTTTGGCCGTGTAACTGTCAATGGGTGTGTCCTTGTGGACTTCCCTGCAACCATCATAACTGCTTTCATCGTTTCCCGTTCTCCTCTGTTATCTCATCTACTATCTCATCTGCTTCATCTGTTTTATCTGCTTTATCTGCTTTCTCCTTTCCTATCTCTTTTTCAATAGAACCCGCAATCCTGTTGCAGCAATCCTTTATAAGGTCATTATCCTTGCCCTCAACCATCACCCTGCACTTGTTCTCTGTACCTGAATACCTAACAAGGATCCTGCCTGTATTGCCCAGTTTTTTTTCGCAACTGCTTATGGTATCATTCACGCTTTTTATAGTTTCAAGAGGCGGCTTTTCCCTGACTGCGACATTGACGCTTGCCTGCGGATATTTTACCATGCATCTCTTAAGCTCTGAAAGCTTCTTGCCTGTCTCCTTCATTATCCTAAGCAGCCATAGCGCGGATATTATGCCGTCGCCTGTCGTCGTGCAGTATGAGAATATTATGTGTCCTGACTGCTCCCCACCTAGGTTGTAGCCATGTTTTCTCATCTCTTCTATAACATACCTGTCACCGACTTTTGTCCTGACAACATTTATCCCGTTCTTGTTCATGGCAATCTCAAAGCCCATATTGCTTACTACCGTAGCAACGACAGTGTTCTTTGTGAGCATGTTTTTCATCTTCAGGTTGACTGCATATATTGCCATTAGCTCATCGCCGTCAAGGACCTCTCCATTCTCATCAACTACTATCAGCCTGTCTGCATCACCGTCAAGCGCGATTCCTATGTCTGCCTTGCTCTCCTTTACTGCCATGGCAAGCTTTTCTGGATGGAGGGAACCACAGTCCTTGTTGATATTTACCCCATCAGGCTTGTCACCAAACACAGTTATATCAGCACCAAGCTCTGAAAAGACTATCGGCGCGACCTTGTATCCTCCCCCATTGGCGCAATCCAACACCAACTTCATGCCCTTAAGCGATGTGTTGTTTATGGATTTCTTAACAAACTCCACATAACGTCCGATTACCTCAAACATCCTAAAGGCCTTTCCTGTGTCAGAGGGTTTTATCTTTGAAAGCGGAAATTCATTCTTAAATACCATCTCTTCGATCTTCTCTTCAACCTCATCAGGAAGCTTGTAGCCGTTGCAGTCAAAGAACTTTATCCCATTGTCATCTGCAGGGTTATGTGATGCTGTTATCATTATACCTGCTGTTGCTGAGAAAGACCTTGTAAGGTATGCTATTGCTGGCGTTGGCATAGGCCCAACAAGATAGACATTAGCACCCATCGAGCACAGCCCAGAGGTAAGGGCATATTCAAAAACATACCCACTTACCCTTGTGTCCTTGCCGATTATGACCTTAAAATCCCTGTTATCATCCCTAAGCACTGCTGCTGCCGCCATCCCTAGCTTGAGCGCAATCTCAGGAACCATAGGATAGTTGTTGACCTTGCCCCTTACACCATCAGTTCCAAAAAGTTTTCGCATGATCTCACACCTTATCTTTCATCATTGCTTAAAAAGCATATACAATATCACACAGACAATATCAGACAGATAACATAAACAGGTCATCATATTATCATATATTCAAAACAATCTTATAAAATTATAAAATCAAGCCATATATAGTATAGAATAGCTATGAATCCCTTTTATATTTTATGCATCAAACACTTTTCATAGCATCATAATAGGGGTTATCTGCCATCATGGGTATGTTACCAACTATCCTGATTGAGGGTCTGTTAGCAGCTATCATAATCATGAGTCTGTCACCAGCTATCATAGTTCGTTGTGGGCTCATTTTGCTATTGTGCCTGATTAATGCATCACAGGCAAGCTATAGAATCAGCAGGCGCTTCATCACCCCTATAAACAGCCATTTGATGAGCCTATGTATCAGCCCCGTGTATCAGCCGCCCCTAATCAGCCTCTAATTAGCCTCTAATCAGCCTCTAATCAGCCTCTAATCAGCCTCTAATCAGCCTCTAATCAGCCTCTAATCAGCCTCTAATCAGCCTCTAATCAGCCTCTGCAGGATCTTAATCTCAACCTTATCTTTTCGATATCAGGCTCTATCTCTGTATCAATCACCAATATGTTGTGCCCTGCCTCCATCGCTTCAGTGAGGCAGATATCAAATATCTCAGAATCAAGGTTTTCCCTGACCTTTTCCCTGTGATAGCCTCTTTTCTTCATACGCCCTTCCAAAACCTTTAGGTTGCATTTTGTTATTATGCAAAGGTCGACATGTTCTTTAGGCAGATAATGCGAAAGGTGCGAATCGATTATTATACCCTTTTTTGCACGGGCAATTACCTTCACCAATGCCTGCTTGAGCTTCTCAACATCTATTATCTCACATCTCCTGACAGGGTCATAGCCTTCAGAGAGCGAGCCCTGCCTTATCACCTGGCCAACATCTAAGTGCTGCATCTTAAGCTCTTTTGCAAGCTGCCTTGAAAGAGTGGTCTTGCCTGTGCCAGGTGTCCCTGACACAACAATTATTGCAGGCTTAGTAGTTTTAGTGGATTTGATGGATTTAGTGGATTTGATAGGCTTGGCAGGCTTAGCAGATTTAGTAGGCTTAGTGAACTTTGTTGGTTTGATATGATTTGTTGGCTCTGTGGACTTTAGTGGTTTTGCAGAATCAGCTGGTTTTGTAGATTTTGCTGGCTTTGGTCGTTGCCTTGCTGATAGGCTTGACGCATGGTGTGATGCTGGCTTTGATGCTTGCCTTGCTGTCTTGCCTTTGCTTAAGACTTCCAAAACAGCATTCTTCCCTGCACTGGCTGCCTCTTTTCTGACTTCTGCAATCAGCATGCTCAAGCTTTTTTCCCCCGCCATAACACAGGTGGAAGCAGAAGTAGTATTTATTGCTATTTATTGTGTGTTAATATTAATCATTATTGATTATTGTTAGTTACCATTAGTTATTGTAATCTCTTGCTATTTGCGCTCAGTTGCTGGCATTAAGCCAAAGGCAAGCAGAAATCAGGAAAAACCCCTCCAAACAACAGGAATGTATCAGGAAACCAAATGGCAACAGGGCAAACAGCAATATTTATATATGGTCTGGCTAACACAAAAACACATGGAGAAGATTGACATCAAGAAGATCATATCATCGCTTAACCCTGTTGAGCAGAAAGTCCTGCCTTTGATAAAAGATGGCATGGGCTTTGCTGAAATAACAAATGAGTCTGGCCTAAAAGAGATAGAATCCATGCGGGCGCTCCAGTGGCTGCAGAACAAGGGCATAGTAAAGCTTGATGAGTCATCTATCTCTATCATCCATCTTGACAAGAACGGCAAGAAGTACATAAAAGACAGCCTTCCTGAAAGAAAGTTCTTAAACTCGATATCAGGCAGCATGCCTCTTAGTAAGATAGTGGAGAGGTCAGGCATCGAAGATGATGAAGTTAACATCTGCCTGGGTAAGCTCAAGCGCTCGGCTGCAATAGACATCAGAAAAGATAAGGATCTTATCATATCACTGACAGCCAACGGCGAAAAGCTCAAGGGCAAGGAGAGCCTCGAAGAGATATTCCTAAAAAAGGCCTTCCCTGTGCATGTAGATGATCTTAGTGCCGAAGAGAAGTTTGCAGCTGGAGAGCTTATGAAAAGGAAAGGGATCATAAGAAAAGATGAGTCAAAGGCATGGACAATAAGGCTTACAAAAGCAGGAAAAGACGTCCAAAGATCAGCAGGCAAAGGCGCTTCACTCATAGAAAAGCTGACGCCAGAGATCATCAAGTCAGAAAAATGGAAGCATACCGGCTTTAGGAGATATGATGTCTCCATTAATGTCCCAAAGATATCAGGCGGCAGCATACATTTTGTCGAACAGGCTGTAAGGTATATAAGGAAGATCTGGCTTGAGCTTGGGTTTGTGGAGATGGAAGGCAGCATTGTACAGACAGCGTTCTGGGACCTTGACTCGCTCTTTGTCCCACAGGACCATCCTGCAAGAGACATGCAGGATACATTCTACATCAAAGACCCTTCATCTGGAAAGATCCCTGGAGGGATCTCAAATAGGATAAAGACAGTGCATGAGAATGGAGGAGATACAGGAAGCAGGGGATGGAGGCAGGATTGGTCAGTTGAAAAGGCCAAAGAGAACCTGCTCAGGACGCATACGACAGTCCTCTCAGCCCAGGCGATATCAAGGATAAAAGAGACAGGCATGCCTGCAAAATTCTTCTCTGTAAAAAGGGTATACAGGAACGAGACGCTCTCATGGAAGCATCTTTTTGAGTTTGTGCAGGTGGAAGGTATCGTCGTCGACCCTAACATGAACTTCGTGAACCTGAACGGTTATCTAAGGGAATTTTTTGCAAAGATGGGCTTTTCTGACATAAGGATAAGGCCAGGGCACTTCCCTTACACCGAGCCTTCTGCTGAAGTCGAAGGGTGGCATCCTGAAAAAAAGCAGTGGATAGAGCTTGGCGGCTCGGGCATATTCAGGCCTGAAGTCACAAAGCCGCTCATAGGAAAAGAGATCCCTGTGCTTGCATGGGGACTTGGGATGGAGCGGACAATTATGGAATACTACAAGATAAGGGACATAAGGGAACTGTACAAAAACGACCTAAAGCAGCTCAGGGAGATCAAGGCCTGGATGAGGTAGATGCCATGTATCCAGGACAGAAAAGATTCCAGATTAATATTTTTAATGTGATATAGGCATCTGATATAATAAAGGTATCGACAAAAATCAAGAGGCAATAGAAGATGGCTAAAAAAAACAACAGGTACATAGCATACATTCTGCTTGTAATGGCAGGGGTTATAATCCTCAACAATGTCCAGAACATAGTCAGGATCAACCAGCTCGACTACATAGCCGCGCTTGTAAACATAGGCATAGGGATATACCTGCTTGTCAAGTGAACCCAAGACACCGGCTTTTAGGGCCAGAAAGAAAAAGCAGAACAAATCAATAGAAAATGCCGACAATAAACATAAACAGGAGATCATTTGAGAAGCTTGTCGGAAAGAAGCTTCCGGACGACAAGCTCAGGGACAGGATATGCTATCTCGGAACAGACCTTGAAAGCATAGACAAAGATGAGATAGTGACAGAAATATTCCCAAACAGGCCGGACATGCTCTCTGTGCAGGGGTTTGCAAGAGCATTTTCATCGTTCATTGGGACTAAGCCTGGCCTTGTAAGGTATGATGTGAAGCCCTCAGGAGAAAAGGTTATGATAGATAAGAACCTTGCAAAGATCAGGCCGTATACTGCATGTGCGATCGTGAAAGGGATCACATATGACGATGATAAGATAAAAGAGGTCATACAGCTGCAGGAAAAGCTCCACATAACCTTCGGCAGGAACAGGCGGAAGGCGGCAATAGGAATATATCCTTTTGAGAAGATCCGGACACCTATAAGGTTTCTTGCAAAAAAGCCTGAAGAGATAGTCTTCCGGCCGCTTGAATATCCCACTGAGATCAACGCCAGGCAGATCCTAAGCAAGCATCCTGCAGGAAGGGAATACGGCCATCTGCTTGAAGGAAAAGGGATGTTCCCTGTATTCATAGACGCAGATGATAATGTCCTTTCTGTCCCACCAATAATAAACTCGCATGAGACAGGAAAGATCAGCAAGACAACAAAGGACGTCTTTGTCGAATGCTCTGGCTTTAACTTTGATGTTCTGAAGAAGTGCCTGAACATTATCGTCACTGCACTTGCTGACATGGGCGGGAAGATCTATTCTATGGAGCTAGTCT
The DNA here is from genome assembly GCA_016935125.1 of Candidatus Woesearchaeota archaeon. Taxonomy (GTDB): domain Archaea; phylum Nanobdellota; class Nanobdellia; order Woesearchaeales; family DSVV01; genus JAFGRM01. The sequence goes on from JAFGRM010000034.1 coordinate 16,815, forward strand.
ACCCTGACAAAAGATACATCTCTCCTGACCTAAGACCTGAAAAGGTTGCAATAGATCTGGATTACATAAACAAGAGGCTTGGCACAACTATAAAAAAAGGCGAGCTCAAGAAGCTGCTTGAAAAGATGGGTCATGGCTATGATGAAAAGAGCAGCTCAGCGCTTGTCCCTGCATACAGGGCCGACATCCTGCACCAGATAGACATCGCAGAAGATATCGCAATAGCATATGGGTTTGACAATTTCAAGGCAACAATACCAAGCGTGGCAACAGTAGGAGCAGAAAGCAAGATCGAAGCGTTCAAGAACAAGCTTGCTGACCTTCTTGCAGGCCTAGGCCTGCTTCAGATAAACACATACAACCTTACAAGCGATGAGCACCAGGGTAAGCTGATGGAGACAAAAACACCGACAATAAAGCTTGCAAACGCCCTTTCAAAAGAATACAACGCTCTTCGTGCATGGGTTACCCCTTCCCTTCTTGAATGCTTCAGCCATAACAAGCACCATGACTACCCACAGAAGATATTTACAATCGGCGACATATTCAAGAGGTCAAAAAGCACAGGCGATGATCACACAGGCATCGATGAACACGTGAGGCTTGGGGTCGCAATAACAAGCGACAGGACAGACTATACAGAGATCAGGCAGATACTTGATTATCTCATGGGCAAGATAGGGGTTGCTTATACTGTTATTGAGACAGAGCATGACAGCTTTATCAAAGGAAGGGTAGGAAGGGTCCTTGCAGGTAGGAAAAAGATCGCATACATAGGTGAGATCTCACCACAAGTCCTTCAGAACTGGGGCCTTGACATGCCAGTATCCTTGTTTGAGCTGAACCTAAGCGAACTCTTTTTGATTATGGACTCTCAATAACTGAGATAGCTTTGATTGTATTTGATATCTATTAACATGCATATTAAGCTGTATTGCCAAACCTATTATGGTCAAGGCCTTATCCTGCACAATGGCTCTTTTTTCATGCGGATCTATGTCGGCAGATTCTTGCTTCTCTTGTTCAGCTCCATAAAGAAAAGGTATGAATAGCTGATAAAATATGAAGGAAG
>JAFGRM010000035.1 GCA_016935125.1 Candidatus Woesearchaeota archaeon
CCCTGTCATGAGCAAGGATAGTGACACTACATATGCCATCGTTCCCTGCTGGAACATCCCATGTATAGTTCCAGACAAGGTTTGATTCCTTTACCATCGCTGCTCCACTCACAACTGAGCCTATGGTTATCGTAGGCGGAACAGTCTCATCTATCTGGTCTGCTTCAGTGAATGTTGCGGTTATTATCACAGTGTCAGCGTCCCGCACGTAATTGTCGGCGTGATCATCTACCAGAACTGCTGAAGGCGCAACAGCATCAACAGTCTGGAAGTTGGCATTTGCTGCATCACCTAATATCGCTGATGAAAGGAAAAGGCCTGCATCATCATCAGCCTGGCCGAATGGCGCAGTGCCTGAAACAGGCTGCAGGTCAAACTTGATAGTCTTTCCATTTGTAGCGCTATTTAGCGTCGCTGTGACAAAGATCATGCTGTCCCCACCTGCAAGGTTCTGGCTCTTGCCTGAGATATACCACTCAGAGCCGGCGACATCATAGCCATCAGCACCAATATTCCCATCTCCTGTCGTCGCAGTCCCTAACAATGTATCTGCTCCGGAATCAAACAGCGAATCACCATCATCAAGCCAGAATTTCACGTTTGTAATCTCACCGCTAGTGATAGTCGCACCTGCATCTATCGCCGCAGTTATCGCGTTTATCTGGTCAAGGTAATAATCGTTGTCATCAGCCTCTATTATTATTGAGTCTGCACCTGCATTCCATGCGCCGCCGCCTGCTGCATCAATTGAGTCAAAGAGCCACGCAGCCGGTATTGCCCCTGCTGCAGCTGTGCCAGCTGTGTTCTCGACAGTTATTCCGGCGATGCTCGTATCGATCCCAGAATCATAATAGACATTCCCGTCATCTACCCATATGGAATCTGCTCCGACAGCCCATGCACCGCCGCCTGCAGCATCATAGAAATAAAGTGTTGTCCAGTCAACGTCCTTAGAAGAATCTATTGCTGTTCCTGCTGCTGGACCTGTGCCACCTATTGTAGAGTCTGCTGCTGCTGAATATGTCAGCTCGCCGGCAACATTCTCTATGAATATGTCGTCGCCTATGGTCCACTGGGCATCTACCTCCTTGACCCAGCCAGCTGTAGCTGCGACATTTGTTCCTGCATCGTTGTCGCTTGGAGAGCCAAGCACCGCAGATTCTGCTGAAATAGAGCTCAGGCGGTAATCTGCTGCAGTGACATTGCCACTCGTATCTGCATCATCGTATGCTGCTTCACCTGCATCAAGCACGTTGTTGGATGCTCCGATGACTGTGACTTTTCCATTTGTAAGCGTCTGGACAGTTGTCCCGACAATTATCGTATCGCCTGCATCATATGTAGTGTCGGCGCTGATAAATACGCCCTCTCCTGCATCCTTCACATTCCCTGTGCTGCCTGCTGTGACCTTGGCGTTTGTAAGCGCTTCAACGGTCTCGCCGACCACTATGGTGTCGCCTGCATCAAGGGTAGTGTCGGCGCTGACATAGACACCCTCACCTGCGTCATAGACACCGTCTGCACCAGACACCATTGCATTAGTAAGTGTCTGTAATGGTATTGTCATTATCCCTGACAACGCGACACTGTCAGCTGTCTGAGGTGTGGTCACTGCAATCACAGCAGATGCCTGGTCTGAGCAGTTGGATGTGGTTATGTTTACAGTGACATCATTGCCGCTGATGCCTGTAACCTGGCCGTCTGCGCTGCCTACTGTGCATGTAAAATTGATAGAATCCCCTATTGCAAGCCCACCGCTGTCAGAAGTGGTGATCGTCTGTGAACCAGTATTTGCAAGGTCTACATCACCGTTGGCATTGCCTGCTACTGCCCCATTTGTCTTCATAGTAACTGTGGCAAGAAGGGCAGCCTGGTTTACGCTGAAATCAGCCGCATCAACAGTTACTGCCAACGAGCCGTCAAACGCGATGAATGCATGAACCGTTATCACAAGTATGTAAAAAGCGTATCTGACGCATACGATGCTCTCTGCAGGGAAGGGGCAATCGACGATATCATGCCAAGGAAAGAGTTCGAAAAAGAGGTAGACTTCCTTGGCCTTTTATACATCAGATAGGCCAGACCCTAAAACTAGATAGTGCAGATAATATACAGGATGATTATGCAGATTACTGCATAATCATAAGATGACAAGACAAAATTATCTATAAGGTGGAGTTATGGATGATATGTTATTGATAAGATAGAATTATCATTGGCTCTTCCGAATCCAAGATACCTCATCCTTGTCAAGATCATACCCTTCAATTATCGCATCAGACATCCTGCCTCCAATGCTTATTATATGCTGGACATAAGGCAGGGTATCTTTTACAGTCCTCTTAAGAGAAGTATGTGTCCTTGCAGCGATCTTCTCTGCGATGGAAAGCCTTTTTGCATACTTCATCTTTGCCTGCCATATCCTAAGCGGGCGCATGCTCTGCCTATAATGCACAAACTCCGTCTTCTTCTTATCCTTTGACACTGCAATCCCTGCAGTGAGGAACGCGTTGATATAGACCATAAAGCGCCAGTGCTGCCACCGCCTGATCCTCCTGCTGAATACATCTGCCTTTGACATGTAATCATAGGCACGGGCAAGGTCCTCTGGGCTTGTGTATTCATAAGGGAGGTTCTCATCGATCCAGAGCCTGACTGTATCCATATCCTCGTCGATATTATCAAGCGCGCCTAACGCTATCTTTGGATCTGTCGTCTTGAGTATCCTGACCAAGGCATTCGGAAGCGACTCCTTCTGCTCCCGTTCAGAGAGGCTCTCAAGATCCTCCCGGACAAGCGAACCATTGTGTGAGGAAAGCGTCTGTAGATCGTTTATCGCAGCCCTCATGTCCCCGCCTGCACGCCTTGCAAGGGTCTTTAAGGCCACCTCATCAAACGCTATATTCTCGTATCCTGAAATCAGGACAAGCCTCTTGTATATAGAGGTGTAAGAAAGCGAAGAATAGCTTATAAGCCTGCACTTTGTGCGGATAGAAGAAAGCTTCTGCTGATAGGGATCCATCGCAGTCATAACCAGGGGAAACGAGCTTTCTGCCATGACCTTTGCAAGAGACTGAAGAGCACCCCTATCTTTTGTCCCAGAAAGCCCATCAACCTCATCGACAAGTATAACCTTGCCTTTTGCAAAAAGCGGCATCTGCTTTGAAGCGCTGCCTATGATGCTCCTTATCCTGTCCTGGTTGCGAAAATCAGACGCATTCACCTCAACAACCTCAAAGCCCAGCTCTGCTGCAATCGAGTACACTGAGCATGTCTTGCCGCTGCCAGATGGGCCGTATATAAACGCTGCCTTCTTTGCCATGCTCCTGTAGCCTACAATGTACTGCTTGAGCTCGGCAACTGATGCATCCTGCCCTACAATCTCTGCAGTGCTCTTCGGAAGATATTTTATGATCCAGGGCCTAGAATCTTTATAGGGCTTGGAATCCTTAGATAGCCTGGAATCCTCAACCATCCTGCCATCTGTAGTACAATCTCTTGCCATATGGACTTAGGGATAAAGCCTTATTAATATTGTTTTTGATTGCAAGAATATCTGAAGCTTTAAACACTTAAAAGACACATTAAAGAAGAATTAGAGAATAGATTAGAGAACATGTAATAGATTAGAGAACATGTTAAAGAATATGTTAAATAGCATCTTAAACAGCACATTAAACAAAAGGCACATCGTATTCTGACTTCATACCATAGACATAAAGGTAGTTCCACATCGACATCTTTATCTTTCTCACGTGGACTGCAAACCCGCATTCCCTAAACAGCTCGATCAGCTTCTTCTCGTCAGAAAGCCAGCTTACATTAGGTATGACCTTAAAGAGGTCAACATAGTCTATAAAAAAGACCTTGCCGCCTTCTGGGAGGAGCACAGCTATCTCCCTAAGGACCTTTTTTATGTCCTGAATATAGCCAAGCATGCCGAATGACACGACGATATCTACATTAGGGATTGAATCATGCACCCTGTTCATCTGGTGGATGTCATGCAGGAACCAGACATTCGAATGCCCTCTTCTAAGCATCCTCTGCCTTGCTATCTCCACAGAAGTAAATGACATGTCTGTCGCATATATGTAACCATCGGGACCGACCTTTTTTAGAAGCTCTTTTGTCAGTGACCCTACACCGCAGCCAAACTCAAGTATCTTTTTTCCCTTAACATCCTCAAGATGCGTGTCTATGTCCTGTATAACCTTTTTTGGGAGAAGAAGCCTTTCGCATGCGAGGTTCAAGTATGCTAATATGTTGCCTATCTTGACTATGATATCAGGGTCATAGTAAGTTACCAAGAGAAGGAATATGGGTACTCCAAATAAGAGAAGCGAACCACCAAGCTTTAAAAGCTGTATCGCTTCAGTTGCATCTTCCATGAACCATGCGATTACCAGTAAGATATTGGTCATTATTATTACAGGAACACCTACATTTGCAAAAGGAACCTTAAAAGGCCTTTCATGATGGGGCAGCCTTCTCCTCATTATAGGCACTATCACTATGACAAAAGACATCATTATTGTAACAAGAATAACCAATAGCTTGACAAGTCTTAAGTATGCATCCTCCTGTATCAGTGTGAAAACAATAAGTAATGAAACTACAACAGTCTGGAACAGTATAGCATTATATGGAGTCTTACGCTTCTCATGTATCCTTGCAAAGCTGGTAGGAAACAGCTTGTCTTCTGCAAGTGACAGAATAAGCCTAGGAGTCGTCACTGTAAGCCCGGCTGCAGAGCCAACAATCGCAAAGAAAACACCGAATACGAATATGCTCTGCGCAGTGGTGCCTGTAGTCGTAGCAATCAGATCAGCAAATGGTGCTGCAACCTGTGAGAGCTGCGACCAGTCCGAAGTGGTGCCAAGTGTTGATATCACAAATACCATGGTCAGACCAACAGCTAACAACGAGGCCAGCAAGAGTGATTTTGGCAAAACCCTTTCAGGATCTCTTGTTTCCCCAGCAAGAAAACATATGCCTTCAAACCCAAAGAATGTCTCAGATATAAGAAAAACAGTAAACGCGATAACGCTCAGGTTTGCCAAAAACCCGTTTTGGGTAAAGAAAGGTCTAAGATTTTCAATATCAAAGTGTGTTTCAAGCCTAAAGTTCATGAGCGCATTGATATCAATCAGAGATGTAACTATGACGAAAAACGCCATGGTAAGAGTTATACATGCAAAGGCCAAGAGCATGTTCGCGCTTGTCTGCACACCCCTAAATGTTATGTAATTGAATAGTGCCACAAGCAACAAGGATACCAATATCTTATGCAGGAGAAGTCCCTGTGGCATGATATAATCAATTGCACCGACTACCAGCATCGCTATCGTGACATTCTCAACTATCCATGTCAGCCAGCCCATCATAAATGATGGTAATATGCCATAGGCACGTTTTGAGTATTCATATATACCACCTGATTTTGGAAACATCGACACAAGTTCACCAAAACACATTATCGTATATACAGCAATCGCAGCCAATACCAACCAAGAGATTATTGATGCAGATCCAGCAGTCCCTGCACCTTTTGCAGGCAAGAAAAAGAGTCCTGTACCAAGGATAGAATTTATGGTTATAAAGGTTATTACCTTTTTACTCAACACTCTCTTTAGTTCTGCCACAGGTTCACCTCTTTTTAGATATAAGCCATCATCACTAAATATAAATATTTTGGTTTAAAAAGATTTAAATACGCAGCCAGATACTCAAAATTTTATGAAAAGCCTGCATATTGAAGCCAGATACACTGGCAAGCTTGACCTTTCAGGGTTTGATGTAAAAAAGATCCCTGATAGTATCAGGACCATAGCCTTGTTCACAACAGTACAATATATGAATTTTCTTGATAGTGTAAAAGAGCATCTTGTGACCAACGGAAAAAAAGTCAGGCTGCTTAAGCCAAAAAATACATCCTATCCTGGCCAGGTGCTAGGATGCACGATAGAGGAGTTTGAAGGGAGGGACAGGATAGATGGAATTGTCTTTATAGGTGACGGGATGTTCCATCCTCTGGCGCTCTCATTGAAAAACAAAATACCTGTCTATATATACAACCCTTTGAGCAGAAAACTAAAGGCACTTGACAGATCAGAAGCAGAAAAGACAGGCAAAAAAGCAAGGCTTGGCATGATAAGGTTCCATTCAAGCGAGAGGATAGGGCTTCTCATCTCGACAAAACCTGGCCAGGGAGATATCGCATCTCTGGACAAGCTTAAAAAAAAGCATCCTGAAAAGAGCTACTACATGCTTGCATTCGACACATTGGACTTTACGCAGCTTGAGAACTTCCCTTTCATAGAATGCTTTGTGAACTGCGCCTGTCAAAGGATGGGATATGAGGATTCTGCAAAATTCCCCAGGCCTGTCGCTGATATCAACGACCTAATCTGAAAGCTGGCTCGCTGCAATAGGCCCTGGCATGGCTGCAGCTGCCAGGTCATTCGTAATATTATCTCTCTTCTTTATATGTTTATATGGCAGGATAAAAGTGAATGTGCTTCCTTTGCCGAGTTTTGACTTGACAGTTATCTTTCCGTTATGGACATTCAGGATATGCTTTACAATAACCAGCCCCAATCCTGTCCCACCCTGCTCGCGCGTCATAGAGCTGTCAAACTGCACAAACTTGTTGAACAGCTTTGGTATGAACTCTTCAGGGATTCCCCTTCCAGTATCTTTTACAGAGATGGATATGTTTTTCCTGACTTTCTTTATCACGACCATGACCTTGCCCCCTGGCGAAGAGAACTTGATCGCGTTGCTGATGAGGTTTATGTAGACCTGCTTAATCAGATCCCTGCTTGCCTCGATCTCTGTCTTATTGGTCTTTAATACAACATTAACCAAGATGCCGTTTTCCCTTGCTGACATGCTAAGCGTCTTTATGGTCTCATTGGCCAGAAGAGCAACATCAACCTTTTCTATATCAACCTTGGCTTTGCCTGATTCAAGCTTAGACAGGTCCAACACATCATTGATCAGGCGCGTCAGCCTGTCCCCCTCCTCTGATACTATCTTTAGGCACTGCATCTGTTTCTGGTTAAGCTTGCCTAGCTTTTCCATGAGCAAAAGCTTTGTATAGCCGTTTATGCTTGTCAGCGGGGTGCGAAGCTCATGGCTGACATTTGACACAAAATCAGACTTCAGCTCGTCAAGCTTCAAGAGCTCTATGTTTTTCTGCCTCAGCTCCTGCGTCGCTATCTCTACCTCTGTCTTGAGCCTGACATTGAATTTACTGACCTTATCATACAGCCTCGCGTTCTCAAGCGCAATCGAGATGTTGTTAGTCAATATATTGAGTGTCTTCTTTATGTACTTGAAATTATCGACCTTTGTGCTCTCAAGATCAATAACACCAAGAATCTCTCCATGGCTGAGAAGAGGGATAACCGCCATCGACCGGATATTGTCAAGGATCTTTATGTATCTCTTGTCTTTTGTGACATCACCTACTATCTCAGGCATCTTGTATTTTGCGACATGCCCAGGGATGCCCTGCCCTATCTTAAGCTTCATATGCTCAGCGTTTGCAATCTTATGCTTCTCACTGATCTTGACCTCGAGATAATTGTTTTTTATTAGCATGATGAAGCCGAAATCCGCACCAGTGAACTCTATCGCCTTGTTTAAGACAAGCTCGAGAAGATCATCTGTGTTTAGAGTTGAGCTGACTGACCTGCTGATGTCGACAAGCGTAGAGAGTGTATCCTTGTCATACTTAATGCGCTCATAAAGCTGTGAGTTCCTTATTATCATTGATGTATGGTTAGAAAGGCTCTGCAGGAGGTCCAGCTCATCTGCTGAGAATTCCTTAGTCTCCCTGGTAAATATGTTTATGACGCCTGTTGGTCCGCCGTCAATGTACATAGGTATCGAAAGCATTGACTTAAGCCCTGCCTTCTCTGCGAATTGTGCGTTCTCATAACCCTTCTCAGAGCTTATCGACCTGATGTAGACCATCTTGTTCGTCCTAAGCGCCTTGCCGCATGGTGAATCGCAGCTGAGCATGGTTTTAGGGTCTCTCTTGTAGTTCTTTATATCAAAAGACGCAGCAAGACTAAGCTTCTTGCTCGATTCATCAAGGAAAAATATAGAGCACATGTCGACCTTAAGAAGCTTTACTATCTTTATGACAATCATGTTGAGCAGCTTTTCCAGATTCAATGTGCTCGTTATCGTGCTTGATATATCATACAGTGCCCTCAGCTTGTTGAGCATGATTATATCATTCTTGTGCAGTATCGCGTTCTCAAGGGCCACTGCGATCTGGTTGGCAAATATCATAAGAATGCTCAGGTCGTCTTTGGATATCAATTTTTGCGAGAACTTGTTGTCGACGCTTATTATCCCAAGGCATTTCTCCTTGCAGAGAAGGGGCAGGCTCGCAGATTCAAAAACCCCTGTCTTCCCTAGTACTTTAGAAAGCCTTGTCTTTTTTGTAGTCTTCTCGATTATTGGCTTTCTTGCGCTGATGCATGTGTATGCCCTCCTGTGCTCATCATCAAAAGGGACAACTATCTTCCTGAACTCGGTGTCTGGCATATGGTTTGACTTTAGTCCGACAAGCTGATTATCCACCATCTTATATATCCTCACCCTATCATAACCCAGCGATTCGAAAGCAGTGATTGCAGTCTCGATGTTATCATTGATATCAAGTGATTGCTGCAGGTTGGATGACATCTTAAAGAGCATCAAGAGCCTCTGGTTAAGCTCTGCAAAAGTTCGCTCATTCTGCTTCTTCTCTGTTATGTCCTTTGTTATATGTACCACCTGCTTGATAACCCTGTTGCTGTCAAAAATAGGGTATGTAGAGATATTTAGAAATAGCTCTCTCTTATTTTTTGGGTCATAAGAGTTGAGCTCGCATTCCGCTTTCTTCATGGTCTCAAGCGTCTTTGATAGGGCACAGGCATCACATTCCCTGCCATGTGCGTTATAAAATTCATAGCACCTCTTCCCTATTATACTGCTTAAACTCATGCCAACTCTCTTTAAGACCTCCTTGTTTGCCGAGATGATCTTTCTTGTATTAGGCTCTATAACAAGAACCTCGTCAGATATGCCATCTATTATGCTTTTGTTGAACCTGTTAAGTGCATTGATCTTTTCATTAGACTCGATAAGCTTTAATTCCGCCTGCTTTCTTTTTGAGATGTCCCTGAATATCCCCTCTACCCCTGCAATCCTGCCGTCCTTATCATAATAATAACAGGAATTCGTGCTTACAGTTACGACTGACCTGTCCTTTTTTACCAGATCTATCTCATAATCTGTTACCTTCCCGTCCTTCTGCAGCTTTCTCAGGAACTTTCTCCTCTCATAGGGATTAGAATAGAAATCCCTTGCCATGTCCTTGCCAGCCACTTCATCTGATGACTTGTAGCCCATCATCTTCAGTGTTGATGGTGAGACCAAAATTATCTTCCCGTTCTTGTCTGTCCTATAGAAATAGTCAGGCATGTTCTGGAATACTGTCCTCAGCTTCTCCTCCTCTTCCCTAAGAAGCTCCTCTGCAACCTTCCTGTCTGTTACGTTTTCTATTGTACCGTCAAAAAAAGTGATCTTATGGTTATCCTTATCATACACAACTTTAGCAGTGATGCTGCACCATAGTGGGTGGCCGTCTTTTTTCCTGAGCTGGACCTCATATCCTGCAACATAGCCTTTCTTGACAAGCTCTTTTGAGAGTGCTAGCCTGTCCGCCTTGTTTATGTATAACTCTGAGACAGGAAGGTTCCTTACCTCACTCTCATCTGCGAACCCGAACAACTTAAGAAAGCTCTTGTTCGTATGGACAAATTTCCCGTTTTGCCCAGGGGTTGTCCTGAAGATGCCAATAGGCATGTCCTTTAGGATGGATATATAGAACTCATCAGACGCATTGAGTATGTTTCTGGATGCATGCACTGTGTTGCCAGATGCATGCTTACTTTTTCTGCGACTATGTTTTACATCCTTTATCCTTCTATTGCTATCTGAATCTTTCCTGATCCTGCCTTTTTCAGGTTTATCCATTTTTAGCACTTGTTCATTCATGTGTTTTTATGGAGGTATTTTTCCTTGTAGCGCTTTCATTTCAGCATCTCATGCACCATCTTTTTGAGTTCAGTAGGATCAAAAGGCTTGGTTATATAATGGTCTGCACCCAGCTTAAGCCCTTGGATGATGTCCCTCTCCTGCCCTTTGGCGCTCAGCATCGCGACGATGATGTCCTTTGTCCTGGGATCATTCTTAAGTATCTCACACACCTCATAACCGTTGAGCTCAGGCATCATCACGTCGAGAAGGATAAGGTCAGGCCTCTCTCTCTTGACCGCATCAAGCACGCCTTTTCCAGTCGCGACAAGTTTCAGTGAATAATCCTTATCAAATATCATCCTCAACAGCTCAAGGATGTTCGGCTCATCGTCTGCGATGATTATCATCTTCTTTTGTTCAGCTCTTTTTTTCTTTAGCATCTTTAAGCACCTTTCTGTATATGCTGCAGTATGTGCATACATCGATCTTATCCAGGGACTGCATATTGCTGCTCTTCTTGCAGAACGTCCCTATGGTAAGCCAGCATCTCTTGTCGTTGCTCTTGTATGCAGGGCATCTTACCTTGTTGCACTTTTTTATCTCCCAGCATGCAGGCTGCTTTTCTGCCTCTTCCAGCTCAGTATGCTCTTTTGGAAGGGCTATACTGACTGTCGTGCCCTTGCCGAACACGCTCTTCACAGACAGGAGCCCGTTGTGAAGCCCGATTATCTCTTTTACTATCGGAAGACCCAGCCCAGTCCCTGTCTGTGTCCTTGTCAGATGGCTCTGGACCTGATAGAACTTGTTGAAGAGTTTAGGGATCTCAGATTTCTTTATCCCTATCCCTGTGTCGCGGATATCTATTATGACATGATCCTTCTTGCTCATCGCCTTGACTGTTATCGTGCCGTTCTCTTTTGTGAACTTCACAGCATTGGAGATGATGTTCGTAAATACCTGGCTGAGCTTTGCCCTGTCGGCCATAATCATGGGGAGGTTCTCAGGATACAGCTGCTTAAGGTGTATGCCCTTTTTTTCAGGAAGCCTTATCGCCGGGCACTTGGAGATGACATCTCTTATGTCTGTCTCCTCGAAGACTGCCTTGGCCTTCCCTGCCTCAAGCTTAGATAAGTCAAGTATATCGTCTATCAGCTCATGCAGCACATCACTCTCCTTCTTGACTATCCCTATCGCTCTCATCTGGTCTTTCTGGAGCCTGCCGAACTTCTCGTCCAGAAGAAGGGTGGTGTACCCGATTATGCTTGTAAGCGGCGTCCTGAGCTCATGTGAAACAGTGCTTATGAACTCGTTCTTCATGTCATCTATCTCTTTCAGTTTTGTTATGTCCTCGATGACTGTGATAGTACCTGTTATCAGGTTCCTCTCGTTCTTGACAGGCGCGACAGTCGCCTTGATCACCCGCTTGCGCGGCTTCTCAAGAATCATCTCAACTGATGATATGCTGACATTGCCTACAGGAAGCAGCCTGTTCTTGTCGATCTCAGGAAAGCTTGAGAAGAGCCTGTCTATCGAATACCTCTTCAGAAGATGGGCTATATGCCTGTTAAGCATCTTTTCCCTGTCAATCTCAAAGAGTATCTCAGCTGCTGGATTAAATATCACTATCCTATGCTCTGAATCAGTCACAATCACGCTGTCTGCCATAGAATCTATAAGAAGCTCTGATTTCTGCTTCTCCTGCGATGCCATGTCTAAAAACCGCGACCTCTGCTTTATCGTACTGCTGAGCCTGTATGCCATATCATTAAAAGAGTTTGCCAGCCTGCCAAGCTCGTCGCCGCCTTTTGACCTTATCTTTTGGTCATAGTGCCCCTCAGCTATAAGCTGGGTCGCTATTATCATGTCATCGACAGGTTTTACTACGACTGCTGAAAATACTACTGCAGAGATTATCACAAACAAAAGCACTACTGAGAGAGATATCAATGCCATATCTGAAAAATTCAAGGCATGCTCTATTTCCGGCAGTTCATCTGCCGGCTCTGCAGTGCCACTGGTCAGGCTTGCGCTGCTACCTGTCAGGCTTGCACTTCCATTTGCCAAGCCTGCACTGCTGCCATTATTGCCTTCTGCATCGTCTGCATTGGCTGCATTGGCATCTGACATGCCTATATTGCCGCCCGGCCCATCTGCAGGATCATCATTGCCATTGCCATTTAGGATGCTGTCCTTGACAATCAGGCCTGTAGCTCCACCAACAAGCAATGATATAAGGACTATAAACAGTACAATCTTCAGCTTTAGGCTAATACCCATGCATACCCCCTGATAAAAAACTGTAACCCCAACAGTACACTATGATTATACTATGATCACAATATGACTGATTATTTTGATTATATTAATCATACTTTATTAATCATACTTATATCAATTATCCCAATTATTAATTATACTATAACCAAAAACCACACAGCCGCCTGAAAAAGACCCATGAAAAAACAACACGCTTCTAACAAAACACGCTTCTAACAATAATCATTTAACAATAATCATCTAACAACACGCTTCTGCCAGAACACTGCAGCACTCAATCCGCTTCAAACTTCCCACGGACCTTATACTTGTCCGAGTTGAGGACCTTGTTGTAATAATCATCAAAGCTCTCTTTCTTCTTTCTTGAACCCTTATAATAACGGAATATCCAGTATACAAGCAAAAGCGACAGCGGGACACACCATAAAAGGTCATATCCTTGCGTATTACCTATCATTATCATCACCTTGGGCTGATGCAAAGGGTATTGCAGATGCCAGTAAAATCCATCTTCTTCTGTATGATGCTTGCACCAGTAAGCTTATTTATCTTCATCTCGACCTTGGTCTTCGGCATGCTCTCTGAAAAGATGTAAGGGGCTATGTTCCTGTATGAAGACCTTATCTTTTTCTCAATATCATTGTCTGCGCTGATTATCACAAAGTTGTCCTTCAGCGTGTGCGCAACATAGCTCTTGTCTGAGGACCTTATTATGTCTGCTACCATCCTTGAAACAATGAGCACGAAATCATCTGCCTTCTTGTAACCGAATTCCTTCTTGTAATCCTCAAAGTTCCTAAAGCCCATGTTGTAGACTGTAAAATCCTTGATTGCGCCTTTAAGGTCATTGATATGGCCCTTGAATGACTCAATCCCTGGAAGCTTTGTAAGCGGATGCGTGTCAAGGTCCTGCTTGACCCTCCTCAACATGACTTTCACCCTTGCCTCAAGCTCCATAGGGTCAAACGGCTTTGTTATATAGTCATCTGCGCCAAACCGCATCCCTTCAAGCTTGTCGCTCAACTGGCCTTTTGCAGACAGGATTATTATAGGGATATGCTGTGTCAAGGCATTTTCCTTAAGCCTCTTGCACACCTCATAACCGTTTATGCCTGGCATCATCAGGTCGAGGATTATTATATCAGGCGTCTCTGTATAGACCTTCTCAAGTGCATCAAGCCCTGAATATGCCTTAATGATATTATACCTGCATGAGATAATGCTCAATGCCACAAGGTCGACCACATGAGGCTCGTCATCGACAATGAGCACTGTCTGCAGGCTGCTTTTCTCGTTTATCCTCCAAAGCTTTGCCTGGGCAACACCCTCGCATGTGAGAAGCTTATGCGCCTTCATTATCTCAAGATATTTTGTGACAGTTATCCTGTTATGGCCTATCTTCTTGGCGATTTCGCTGCTGGAGGCTCCGAAACTCTTTGTGCTCAAAAAATTTAGTATCTTGGTCTTTATCTCAGTATTAAGGTTTTCCATCTCTTCCCCACACAATGCCTTATTATAAACAAAAATTATTATGAACAAAAACTATTGGCAAAAAGCCAAACAAAGGCTCAGTAAACGATCTGAATCTCAAAGCAGAGCTTATTTAAATAGTTTATGGTTTTGATTAACAGAACTGTATATTGGGTTCCAACCCCCTTCCTTTTGTCATGCTGCAAACCTTCCCCACTCTATCATGCTGCAGGGATTCTCTTCTTCTGTCATGCTGCAGGTGGTTCCCCTTTTCTGTCCTGTTTCCTGTCTCTCTCTTTGTCCTCTTCTTGCTTTTTTTGCATCTGCCTGTGCTTTCTGCGCATCTCTTTCTGCTCAGGAGTGAGCCTTGCTCTCGCACCTTTCTTGCCTGTCCCAGAAGCGATCCTGGACTTAAGCACAGCATAGTTTACCGGGTTTTTTATCCGCGGGCAGAAATTGTCAGGCGTGCAGATCCTGAGATCCTTGTAGTACATCTTGTTGTCGCAGTTTGCAGGAAGCACCTTTTTCTTCTGCATCTTTGCCTGGGCTTTCCTATACCTTATCTGCCCCTTGAGAAGTACCTCACGAAGAGGCTCCTTATTCTTTTCGTTCCATCTCGACATGATATCATCGATCGCATCCCAGCTGTAGCCGGTATTGGAAAGAAAATTTATCAGGATGAACATCGCCCGTTTTTTGCCGTCAGAAAGCCCTTCAAGCGTCCTCTTGATGCAAGGGGGAAAGAACTCTTCAGGTATTGCGGACTCAAGCTCCTCATATTCAGACGACCTCTTCTCCTGCTTTTCTACACTGACGAACTGCTCTGAGCGCATCTCTTTTTCTCTTGCCTGAATATCATAGCTCAATGCGTTGTCAAAGAGCTCGCTTGCCTCTGAATAATCAGACCCAGTTATGTCAAGAAAGCTGAACCTTCCCTCCTCAACCATATCTGGGCGTGCCATCTCCTTTTCAAACAAGAGCACCTCGTCAGGGTTTACCGGGACAGAAACAAGACCTGACTTCTCATGAAGGGAATAAACCATCCTATACATATGTCTGGGTGATATAAGCATCGCATCAAGGTTAAGCAGAGCCTCTGGGCTTGCTTTTCTTCCTATGTCATAGCTCATGCAACTTGGGCAGCGGCTTTCTGATGAAGGGGTTTCATCTGCAGCTGAAAGATCCTCTTTTTTCTGTATATGCCCGCAACTCTTGCATACGCAGTAATCCTTGCCCTGCTCAAAAGTCAGGCTCTTCTCACACCTCTCACACTGAAAACCATTCTTCTGCCCGGCATTGGCATGTCCTACAGCTTTTTTTCCGTGATTGCCGCTATCTGAAAAGACCGTGCTGCAGCGGTTGCACACATTCACAAACAATTCATCCCTTGGTATCCCTGTCTTTTCTGAGATAGTGCTAATCCCATCCATCTTGAGGAGGTCTTTTGTGAACGCAAACCCGTTCTCTTTTGAATCAATATAATCAGCAAGATAGTACAGTATCTTCTTTATCTTGTCAGGAAACCAGAGCCTTGTCTCCTCTCCGCCCACCTTATCAGGAAACGCCTCGAACGGGACTGCAATATGAAAACCCTTGTTGCCAGAAAACTTGCAGCTGACCGACCTTATGCCATGCTTTTTGAGCGCCAGTATCAGGTGATGGGTGATAAGCCTTGAATATTCCCATACAGGACAATCTATGTCTAGTACAAGATCCCAGCCTGTCCTGATCTCATCAAGCTCTGCAGGCCTAAGGCCTGGCTCGAGCCTGAACACGTTTGACCAGCGCTCTTCAGAGACATGAAAAGAGGTTGCCCGCTGTTTTGCAAACTCCAAGATATCCTTAGGATACTGAAGCGCGTCAGGCCTCTTCCCAAACCCTTTGTCACCGTATCTTACTGCAACCTCTCTTCCTATCGCTGTCTTGAGCATCGCATTCTGTATATCCTCGCGCTTGTAATGCCTAAGCGTTGTGCCTATGTCTATCATAAGGTTTGGGGGTGGAAGAGATGTATATATAATTTATCGGTAGATGTCCATCTTGCTGCCATGTTGATCTGGATGCTACTGTTATCAGGCTGCTATGGCTATCTGACTGTTATGACACACCATATGACTATTTATAAGTGAATAATTAAATATATATAGCCAATAGACAAAAATATATCCTGATGTCAAACGATGTAATCAAAGTTATAAATGTCACAAAGCGGTTCGGGAAAAAGACTGTGCTCGATGATGTCAACCTTGACATAATGTCAGGTGAGATTTTCGGAATCATTGGCATGAGCGGCTCTGGCAAGACCACTCTTCTGAACACAATAATAGGGTTTCTTCAGCCTGAAGGGGGCGATGTCATGTTTAAGCTAGAGCACCTACTGAGCTTTTCAAACGATGAAAGGCAGTTCAGGTCGGTCTTCAGCAGCGAGAATGATGTCAAGAAGAGTTTTGGATTTGCTGCACAGACCCCTTCTATATATGCAAAGCTTACCTGTTTTGAGAACATGGAGTACTTCGGCCACCTCTATAACCTATCACACGATGTAAGGAGGACAAACATCGAGATACTCCTCAAACTGATGGGGATACATGACTCAAAGCATGTCCAGGCAATAAACCTTTCAGGAGGGATGCTCAAAAGGCTGGATATAGCGTGCGCACTCATCCACGACCCAAAGATTCTGATACTTGACGAGCCGACTGCCGACCTTGATCCATTACTAAGAAAGCAGATGTGGAAGCTTATAAAGCAGATCAATGAGAAAGGCACGACAATAATCCTCTCATCGCATTTCCTGGACGAGCTTGAGCTTCTCTGTGACAGGGTAGGCATACTCTTAAACGGCCATATAATAATGGCAGGCACGCCTGACCAGATCAAGTGCCACTTCACAAATGACCAGGAGATCAAGCTTGAGACCACCCCTGGAAAATACAAGGAGATAATCGAAAAGCTGAACCACACAGGAAAAAACCTTTCTATCAGCTCGATGGATGTTGTCGACAACAAGCTTGTCATATACACCTCTGCGCCGGAACGCAGCCTGCATCAGGTACTGCATATCGTTGAAGAGATGGACGAGATACTCCTGGATGTCACTGTCGAAAAGCCGTCGCTGCAGGAAGTGCTGGAGAAACTAAAGCTGGAAAAATAAAGATGAAGATCTTTAACATCATGAAGAAGAATTTCAGGCTGCTCCTGAGATCAAGGATATCTGCGCTGATAGTCATATTCGGCCCGCTCGTAATCATACTCATAGTTGGCCTCGCGTTCAACAGCACAGGGACTGCGGTAATCAACCTTGGCTATTATTCGCCTGATATGAACAACATGACAAGCTCGTTCATAAGCGTGCTTGACAAGGAAAGCTACAAGCTGGCTGAGTATGAATCGGTCGAAAGCTGCAAGGCGTCGCTAGGGTCAGGCAAGACCCACATCTGCGTGGTCTTCCCGTATGACTTCAGGATCGACAACACTAAAGTGAACGAGATAGACTTCTTTGTCGACAACTCAAAGATAAACTTCTTCCAGTCTGTAGTGGACTCTATCGAGTCCGACTTCAACAACAAGGCGCTCGAGCTCACAACTGGCATGACCCAGGAGCTTCTGAATAAGCTCAACCAGACAACTGAAGAGCTTTTCAACAAGACCTCAGTGATAGAGCTCCTGAAGCAGGAGAACATAGAAACAAAGGAAGACATAGACAGGGTATCAGACGAGATAAGGTCGATAGACATAAATTTTGATTATGGAACAGTCGGCATCTCTGATGTTGAAAAGAGCGGTGATGAGGCAAGCAGCCTGATCGACGACCTAAAAGATATCGCTGAAGATGCTATAGATGAAGCCTATGACCTGATTGATGATGTAGACGACTTTGCAGGAGGCAGCAACATGAGCTCATCTGAGATCGACGAGCTGGATGACCTGCTCAACTCGACAGCAGAAAGCCTTATCGAACTCGTGAGCGAGCTCAATGATACCAACCAGTACTCAAACTCAACAGGCCAGCTATCAAGCGCGATCTCCACGCTGTCGAGCAATCTCCATGCCCTTGACACCAGGCTCGACGCTGCTGCCAGATCAATGGATGTTGCCGCAGGAAAGGTTCTTGACCTAAAAAAGAGGGTCAACGCAAGCATGGAAAAGATACTTGCAGTTGAGATGACATTCAATGCAATAACAACAAACATAAAAAATACACAAATCACAAACATACAGACAATAGTAAGCCCTATAATAAAGAACGTAAGGCCTGTCGTGACCACGGACTCTCAGCTCAATTTCTATTTTCCATACCTTATTATGCTCATAATCATGTTCATAGGCATCCTCTTGTCATCAAACCTTATGATAATGGAAAAGACCTCACGCGCATATTTCAGGAACTTTGTCACTCCTACTGGAGATTTCTCTTTCATACTTGGCGCCTATCTTACGACGATGACCATAATGCTGATCCAGCTCTCCATCATCATAACTATGTTCATATTGTTCTTCAGCAAAGGCATAGTCCCAAACATCAGCATGGCAATACTTATACTCTTCATATCTACATCGATCTTCACGCTGATAGGCATGATCATCGGAAACCTGCTGAACTCTGAAGAGACAGGCACACTGACATCCATCTCAGTCGGAAGCATCCTCCTGTTCGTTTCAGACCTGATATTTCCGCTTGAGAAGATGCCTGAATACATCTCGTATTACGCGAACCTTATTAACCCTTTTGTCGTATGCTCAGACCTGCTCAGGAAGGCCATTGTCCATAACGTTTCCTTCTATGACATCCAGCAGCAGCTGCTTGTGATAGGTGGGCTTGCATTAGCGCTCCTGCTTCTGGTCATACTGTCCTATAAGTTCATAAAAAGGCATTTTCTCCTCAGGTACGCAGGATACCTGCAGAGAAGGGACATCAAGAGGCAGACAAGGCAACAGAGCGCGATAAAGCTCCTTGAGCTCATGAAGTCGCTGCCAAGCAGCCAGCATTTCATAACAAAAGACAAGAAAAGCCTTTCTAACCTAAAAGACCTCCTAAACTATATCGAGAGCCTAGACAAAGAAGACTTCCAGTACTACGTCGACAAAGAAAAGAACCTATTTGCAGACTGGATCTCCCACATCCTAAGCAACGAGGTGCTTGCAGTCCAGCTCTACAAGGCAAAGAAGAAAAACAAGATAACAAAAATCCTGAGCAGGGCTGTAAAAGAGTTCGAAAAGCTGGAAAAACTGCAAGCTAAGAAGCCCACGAAACACCAGCTGAAATACAAGATTGCAAAGTAAGAAAAGGGTAAGAAAAACCCTCAGCTAGGGCTTGTTTGCAACACCTAATAAAAAAAAGCCCATCATGGCTAATGTCTATGCTTTACCAACACACCCCAATAGGAATATTTAAATAACATGCACTTCTGCCGGTATAAGGCAAAGCACAGGTGTACGGCTTAATAAGATTTAAGATAACAAGAGACATGCACAGAGATGCGCTTTGCCTGTTATACGCGAGGGTAGCGAAGTCTGGAAAACGCGCAGGACTTAAGATTAAAGGGCAGCAACATAATCCCTGCAAGGATTTGTTGTCCTTTTGTTGATCAGAAATCCTGTCCCTTAGTGGGTTCGAGGGTTCAAATCCCTTCCCTCGCATTTTTCAAAACCAAAAACTCTTTCTGTCGTGCTGTTGAAGCGAAGCGAAACAGCACTGGATGTATTTTCCCCAGGCTTTTATTAGGTTTTTGAGTTCTGGGTCTTGAGTTTTGGGTTCTTCTTATCGTACTAGAACTCTTTGCTTTTCTGTCGTGCTGTTGAAGCGAAGCGAAACAGCACTGGAAATATTTTCCCCAGGCTTTTTTAAAAAGGCTGCGAGGGTGCAAATCCCTTCCCTCGCATTTTTCAAAACCCAATCAGGTCATTGCCCATACTTATATTAATCAATCATTAAATCTTATCAAGAAATCATCTGCCGGCCATCGCTTCTAAGATTTTCCCCAGCTCTTCCATATTCTCTCCAATCCCTGACCAGTTCCCCTTTGTCATAGCATCAAGGATATTTTCATAATAATCATTGGCCCTTCTAACTAGATTAGTATCATCTGTTATACCATCCATGTCTTCCTGATCTAAACCCTCTTCCAAATCATCTGGTTTATCAGGAATTTGGGTTTTTCCGAACAATGACTCAAGCGCAAGACCAAGGTTCTCTTCCATTACTACCCTATCCCCATCGCTTGCAAGGACGCGCTTTAGCTCAGGGAGCTGGCCCTTTTCAGACTGGATATAAAGTGGTTCTATGTAGAGGATCGAGTTGTCGATAGGAATCACAAGGAGGTTTCCCCTTGTTACCCTGCTTCCCTGCTGAGACCACAGTGTCAGCTGTTGTGATATCTCTGAATCCTGGTCGATCTTAGCCTCTATCTGCGAAGGGCCGTAGACGAGCTTGTCCTTAGGAAACTTATAAAGCAGAAGCTTTCCATACTTGCTGCCGTCTGACCTTCCTGCAAGCCACGCAACCATATTGTCCTTTTTTATCGGCGTAAATGATGTCATCAGGACAAACTCTATATCATCCTCGCCTGGCAGTTTCATTATGATATAATAAGGCTCAACCCTTACCTGTTGGCCTGTCCCATAAATCTCATTGGGGATGTCCCATGCATCCTCTTTGTTATAGAATACAACATGGTCTTCCATGTGGTAGGTACTGTATATGGCTGACTGCACTGAGAACAGCTCCTCTGGATACCTTATATGTTTTTTCAGCCCTTCAGGCATCTCTGAAAAATCCTTGAACTCCCCAGGATATATCTTTGAATATGTCCTGATTATGGGATCATCTCCTACCATGTAATATGTCAGCTTGCCGTTATACGCATCCATGACAATCTTGGCAGAATTCCGTATATAGTTTATCTTCCCATGCTTCTGCGAATAGGGGAAATTACCTGTTGTCGTATACGCATCCTGGATCCAATATAACCTGCCATCATCAATCACAAGATAAGGGTCGCTGTCAAGGCCAAGGAAAGGCGTCACCTTCCTTATCCTGTCCTGGACATTCCTGTTGAACATGATCCTGCTGTCAGGGTTTATGCTGGATGAGAGCAGAATCTTTATGTCTGCGAACCTGAGCGCAAACAGCAGCTTTTTGGCAAATGAATCAAGCACAACCCCTCCGCTCCCGTCATAGTTGATATACTCATTGGTGTTCCCTTTCGGATAGTTGAACTCGTCGGTCTTTGTATTCACAAGAACAAAGTCATTATCAAGCTCACCATAATAGATCTCCGGCCTGCTGATCATGATATTCTCATCATCAACAGTGTATACAGGCGGGATATCCTTGACATAATACTCAGGGAGGCCTTCTCTTGTAACTCTGTTTACAGGACTCATGACAACACCGTAGCCATGCGTGTATACCATATGCAGGTTGACCCAGGTCTTGGCATTGTCTGTAATCTGATCCTGCTCAAGTTCCCTTGCTGCAAGTATCACCTGCGTGTATTTCCCACTGATATTGTACCTGTCGATGTCAACGCCTGCAAGGTCATAGTAAAGCCTTATCTCCTGCGTCTGCTTGTATGTAGAGGTCAGCGGCCGCCAGTCAAGTATCCTTATGTTCTCTATAGTGCCTGAGGCATCTGAAACAGCCGTTACTTTCTCAAACGGGAAATCCTCTTCAGTAACATCTGAGAGACCATAGGCTATCTTCGTGAACCTTATGTTGTTATCTATATACTGCTTCTCGAGATTGATCTCATTAGGAGATACATAGAGCGACTGCACAATCGTAGGCAATATGCCAAGGCCGAGAAGCGCAATCAGGACATATCCAAGGAAAGCATAGGCAAGGATGCGCACCTTGTTCATCTTCGCCTTTGAGATATACACAGTCCATATGAAAAATATTACTGCAATCGCTGCTGCTGCAAACATGAGAATCTTTACAGCAGGAAGCCAGACAACAACATCTGTATATCCTGCGCCAACAACTATCCCTTTCTCTGAGAACATTATCGAATACCTTGAGAGGTAATGCTTCAGTGCAAGAAGAATAAAAAGGAACGAGACCAAGACTGAGATGTGAACGACCGCCCTCTTCTTCAGCTTCAGCAGCTCCTGCTTGAGGTTCACTGAATAACGGGGCATGCTGCCCATGCCTTCGCTGTCTTTTTCAGCATCCTTTCTTACAGATGGGTTCCTGAAAAGGCCTGATATGAAAGACTGCAGATAATCAAGTGTCACAATTATCGCTGTTATAATCATGCAGATAAAGGCAAATTTCCATGCCATCTGCAGAAATGGAAGTGAAAACACATAGAACCCTGCATCCATGCCAAATATAGGATCTGAAACCCCGAAAGGCACCTGCCTGAGATAGATCATAAGCTGCATCCAGCTCGATGCGGTCGAGCTTGCGAGCAGATATGCAACAACCCCAGATAACAAGAGCTTTGCCTTTGTTGAGACCAGCTTGTTTTGGCTGTTATTATCCTTTAGCCTTGAAGATATGATAAGGTTCAACAGGAAAAAAATGAAATAGACAATCCCTGACACAAAGAACATCAGAAGCGATGCTTCAAGGTTTATTACGAAAATTTTGCTAAACCCCAATGCATCGAACCAGAAATAGTCTGTGATAAGCCTGGCTAGAGAAGAGATGGATACCATGACTATGAACACCAGAAGCGCTATCATTACAAACAGTCTGTTTTTCGAAGCCATCTATACTGAGGTAAACAAAGATACTTTTAAATCTTTGCACAAAATCGTTAATTGGCTTTAAAAAACCAAAAAACAATGACTAAAACCAGTCTCAACAAATAGCCTCCTTTATCAACCCATAGCTAAAACAAATAACTAAAACCATCAACTAAAATAATAACTAAAATAAACAACCAAAACAAATAGCAAAACAACCAAAACAGCATAGACCAACAATCAAAATCAATAACTTAATATACTAATGTTGCGCCACTTTATGCTGTTTTTATCCAGTGATAAGATATACGGGTGACTCTGCAATTGTGATAATATAAATTGTAATTATAAATTGTAATAAGTAATTATGCAGATACAAGATAACGCAATATGTTTTAATGCAAAACAAAACAGGATTCAAAAAATGCAGGATCCTATATGGATCCGTGAGTTTGGAGGGGGGTATGATGATAAAAGAACTGTATTCGCAAACATCAGGTAAGGCTAAAAAGATCATGCTGCTTGGCTGCGGAGAGCTGGGCAAGGAGGTCATAATAGAGGCACAAAGGATGGGATTCTGCACTATCGGCGTTGACAGATACATGAACGCGCCAGGGCACCAAGTCGCCCACAAATGGTATGCAGGAGATATGAAGAACGCAGGGTTCCTCAGGTCTGTCGTAGAGAAGGAGAAGCCTGATTTTATCGTGCCTGAGATCGAGGCGATAAATCTCGACATGCTCATGAAGCTTGAAGAGGAGGGCTATAACATCATCCCAAACGCAAAGGCGACACACACTGCAATGCAGAGGGAAAGGATAAGGGAAACAATAAGGAAAGCGGGCTGCCTGACATCAAAATACTATTACGCAACAGGATTTGACGAGTTCAAGGACGCCTGCGAAAAAGTGGGCTACCCATGCTGGACAAAAGCGATAATGGACAGCTCAGGCCATGGATCCAGCTTTGTCAAGGGGCCAGGGGACGTGAAAGCTGCATACGAAAAAGCAAAGAACGAGGCAAGAGGCTCTGGCGAGAAGATGATAATAGAAGAGCATGTACCTTTTGACATCGAGGTGACTGAACTTGCGGTCAGGCATTATGATGAGAACAATAAGGTCACAACCTCCTTCCCAATGCCTGTCGGGCATTACCAGACAAGAGGCGGGGACTACCATTCAAGCTGGCAGGCAGCTGAAGTCAGTGAGAAAGCAGAAAAGGCGATCTATGACACTGCAAAGAAGGTGACAGACGCACTTGGCGGAGTAGGCATCTTCGGCTGCGAGATGTTTGTTGTCGGAGACAAAGTATATGCCAACGAATGCTCACCAAGGCCGCATGATACAGGGATGGTCACATTTGTGACGCATCAGACAGGCTACTCAGAGGCAGGGCTCCATGTCAGGGCGATAACAGGCCTTCCTGTGCCGACTGAAAAAAGGCTTGGCTACAACGGCATTCCCATGCTGACGCCAGGTGCAACGCACGTCGTGCTGAGCCCTTACGAAGGATATGACCCTGCATTCGGTAACCTCTACCCTGCATTCAATGCAAAAGGGATAAGCTTCATGCTGTTTGGAAAGCCAGAGGCACACACAAACAGGAGGATGGGCATTGTCCTTGCGACTGCTAAAGATGTCCATGATGCAAAGATAAGGGCTGAGAAGGCTGCCCATATGATCGAGATGAGGACAAGGCAGAACCCTGCATGGATGCAGCAGACTGACAAGGAGAAGCATCTCATAAAGTAGCTTATAGCTTAACTGCCATAGGGGATTTGCTCAATATGGAGAAGGGAAAAGACAATATCTTCAGGATCGAGATCGACAGCAGGGAAAAGAGCGCAGAATCAGAGAAATTTGAAAAGAAGCTGAACAGGCTCGGCTATGAGGTTGAGGTCATCCAGACAAGCAAGGTCTACACTATAAGCCACAGCTTCAGCAAGGACCAGGTCAAAAAGATCTCTGGCTCCTTATACAACCCTGTTGTTGAGACAGCAAGGGTGGATGAGCCGCTATCCTTTGACTTTGACTACGCGCTTGAGACGGGGTATCTGCCGGGCGTGACAGACAATGTGGCAGGCACAGTCTCAGAGATAATAGAAGATCTCTTCAACCTGAAAAAAGGCATCTGCAAGGCATTCTCATCAACAATAATCTTCTTAAGATCAAAGGGCAGGAAGCTGCAAAGAGATGACATAGAAAAGATTGCTCATGAGCTCATAAACACGCTGATAGAAAGGTACCATATCAAATCCAGGAAAGAATACATCAATGACCTTGGCATGGACTATGTCCTTCCTGCTGTTAGGCTCGAGCATGGCAGCGATGTCTCTGATGTCGATCTTGAGATAAGCGATGCAGATCTTGCAGAGCTGGGAAAAAAAGGCATAGTTGACCCCGACACTGGCGCAAGGAGGGGCCCTCTTGCATTAAGCCTTGACTACCTCCGCTCAATCAGGGACTATTTCAGGAAACAAGGCAGAAGCCCAACTGACATCGAGCTGGAATCGATAGCCCAGACATGGTCTGAACACTGCAAGCACACCATATTTTCAGCAGGGATGGACGAGATAAAAGAGGGCATATTCAACAGGTACATAAAAGGGGCAACTGAGGACATAAGAAAAAGGCTCGGCAAGGACGACTTCTGCATATCTGTGTTCAAGGACAACTCAGGATCGATCGTGTTTGACGATGAGTACATGATAAGCGACAAGGCTGAGACCCACAACAGCCCCTCTGCGCTCGACCCGTTTGGCGGCGCGATAACGGGCATCGTGGGCGTGAACAGGGACACTATTGGCTTTGGTATGGGCGCGCTTCCTATAGCAAACAAGTATGGATACTGCGTCGGAAGGCCTGAAGACCATGATATTGTCTACAGGGGGAAAGGCATGACAAACCCATCTCTTCAGCCAAAAAGGCTGCTTGACGGGATAGTCCACGGCGTGAATTCAGGTGGCAACTGCTCAGGCATACCCACCCATACAGGATTCGTATTCTTCGATGACCATTACAAAGGCAAGCCGCTTGTCTTTGTCGGGACAATAGGGATCATGCCAAGGGTGCTTCCAAACAAAAGGCCAGCACACATCAAGAAGGCGCAGCCTGGAGACAACATAGTTGTTATCGGCGGCAGGGTAGGAAAAGACGGTATCCATGGCGCGACATTCTCCTCAGAGGCCATGGACTCAGGAAGCCCTGCAACAGCAGTCCAGATAGGAGACCCCATAACACAGAAAAAGCTATCTGATGCTGTCGTAAAGGAAGCGAGGGACCGCGGGCTGTACAACAGCAACACTGACAACGGAGCAGGAGGCCTTTCATGCTCTGTCGCAGAGATGGCCCAGGAATGCGGAGGGTTCATAGTAGACATCGAAAAAATCCCTCTCAAGTATCCAGGTCTCTCACCATGGGAGATATGGATATCAGAGTCACAGGAAAGGATGACACTGTCTGTTCCTGACGACAAGATAGAGGAGTTTAATGAGCTCATGGAATCAAGGGGCGTCGAGTCGACCACCATAGGAAGGTTCAACGACAGCAACAGGGGGATAGTGAAGCTCAGGGGAAGGACCATACTTGACCTTGACATGGAATTCCTCCATGACGGCCTTCCAAAGACAACACTCACTACAGAGGGATATCCTTACAACAAGACCCTTCCTAGGATAAGCTGGATAGATACAGAAGATGATATGCATAAGCATACAGGACTGCTCTTAAGACTTCTTTCAAGCCACAACATATGCAGCTACGAGTTCATATCAAAACAATACGACCATGAGGTCCAGCATAATTCAGTGATAAAGCCCCTTGTCGGAAAAGGAAGGGTCAACAGCCCTGCGCAGGTGATCAGGCCGCTTCTGACAAGCACAAGAGGAGTTGTCTTGTCACAGGTTATCCTTCCCAGGCTTTCAGAGATCAGCTGCTATGACATGGCAGCATGCGCGATAGACTCTGCAATAAGGAACAGCGTTGCTGCAGGCGCCGACATCAAACATCTGGCGCTCCTAGACAACTTCTGCTGGTGCTCATCTGACGACAGGAAAAGGCTCGGCCAGCTGAAGGATGCTGCAGGGGGATGCTATGATTTCGCAACAGCGTTCATGACACCATTCATATCTGGCAAGGATTCCATGTACAATGACTTCAAGGGTTTTGACAAGGATGACAATCCCATCAAGATATCAGTGCACCCCACGCTCATGATATCATCTATAGGTGTCATAAGCGATGTCAATGAGACCATGACGTTCGAGCTAAAGGTTCCAGGCGACATCATATATGCCATAGGCAAGACTGGGGACGAATGCGGCGGAAGCGAGTTCTATAACCTCATGGGCGAGATAGGGACAAAAGCTCCAAAGGTCATCCCTGAGTCGGCAAGAAAGCTGTACATAACCATGCACAAGGCGATAAAGGCAGGGGCCGTAAGCTCATGCGCATCAGTAGGCCCTGGCGGGCTCCTGGTATGGCTTGCTAAGATGGCCATCTCAGGCAGGCTCGGCTGTGCTGCTGACTTCAAGAAGATCCCGCTAGGATGCGCTGACATGCCTCTTGAAAAGATATTCTATTCAGAATCACAATCAAGGTTCATCGTCTCAGTCGAACCGAAGAAAAAGCAGGAGTTTGAAAAGATGATGGAAGATTTCGATGCTAGTGAGATAGGAGAAGTGAGCGATGACGACAGCTTCACCATCAGCTTTGGCGACAGAACAATAATCAAGACAACAGTCAATGAGCTTGAAGAGTCATACAAGAGAAGGTTCAAGGAGTTTTAGATATGGCAAAAGCGATAATCATGTCAGGATACGGGATCAACTCTGAAAAGGAGAGCGCGTTTGCATTTGAGAAAGCAGGCGCTGTTGCAGAGATAGTGCACATAAACGACCTGATATCAAAAAAAAAGGCACTCTCTGACTACGACATACTTATGTTTCCAGGCGGCTTCTCATACGGCGACGATACTGGCTCAGGGCAGGCCTTTGCAGGCAAGGTCAAAAACAACCTATGGGATGATCTCATGAGCTTCATCGGTTCAGGAAAGCTTATCCTTGGCGTATGCAACGGATTCCAGATCATGGTGCATCTCGGGCTTTTTCCAGGTATCGGCGGTGCATATGGCACAAGGTCGCATGCATTGATGTCAAACTGCAGCGCAAGGTTCGAATGCAGGGACGTGTTCATCAAAGGCAACAGCAAAGGATGCGTATTTACAAAGGGCATAACGACTGCGCACCTGCCGGTCTGCCATGGAGAAGGAAGGTTCTACTGCAAAGACGAGACGCTTGAGCAGCTCAAAAAGAACAGCCAGATAGTGTTCACATACTGCGATAGCGAAGGGAGGGATGCGGCAGGCGCCTACCCAAAAAACCCTAACGGCTCTCTTGCAGACATAGCAGGCATATGCGACAGGACAGGCAGGATAATGGGCATGATGCCTCATCCTGAAAGGGCGCTTTTCACGACAAGCCTTCCTGACTTCCACCTGAATAGGGAGCTGGCAAGAAGGGCAGGCAGCACTCTGCCTGAGTTCGTTGAAGATAACCTCCTCATATTCAAGAATGCTGTCGAATACATAGATAAGAACTGCATAAAAGAGAACAGAAGCAAGGATAAAGAGAAGAGCGGCATCATGCCCGAAGAAAAGCTTGGAAAAAAGCCGCAGGACGACTCTGCAAGTGGTGAAAAGATATGAAGAAAAAAACTGCCGACAAGAGATCATATGATGGCATCAACAACAAGACATCAAGCTATAGTAAGACCTCAAGCTATAAGATGGCGGGTGTTGACGTCGATATCGAGTCGATGGGCGCAAAGATACTGTACAATGCAGCAAAAGAGACATGGAAGAACAGGTCTGGCATGATAGGGAGCATCATATCGCCTTTTGATGATTTCTCAGGAATAAGGGCCATAGATATAAGCATGCTGCCAAAGGGAAGCATGCTGTGCATGGGATTTGACGGCGTTGGGACAAAAGCAGAGATAGCGCAGCGTATGGACAGGCATGATACCATCGCATTTGACCTTCTTGCCATGGTATGCGACGACGCTGTCCTTCGCGGAGGAGAGCCAGTCCTTGCAGGAAGCATACTTGACGTAAATACGCTCGGCACTGATGAATCAAGGCTTTCTGCAATAAAACAGCTTGCAGAGGGTTATGTAAAGGCTGCAAAAGAGGCAGGTGTCGCAATAATAAACGGTGAGCTTGCCCAGCTGGGGGATGCAGTGGGCGGCCATGGCAAGGGCCTTGCCTACAACTGGGGTGCAGGACTCATATGGCTGGCAAGAAAAGACAGGCTCTTTACAGGAAAAGAGATAAAGAAAGGAGACTCCATTGTCATGCTAAAAGAGGAGGGCTTCCGCTCAAACGGGCTCTCGCTTGTAAGGAGGGTATTTGAAGAGAACCTTGGACCTGAATGGCACATACATGAGTTCAACGGAAAACTACTGGGAGAGCTTGTACTTACACCATCACGGATATATTCAAGAGCAGTCGTCTCTATGCACGGTGGGTTTGAGACAGAAGGCAGCTGCATCCTGCACGGAGTCGCACATATCACTGGTGGAGGCATAGCAGAAAAGCTCGGCCGTGTGCTAAAGCCATGCAGACTTGGTGCAGAGCTAACAGACCTATTTCCACCATGTGATGCCATGAGATATTGCCAGGAGCTAAGAGGGATAGCTGACAAAGAGGCATACAGAACATGGAACATGGGCCAGGGCATGGCACTGATTACGCCTGAACCTGAAAAGGTCATCGCTGAAGCAAAGAAGCATGGGATTGAGGCAAAAGCAGTAGGCAGGATAGTCAAGGGAAAGAGGTTGACCCTTGTAAGCCAGGGCGCTTTTTCTAAAGGAGAAGAGATAGGGTTCGATATCTGAGGTATAAATAGGTATAAAAATGGCTGGCAAAATCCCATATGCACAAAAATTTGCATATCAGCTATTCTAAAAGAAAAGATAAAATATCAGCCATCACTTATGAGAAAACTATTTAAGTTCTGGATGACAATTAGCTTATTCATGCGATTCTACCTTTCATCATACAAGCTCGGAAGCAAGACAGAAAAGCTTAAGGAGCTCATGCCCAAAGGAAATGCAATAGGGCTCATCCCTAATGCCCTTGATTACACAAAAGCAGACCCTGTAAGGAGAGAAGAAGGAATAAAGGAGGATATAGGTTCTCTTATGTCATTGGGATTTGTCGTTGAGACAGTTGACCTCAAAGACTATTTCGGCAAGACTGATCAACTTAGGAAAAAGCTGGACTTGTTAGGAGGGGTATTCATAAGGGGTGGGAATGCCTTTGTCTTAAGGCAGGCGATGAGGCTGAGCGGCTTTGATGTGATATTCAAAGAGCTTCTTCTCAAGGATGACTTCCTGTATGCAGGATTTAGCGCAGGCATCTGTGTCCTTGCAGCGGACCTGACACCGCTGAAGATAGTCGACGATGCGACTGATACACCCTATCGCGGGCAGGACAAGGTAATATGGGAAGGCCTTGGATACCTTGACTACATAATCCTCCCTCACTATGATTCAGAGCATCCTGAATCAGCAGACATTGATAAGACTGTTAAGTTCTGCATAAGGAACAGCATACCATTCAGGACCCTAAGAGACGGCGATGTTATCGTAATCTGACAGGCAGGATATTATCTTAGACATTTCTGAATATTTACATTTTCTATTATACATGGGAACTATTTATAAGATTATTATACGAGATTATTTATAAGATTATCATATGAAATTATTTAAGATATTGCCTTTATATTTATCAGATCATATTTTATAAAGGTATTATAAGGAATTATTGCCTTTATATTATAGGATACCCAACCAAAAGCTTTATATTTAAGCCGGTGTTTGCCTTTATACGGGGTTATACGTGAAGAAGGTGCTCATAATATTTGGATCTGTTTCTGACTCAGCAGTATATGAAAGAATAACAAAGTATCTTAAAGAGAACGGCATTGGATATGACATGAGGATATGCTCTGCGCATCGCACTCCGGATATGCTTGATGAGATTCTGGCAGGCAGCCACAAGAGATATTCGCTTGTTGTTGCAGGAGCAGGGCTTGCCGCACACCTGCCAGGAGTCATCGCATCAAAGACAACACTGCCAGTGATAGGGATACCATGCAGTGGCTCCCTTGAAGGGCTTGACTCGTTCCTATCTATCCTGCAGATGCCAGCAGGCTACCCTGTCCTGACAACAGGCATAGCAGGCATCCCCTCTGAAAGCATAAAGCTAATCATGAACAGCAGGATGAAAGGCATAAACATCATTGAGAAAGACTTTTCAGATGAGCATGAGAACAGGCGCGTGCTTGACTGCGAAAAGCTTATCCAGGAGATAGGAATGGACTATGTATTCAAAAAAGATGTTCAGCCTGGCAGGATTAACATCAACTTCTACAGGCTTGAGCAGGGTCCAGGGCATGATATCTGCAAGCAGAAAGCATTGGTCATAAATGTCCCATTAAAGGAAAAGACAGATATGTCAGACGGGATAAGGATTGCAAAGTCAGCAGGAGACTGCCTGCTTCTCGGGATAAACAGGGGAGAGAACGCAGCGATCGCATGCGCACAGATACTCAACTCTTCCTGCGGCCTTGACCGCGCCTTAGACAGACTCAGGAAAGATATGAAAGACAAGGTGATTAATGATGATAGACAAGTCAGAGATACAAAAACAGCTTGATTTCACGCTGATGGAAACCAGTTTGGACGGTCTTGGAAAGCTATACAGGGGCAAGGTAAGGGACAACTACTCCAAGGATGGGAAGAGGATTATCATCACTACTGACAGGATATCTGCATTTGACGTGGTGCTCGGAACAATCCCTTTCAAGGGCCAGGTACTCAACCAGATGGCAAGGTTCTGGTTCGACAAGACTGGACACATAATCGGCAACCACATGCTTGACCACCCTGACCCAAACGTGCTTGTCGCAAAGGAATGCACACCACTCCCTGTTGAGATGATTGTCAGAGGTTATATCACCGGCGTCACCAACACCTCTGCCTGGACGCATTACAAGAACGGCATAAGGAACTTCTGCGGAAACATCCTGCCTGAAGGCCTCAAGAAAGACCAGAAGCTGGACATGCCCATAGTGACGCCCCAGACAAAAGCTGAGCATGGTGGCCATGACGAGTCAGTCAGCAAGGAAGAGATACTCAAGAGGAAGATAGTCTCAGAGCAGGATTACGACCTGATGTCAGAGGCAAGCCTTAAGCTTTATGAGAAAGGTGTTGAGATCGCAGCAAAGCAGGGTATAATCCTTGTCGACACAAAATATGAGTTCGGAAGGGATGAATCAGGGAACATAATACTTATCGACGAGATACATACGCCAGACTCATCAAGGTTCTGGTTTGCTGAAGGATATGAAGAAAGGTTCAAAAAAGGCATCGAGCAGAAGAAGATCGACAAGGAATATGTCAGGAAATGGCTTGCTGACAGGGGGTTTACCGGCTCTGGCGTACAGCCTGAGCTCACAGATGAGGTCAGGATAAATGCAGCAAGAAAGTATATCGAAGCCTATGAGCTCATAACAGGGGATCAGTTCTCTTCAGATACAGGCGATATGAAAACAAGGATAGAAAACAACCTAAGGCATGGAGGTTATCTTTGAAAATGGACAGCAGATTCGACAACATCAGCCCTATAGATTACAGGTATTCGCCAGACGGGCCTGAAAAAGAGCTCTTATCTGAGAAAGCGAGGATAGTATACCAGCTAAAAGTCGAAGCAGCACTCGCAGCAGGGCTCGCAAGATACAACATCTGCCCTCCTCAGGCCGCAGAAGAGATCATAAAAGCGTGCAGGAAGATCAGCCCTGATGAGGTCTATAAGGAAGAGGAAAAGACAAAGCATGATATAAGGGCACTTGCAAACTGTATAAGAAGGAATGTCAGCGACAAGGCAAAGCCTTTTGTCCATTTCACTGCAACATCAGAGGACATAAAGCTCACTTCAGAATCATTGAGATACAAGGATATAACGCAGCAGTTCATAATACCCCAGCTAAAAGAGCTCGAGAAGAGCCTGATAGAAAAAGCACTGCTATACAAGGGGACTGTCCAGACTGGGAGAACCCACGGCCAGCATGGGGTCCCGATAACATTCGGCTTTGCATTGTCTGAATACGTAAGCAGGCTGGGGGCTAGGATCGAGAAGATTGCAGGCTCAGCTTCTGAGCTAAGAGGGCAGATGTCCGGCGCAGTCGGCGCATACAACGCATCATCACTCTTCATAAAAGACACCGAGAAGTTCGAATCAGAGCTTGTCGAATCACTCGGGCTCAAGAGGTCTCAACATTCAACACAGATAATTGAGCCGGAATACCTTACAGACTTCATGCACAGCATCATATCATGCTTCGGCGTCATCGCCAACCTTGCAGACGACATCAGGCACCTGCAGCGCACTGAGATCGCTGAAGTAGCTGAACGGTTTGAGGCAGGGCAGGTAGGAAGCTCGACAATGCCGCACAAGAGGAACCCTTGGCACTTCGAGAACATAAAGTCGCTCTATAAAGAGATAATGCCTAGGATGATAACAATCTATCTCGACCAGACATCTGAGCACCAGCGCGACCTTACAAATTCAGCGTCTGCGAGATGGATACCTGAGATACTGTCTGTGTTTATGTTTGCTGTGAAGAGGATGACCAAGCACCTGACAAACCTTATGGTCGTAGATAAAAACATGCTGAGGAACCTTGAGCTCAGCAAGGAGATGGTCGTGGCCGAGCCTTTGTACATACTGCTGGCATACCATGGGCATCCTGACGCGCATGAGTATGTAAGGAAGATGACACTAAAGAGCCAGAAGACAGGCAGGAATCTCAGGGAGCTTGCCATGGATGACAAGGACATCAAGAGATACCTTGAGAGGTTCAGTGGCGCACAGATGGACGTCATAAGGCACCCCGAGAGGTACACTGGCAGATCTGAAAATAAATGTATGCAGACATGCAGATACTGGAAGAAAAGACTTGAGCTGTGATAACTATGACTTATGTACTTTCACTTGTAGGAGGCCAGTTTGGCGATGAAGGAAAGGGAAAGATCACTGATCTTCTTGCTAGATACGCAGACATCGTCGCAAGAAGCTCAGGCGGGAACAACGCAGGACACACGATAATAAAAAAAGGCGTGAAGTATGCGCTTCATCTCCTGCCCTCTGGCGTGCTATACAAGCACACTACAAATATCATTGGGGCAGGCGTAAAGATCGACCCGTTTGTCCTGATAAAAGAGATCGAGGAACTCAAGGCCTCAGGGATAACGCCTAACCTGAAGATCGCACCGAACGCCCACCTGATAACAGAATGGCACAGGTACTTTGACAAGGGCTCTGAAAAGAAGCTGGGTGACAAAAAGATAGGGACCACAGGAAGAGGCGTCGGCCCATGCGCAGAATCGTCTGCAAACAGGAAGACCACGCTTAGGGTCTGCGACATAACCTCAATCAACCTTGACTCTGTGATCGATGGCATAGTGGGGCTTATCCTGCCAAAGCTCGTCGAGTTCCATCCCTATTTCCAAAGATTCCAGCACCTTCCTCTAAAGGTGATAATAGATAAGGGCGATCCCGAACTAGCAGATGAGGTCAGCAGGTACATAAAGGAGATGACCAAGATATATTTTGAAGCAGGAAACCAGCTCAAAGACTACATCTGCAAAGATATCGCAGGGATCCTCAACGACAAGAAGCATAGGTTCATACTCGGAGAAGGGGCGCAGGGCACAATGCTCGACCCGTTATATGGGACATTCCCAGACGTCACTTCAACACACCCTATCTCAGGAAGCATGTGCACGGGGCTTGGTATCGGGCCGACAATGATAAACGACACGCTGGGCATCTTCAAGGCCTATGAGACCAGGGTTGGGGAAGGGGTCTTTCCGACTGAGCTCCTCAACGGCACAGGTGAGAAGCTCAGGGAGATTGGGAATGAATTTGGAACAACGACAGGAAGGCCCAGAAGATGCGGCTGGTTCAACCTATGTGAAGCAAAGTATGTCGTGCAGATCAACAGCATGACATGGATAGCCATGACAAAGCCGGATGTCTTCGACGATTTTGACGAGATCAATGTGGCTGTAGGATTTACCAATGACAAGACCCACTTCAGGACATTCCGCGGCTGGAAAACAGACACGACAGGATGCAAAAGCTGGGATGAGCTCCCAAATGAAGCAAAGGACTATTTCAGCTTCCTGGAAAAAGAGCTCTGCCCGATAGCAATAATCTCTGTGGGGCCTGAAAGAGACCAGACAATAGTCATGCCAGGCTTCAGAGAACACCTCAAGAAGCATGACATCGAAATTGAAATGGAATAAAACAGAATAATAAGACAGAACAGAAGGATAGATGATAAAGATATAGATGATAAAAATGGACCATTATGCGATTGTATCTGTATACGACAAGAGAGGCCTTGACACACTTGTTGATGGGCTTGTGGAGACTGGATTTGGGATAATCTCAACAGGAGGGACTTATGACGCAATAAGGAAAATCATATGCAGGAAAAAGCTTAAGGCCAGGCTCTACAAGGTAAGCGAGATAACTGGCTCTCCTGAGATCCTGGACGGCAGGGTCAAGACGCTGCACCCTATGATACACGGCAGCATCCTTTACAGGAGAGACAAGGAAGAGCACATGAAAGAAGCAGGACAGCAGAAGCTGCTGAACATAGAGGTTGTCGCAATCAACCTCTATCCTTTTGAGGCTGCTGTCGAAAAGGGCGCAGGTAACGAAGAGCTTATAGAGGAGATAGACATAGGCGGGCCGACCATGCTCATCTCAGCAGTCAAGAACCATGAGCATGTATCTGTTGTCGTAGACCCTGAGATGTACCCTAAACTGATATCTGAGCTGAAAAAGAACAACTGCACTGTGCCCATCGACACCAGAAGAAGGTTTGCAGTGCGGGCCATAAACCGGCTTGCAGACTACAGGTCAACGATCGCACAGGAGCTCTCGGCAAGGCTTGCCGGCGAGGAGAGCCTCAGGCTGTCATACAAGAAAGGGAAGAAGATCGGCAAGTACGGCGAGAACTGGCACCAGAAAGCCTGGATATACAACAAGGGCAAGGGCCTCGCTGATTCTGAGCAGCTCTCTGGAATAGAGCTTGGGTATAACAACTATTTTGACATGGACGCTGCGTTCTCTGCGCTTCTTGACATAAAGGATAATCCTGCAGCAGTCATAGTCAAGCACCATAACCCCTGCGGGATCGCCACAGGAAAAAACCTGCTGCAGTCCCTTAAGAAAGCATGGGAAGGTGATGACATCAGCGCTTTCGGAAGCGTAATCTGCCTCTCTGAAAAGCCAGGCATGGATACCCTTAGGTTTCTTGACGGGAGATTCATAGAGGTTCTTATCGTGCCAGATATCGACAAGGAATGCCTCTCTTACCTCAAGGAAAAAAAGAAAAACCTTAGAGTAATCAGAGCAAAGCTGGAAAGGACCGAGGATTATGAGTACAGGTCAATTGAAGGCGGCATGCTCAAGACAACAAAAGACAGGAAGCTTTATCTCGGCAGGGATAAGGAGCTGTTTGGAACACCTGCCCTTGTCAGGGACAACCTCGGAAAGGAAAGGCTTGTAGGGCAGGTAACAAAAAAGAAGATGGATGAGGGCGCCATTGGCCTGGTTGAATTTTCAATCAAGGCATCAAGGTGCCTTAAATCAAACGCGATAACAATCTGTTATGAATACGAGAAAGGGCATTACCAGCAGATAGGAATGGGCTGCGGCCAGCCCAACAGGCTCAACTCAGTAAAGATCGCAGCAGAAAAGGCATTGCACAACATGAAAGAACAATATGGGATGGAAAAAGCATCTGAGATACTCTCATCAGACAGGGTTGTGCTATGCTCAGATGCATTCTTCCCTTTCAGCGACAGCATAGAGATTATATCAGAGCTTGGGATAAGAAATGTCATACAGCCAGGCGGCTCGATAAAAGACAGAGAAGTCATAGGTTCAGCCGACAGCTTTGGTATGTCTATGATATTTACCGGTGTCAGGCATTTTAAGCATTGAGCAGTAAGCAAGAGTTGAGCGCCAGCATTGCACCATCCTGCACAAAAATTATCAGTAATCTTTAAATAAGATAGGATAACACTGTTTTTAGGGGGTCACATAAGCGATGAGCGGAATCTTTGGCGTAGTAAGCAAGAAGAACTGTATATCTACTCTTTATTATGGGACAGACTACCACAGCCATATGGGCACAGCATTCGGTGGGATCGCATACATAAATGAGTCTGGAACGCCTGTAAAAAAGATAAGAGACATCTCGAATTCTCAGTTCAAGTCTAAATTCCATGTCTGCTCTGATAAGCTATCCTCAGGATACGGCATAGGCTCTATCTCAGACAAGGATCCTCAGCCATTGGCATTCAAAAGCAGGTTAGGCAGGTATGCCATATGTTGCTCAGGCATGGTCACTAACAAGGAAGAGCTCGCAGCTGAACTCATAAAGAGACACTGCTCCTTCAACGAGATCGAGAACAACAGCATAAACACCACAGAACTCGTCGCAAACCTGATCAACCAGAAAGACAACATCATCGACGGCATAGTATACATGCAGGAATGTATCAAGGGCTCTGTCTCGCTTCTTCTGCTCACCCCAGATGGAATATATTGCGCAAGGGACAAAAACGGCATAACACCGCTTGTCATAGGCCAGTCAGAGGATGAGACAGCTGTTGCAAGCGAAAGCTGCTCATTTCCGAACAGAGGGATATCTATAAAAAAGTTTATGGAGCCAGGAGAGATAGCCTTTATCGGAAAAGACGGGATATCCACAAAAAAGCCAGGCAACAAGAACTGCAGGATATGCTCATTCCTCTGGATATACACAGGGTTTCCTGCAAGCAGCTATGAAAACATCAATGTCGAGGCTGTAAGGGAAAACTGCGGCAGGTTCCTTGCAAAAAGGGACAGGATCAGGCCCAACCTCGTCGCAGGGGTGCCTGACTCAGGCATCTCCCATGCTATAGGCTATGCAATAGAAGCAGGAATCCCTTACAGGCGTGTCCTGATGAAATACACTCCTGGCTATGGAAGAAGCTATACCCCCCTAACGCAGGACAAGAGAGACAGGATCGCGCTCATGAAGCTTATAGCTGACAGTGAGATAATAAACGGCAACAGCATAGTCTTATGCGAGGACTCGATTGTGAGAGGGACACAACTCAAGAACTACACCATCTCAAAGCTAAAGGATGCAGGCGCAAAGGACATCCATGTCAGGTCTGCCTGTCCGCCGATCATGTTCCCTTGCAAATACATGCTCTCTACACGCACAACAAAAGAGCTCATCGCAAGGCAGGCAATAAGGCATATTGAAGGAAAAGATATCTCTGATATATCAGAATACCTTGACAGCAGCTCTGAAAAATACAAGAAGATGGTCAGCTGGATCGCTGAACATATAGGGGTGTCAAGCCTCAGGTACCAACTGTTAGATGACACAATAGCTGCGATAGGACTGCCAAAGCACAGGCTCTGCACATATTGCTGGACAGGGGAAGAGATATAAGAACAAACTAATAAATAAAAGATACTCTGATTTTCATGCATAATATGGCAAAAAAGTATATTCTATATGAGAATTACCAAAAAGATTATAAATGAAACAAGGTTCAATATTTGACAAAGGCTAATCAAAAATGGTTATCAGGATATTACTTGTAGGCAATGCTGCAAGGGAGCATGCCCTTGCAGAAGCGATAAAGAGGAGCAAGCACGAGACCAAACTCTACTCATACATGAAAGCAAACAACCCTGGAATCGCCAAGTTCTCTGAAGAGTTTAAGATAGGCAGCTACAGCGATCTTGAAGCCATCAGGGAGTTTGCACTGAAGAATAGCGTTGAATTTGCAGTTGTCGGCCCTGAAGAGCCACTAGACAAGGGTGTTGTCGACGCTCTTGAAGATTCAGGGATATATGCATTCGGGCCGAAAAAAAACCTTGCCCAGATAGAGACAAGCAAGGGCTACACAAGAGAGCTTATGAAAGAGTATAACATCAGGGGCAACCCAAAGTTCAAGGTTTTCACGACTATGACTGGCATTGAAGAGTTTCTTGCGACGCTTGACGGGTTCGTGATAAAGCCTGACGGCCTTACAGGCGGCAAGGGTGTTATGGTCCAGGGCGAGCACCTAATTACAGTGCCTGAAGCACTGGAATACTGCAATTCTGTACTCAAGACACATCCTGCTGTCGTGATCGAGGAAAAGCTTGAAGGAGAGGAATTCAGCCTCCAATGCCTGACAGACGGAAAGACTGTCATCGCAACACCGCCTGTCCAGGACCACAAGCGTGCATATGATGGAGACAAAGGCCCAAATACAGGAGGGATGGGCTCATATAGCTGCGAGAACCACCTTCTCCCGTTCCTGACTGAGAAAGACATAAGAGAAGGGCTCGAGATAACAAAAGATGTAGCACGCGCGCTTTATGCAGAGACCGGCGAGCTGTATAAGGGAGTCATGTATGCAGGCCTCATCACAACAAGGAACGGGGTCAAGCTTATCGAGTACAACGCAAGGTTCGGAGACCCTGAAGCAATGAACGTCCTGTCGCTGCTAAAGACCGACTTTGTTGATATCTGCAAGGCGATAATAGACGGAAAGCTTGACAAGATCAAGGTTGAGTTTTCAAAGAAGGCAACAGTCTGCAAGTATGCTGTCCCAGAAGGCTACCCCGAAAATCCAGTCAAGAACAAGAAAGTCGACATCAACAACATCCCGAAAAAAGCAAAGGTATACTTTGCATCTGTCGACAACAAGATAGACAGCCTATACATGACAGGATCAAGGGCAATAGCAGTTGTCGGGGTTGCAGACACACTGTATGAGGCTGAGCAGATAGCTGAGATGTCTATAAAAAAGATCAAAGGGCCTGTATTCTACAGGTCTGACATAGGCACAAAGCAGCTCATAAGCAAAAGGATAAGGCACATGAACAGGCTGAGGAAATAGACTTCTTCCACTCAATTTTTTCCTTATGCCTGAAGATTTTCCGATTACAATACCTTCATCAGGAATCCTTCCAGAAAAATGTCTCATTCTTTTGATATTCACATAGCTCTTCCGAGGATTCCGCATCAAATGATTTGAAAGGCTGAGAGCTTTCCTGCCAGATGGCAATCTATGCATCAAAGACTAGGCAGGGCATACTTTTCTACAGCAGCTCTCAAAGACAATGCATATTCAGGCTCGGCGACCTTATGATTGGTTCAGGAGAGCCGATAAGAGACCTGCTTGAAAGGTCTGATCTTGAAAGGTTCGGAAGGGATAATGCAGAACCTGGGCTTGAAGCGATCCTGCATTCTATCAACAGGGCAGGCAGGGAATGCTTCATCGCAGCTCCTGGAGAGCACCCCCTGCTTATAAGCACGAGAGGTGGCGGCGCAGAATACCCTGACGAGGGTGATGTGTTGTATTCAGGCACAGACAAGAAGACCCAGATGCAGATGCTCAAGAGCTTTCATGCAGAAGACATCGGCGATGCCATCACAAAGATGTACAGGTGCAACAGGGTCTATGGCTATCCCCACAATATGCAGATAGGTGTTGTCAAGGACAGCTGCCCTTTTGTCTTCTATTCAGGAGATGAAAGCTATATGAAAGAAGAAAGCCATATGGAAGATAAAAGCCCTCTGAAAAATAGAAGGCGCCCTGAAAACAAAAGCTATCTTATAGATGGCTATCAAAAAAACATAGGGCATAGGCAGGATCAACCAAGCATAAGAAAGCTCAACTCAATCCTTGAATGGACAAACCAGATTTCAGGTGTCGCTCCGTTGAGAGCTGTTGAGAGCGTCCTGAAAAAAAAGGCTGAAAAGCTGATACTAAGCCAACTCGACAAAAAAGACAGCTGCATCAGAGACCGCCTGCTCTCTCTTGACATCCCTGGCGCTGCAAGAGCAACAATAGACTATGGCTCAGCACGAGCTTATGCTTTCATAAAGAACAGGTTTGACTCCTACGCATTGACTGTCAAGAAGAGCATCAGCAATTACGGGAAGGCTGTGCAGGACGAGCTTGACAGGATATACCATTCAAAAAAAAGGCAGGACATAATAATCAGGATAAAAGATATGAGATACAGGACAAACAGCATAAAGACAGAGATAGCAGGAGAGCTGTCTGAGATGCTGGGTTCAGACAGCTACCATATATACGACTCGATACCTTTCATCTCTGTCTCATGCGAGCAGAAAGACAAGGACAAGGCATGCCATATGCTAAACAACAAGAGAAAAGGGTTCTTCAGGGGCATGACAGGCCTTGACTTAGAGCTGATAATGTCTGCACAGCCCGCAAGAGGCTTCTACATCCCTGAGATGTTCATAAAAAAAGCCGGTGAAATGCGGCTTAAGATTCCTTACTCATGGTCGAAAAAGAACAAGAACATGTCCATGCTTACAAGGATAGCGAGAAAAGCCGGCATGTGGAACCTGAAAAACATCGGCGCATACAGGGCATGGGATGTGACCAAAGGAAACGGCTCGACAACTGTCGTGATAGACACAGGCATAGAGTACACACACCCCGAGATC
The DNA here is from genome assembly GCA_016935125.1 of Candidatus Woesearchaeota archaeon. Classification (GTDB taxonomy): domain Archaea; phylum Nanobdellota; class Nanobdellia; order Woesearchaeales; family DSVV01; genus JAFGRM01. Next base: position 41,105 of record JAFGRM010000035.1, read on the forward strand.
AGCTCCAGGTTCAGCTGGAACAAAGGCTGGAACTTTATAGATGACAACGACGATATCATGGATGACAACGGCCACGGGACGCATTGCGCAGGGATAGTCGCAGGGATGGATACAGGGGTCGCGCCAGAATCCTGCCTTGTCGCTGCAAAGGTCCTAGACAAGAGCGGCTGCGGAACAACGACAGACATACTTGCTGCGATAGACTATGTGATAAAGCTTGATGATGCTGACATAATAAGCATGAGCCTCGGCTCAAGATACTATTCACAAGCTCTTGACATGGTCTGCGGCGCTGCTTATGATTCCGGGCTCATACTCTGCGCTGCGGCAGGCAACGAGTATTTCGGGCCTAGCTATCCTGCAGCCTGTACAGGGGTCATCTCTGTCGCAGCAGTTGACATGTACAACAAGCACGCAGACTTCTCAAACATCGACAGCTCTGTCGACATATCATGCCCTGGTGTCGACATCTACTCCTGCTATTTAAACGGCAGCTACACTAAACTCAGCGGCACATCAATGGCAACACCCCATGATGCAGGAACAGCAGCCCTTGCTGTATCTGTTACAGCAAGCCTCGACCCTAGCACTTTTGAGAAGATAATGACAAGAGAAGCACAGGCCCTAGGGGAAGGGGAGTCTGACCAGAAGGATAAATACGGCGCAGGCCTTGCCCGGCCAGACAAGATAGTGAATCGTCTGCAAAAAAAACTATTTAAAAAAGAGGGGATCATAAATAACCTTATCCATAATAACAGAATCCATAATAAAATATTCCATAACAGCCTAACCCAAAGAAGGTATAACCATGGCAACAGATAATACAGGTAATGCAGAAAATGCAGGTAATGCAGAAAAAAGGGCAGACGAAAAGCTCATAATCAGATATGATGGTCCAGCAGAAGATTTTAGGAACAGGTATCTTGACTACATGGCTGAGAACGGCTTCAATGCTGAAAGATACATAGAGAACAAAGGCTGGACAATAGTGATCATGGGATACACAGGCTTATCTGAATCGCTTGATGATAAGGTGATGGCATTAAAAGAAGAGGGACTGGGAGTTGAGTATAGCAGGGTCTACAGGACTATGGGTAGCGGGCAGGTATACGACAGCCCAGGCCTAGCATGCCCTGAAAAAAAAGAAACATATGACAAGGCAAAGATTGATTAAAAGCAAAGACTGGTCTAAAGCAGATTGATTAAGGGCAAAGATTGATAAAGCATAAGCAAAATAATGCATCTGGTAAAAAATAATAAACAGGAGAATGCATCTGGCCAAAGGCAGTGGCCCAGGTAATGCATCTGGCAGGGAGCATAATCACGATACATAAACTTTATAAATTATGATGGCCTGGCAGATACTTGTTCTAGTAATTATTGGCTCAATAGAACTGACAGGAGCAACAAGGGTGATAACAATGGAGAAGAAGATAATAATTTATTCAGCAGACAACTGCCCATGGTGCAGAAAACTAAAGGATTTTCTGTTGGACAACAGCGTTGAATTTATAGAGAAAAACGTAAATCTGGACCATGAAGCAGCTAATGAGATGATAACAAAATCAGGGCAACAGGGGATACCGGTCATTGACATCGATGGAAAGGTCATAGTAGGGTTCAATAGGGATGCGATAGAACAAGAGCTGGGCCTTTGATTTTTAGGGATAAGACTAACCAGGATTGGATGCGCTTATGGCAGACGTAATCTATGATGTAATAATCATCGGGTGCGGGGTCTCTGGATTCGCTGCAGCCATATATTCAGCTAGATTCAAGCTCAATACCCTGATAGTTGGAAAAGTTTCAGGAGGGACAATCAACAACGCAAAAGAAGTCGAGAACTATCCTGGTTTTAAGAGCATAAGCGGTATCGACCTTGGCGACAGGATAAGGGACCATGCAACAAGCTATGACATCACGCTTAAAGAGACAGAGGTTATCTCTGTCGAGAAGAACAAAGGCGGTTTTACAGTCAGGACAAAAAAAGAAGATTTTTCAGGAAGATGCCTGATCTTTGCAACAGGGACTGCACACAGGAAACTTAAGATCCCTGGCGAAGAGAGGTTCCATGGGAATGGTGTGCATGCCTGTGCACTTTGCGATGGGATAACATACAAGGGCAGGACAGTCGCGATCATCGGCGGGAGCGATTCTGCAGCACGAGAGGCGTTGATCCTTTCTGAGCACGCCAGGAAGGTATATATAATATACAGGGGTAATGATATCCGTGCAGAGCCCATCAATAAGAAGCGCGTTGAGGATAACCAAAAGATCGAAATCATACGCAACACTAATATTACAGAGATTATGGGAAAAGGCAGGGTTGTCGAATCTGTTATGCTAGACAAGGAATACAAAGGAAGCAAGGTAATCGCCCTTGATGGTGTGTTCGTAAACATAGGCCACGTGCCCTTGACCTCGCTCACCCATAGCCTTGGCGTGAAACTTAACGAAAAAAAAGAGATAATGACGGACACCGAAGGCAAGACAAATGTGGCAGGCGTCTTTGCAGCAGGCGACTGCACGGGCTTTTTCTGGAAACAGGCAATAACAGGCGTTGCACAGGGATGCACCGCAGCATATAGCGCGTATAATTTTCTGAAGAGATAATCCTATCACCTGCCAAACTCAAATCAGAATCCCATTCATAAAGGAAAAAGGACACTGTAAAGAAAAAAGTGGGGACACGGGGATTTGAACCCCGGACACCTAGATCTCTGACAATCATCGGCAGATAAAATTGCCTGCCTCATCAGATCTTATGCCTTCAGTCTAGTGCTCTCCTTAGCCAAAGACTGATCTTCCAGCTTTTCAGGCTGAGCTATGTCCCCGACAGAAACACCATGAAAAATATAAAGTTTATATGTATTTCGGATTTATCACTCGACAGTCTCTTCAGAGACGTCATCATCCACTGCTGAAGCATTGTCTGTTTCATCAGCTTCTGAAATCTCCTCTTTTGGGTCTGCTTTGGCATCTGCAGCAGGTGATGCATCGGCTTTCCCTATGATTTCAATCTTTCCGAACCTGCCTGTCGTAAGCTGCAGCTCACCCTGCCACTCATTTACAAACCCGTTCTCAATCCTGACCTTATCGCCTGGATTGACAAGGTCTATCTGCTCATTCCAAAGTGTAAGCTTGATCTTTCCTGTGCTATCTGATGCTTCTGCATTGCAGACCTTGCCAGGTTTCCCAAACTTCTGGAACTCGCGAACATCGCTCTTGCTCAGCACATCAACCTCAACTGTAACATTGCCCTGCTTAGGCTGTAAATCACTAACATTCATTCATATCACCTTTTTTTGCGGTGAAAGCGGTGGTATTTAAATTTATTGAAAACAGACTAAAAACATATTTCAACATAAACCAGAAGAAAGATTGCCAGAACACATAAGAACACATAAGAAAAATTGCCATAATACATAAGAAAGGTTGGCAGAAACCAAAAGGGATATTAACAGAATCCAAAAGAAGATTACTTGAATCCAAAAGAAGATTATCTAAGCCATCTTTTCTCATGCACATAATAGCCAAGATAACAGCCCACTGCAAAAAATAGCAAAATGAGAGGTATCAGCCCCCTGCTGTTTAACTCTATGCCTGCGATAAAACCCACAAGAAAGCCCAGCACAAGTATATAAAATGGAAAGCGCATCTTCGCCCTTTTTAGGTAATAGAGCCTTCCTACTATAAAACCGCAGATAAGGATTATAAAGTAGCTTACTATCGCTGCATCTGAAAGAAAAGATATCACAAGCCCGAGTATAAGAAGTAAGACCATAAACATCTCAACCCAATTGTCGACTAAAGAAACCCCTCTCTTGCCTATTTTCCTATGCATGCTCTTCAAACCTCATATCCTTCCAATCTCATGCAAATAATATCCTGCATATACAAGTAATCTCAATCCAAATAAACTTCATGCAGATAGTTTCCTGCAAACAGTTTCCTGCTGATAAATACATAACCATAAATAAAAATCTTTTTGTTTTTTTGATCTTCTGTGCTTCTCTTGCGCCTGCATTTCCATGTCCTGCATAGATTCCTCCTTTGCCAGCCCTTTGCAGCCCCTCTCAAAAAAGATATGCTACATCTAAAAGATACATGCTATCTCTCAAAAAAGATATAAAACAAAAGCCAGCACACTCCGCCTATAAGAAGCGCGAAGATCCATGAGTAAAAATGAAGTGATGACATTATTACATAAGCGAGCAATGACGTGAATACAAATACATAAACAAGCCTTGATATGAAAAAAAGGTGTATGCCGTCCATGTTTGGTAGGGGCAGAAGGCTGAATATCAGCACCCAGAAGTTTACACTTGCAACATAGGTAAAAAATTCAGGGAATATTCCCATCTGGACGCCTATTGCAAGGCAAATCGTTGCAACCACCAGGTTTGCTATTGCTCCGGATGCTGCAACAAGGCCCTGGGTCCACAAATTGAACCCGTAACGCCATTTTCCTATCCTAAGGATGGGAACATGGACAAGGCTCATGCCTCCGAACAAAAGTACAAACCAACTGCCGTTGCTGACAATGCTAAAAATCACAGTCAGTGCAAGGCCCAAAGGCCATGCCTTATACTCTGCTAAAAAACCCTGGTGAAGGGCTAACAGCTTCTGCACTGCAGTATGCACAAACAGTGTCACTGTTACAATCAGCACTGTATATATATAATGGCTAAGCCACAGTAAAAGGTTAAAGGTCTCTCTCTTATCATCATATGCAAAAGCTAAGCTTATTATTATTACAGAAAGTATCATATCTCTTCTTTCTGCCGGAGTATACCGGAAGAAATCCCTAATCCTAAACCACCACTCTCCCATATTCCCTGTCTCCTACTCTGTCTCTATACACTATCTCAATACACTATCTCATTACACTATCTCTATACTTTATCTTTATATCTTGTTCACTTGTCGCCCTTTCTTAGGTTTGCCTTTTCCTATGACGCCCTTTTGTTGGTTGCTTTTTTCCTGCGGGCTTTTTTCTGTTTTTTTTGCGTCCTTTCTGAATCACCTTTTCAAGCTCTTCTATTTCCCCTTTGAACTCTCTCTCATGTTCCTTGAGCTCATCTTCAGACAACAGATGCCTTTTCTCCTCTTTTTTAGCCCTTCTTAGAGCAAACCATCTTCTCAAGAATCCCATTTAAAAGAATCTAACATATAACATTTTTAAATTTTACCATAATTAGAAAGGTTTATAAATAGAAAAATTGGCTCAAAAATAAGCATGATAAATCTTTCTAACGCTGTAATGGGGGAAATATAGAGTTATTGACCTTATTTTTAGCTTAAAAGGATTTATAGTGCTACTGAGCTAAAATGCCCTGGTAGTGTAGCTCGGCCTATCATGAAGCCCTGTCGAGGCTTCGACCCGGGTTCAAAAACCCTTATCCAGCCTTTTTTGACTAAAAGACTGGGGTTTGAAAGTCCCGGCCAGGGCGTTTCCTTTTTTAAAAAAGGGAATTACAAGGAAAATAAAAAAGGAAACAAAATTCGGGCCCGTAGCTTAGCTGGCAGAGCACCGGACTTTTATGAGCTTGCTCTCAAAGCAATCCGGGGGTCGCGAGTTCGAATCTCGTCGGGCCCATAACAGATAACAAAAAAGGAGCAGATATCAGCCAACAACTAAAGTATGGAGACAAATAAGATGGCCAGAACAAAAAAACAAAGGAAATATGATGTTTCAGCACATCAACTAGTTCCAAAACATTCTAAACTAAACCAGAAGGACACAAAAGCATTATTTGAAAGGTATAACATCACCCTCAAGGATCTGCCAAAGATTCTTGCCAATGACCCTGCACTCATAGGCCTCGACGTAAAAGAGGGGGATGTCATCGCTATCGGCAGGGACAGTCCAACAGGCGGAAAGATAACATATTACAGGGGTGTCATAAATGGATGAATCATCTAAGCTGCTTATCCAGAGATATTTCAACGAGTTCTCACTTGTCGACTCAGACATAGAATCGTTCAACAATTTCCTTGAACAGGAGCTTCAGAACATAATTGAAGAGAACAGGATTATCGAGCCAACGATAATACCTCATAACATAGACGAGTTCAAGATAAGATTTGACAAGATCTGGGTCACAAAACCAGAGATTACAGAAGCTGACGGATCAAAAAGGCCGATATACCCCATAGAGGCAAGGCTTCGTAAGATCAGCTATTCGGCGCCGTGCTATATAGAGGTAAGCGCACATATCAACGGGATGCAAAGGGAATCTTTTGTGACACAGATAGGATCCCTTCCTATCATGCTCAAATCAAAGTTCTGCCACCTAAACGGCCTTAGCAGGGAAGAGCTTATCGAAAAGGGTGAGGATCCTGACGACCCTGGTGGATATTTCATAGTAAACGGCACAGAAAGGGTCCTGATAAAGATAGAAGACCTTGCTGCAAACAAGTTCCTGATCCAGAAAAACAAGACAGGCCCAAGTGAATATGAAGGGAAGCTGTTCTCAGAATACGGCTCATTCAAGATACCTCACCTTATAGAAAAGCTCAAGGATGGCATATTCTACATCTCGTTCACAAGGGTCAAGAGGATACCAGTCATAGTAATCATAAAGGCGCTAGGGTTCATGAAAGATGAGGAGATAATGAGATCCATAAGCGGAGACGAGCAGAACGATGAGGTATACATCAACCTGCTTGATTTCGTAAACATCAAGACAGAAGAAGAGGCGCTTGACTATATAGCAAAAAAGATAGGGATCACACAGGCGAAGGACATCAGGATCGAGCGTATGAAAGAGCTGCTGGACAAGTACCTCCTCCCGCACCTAGGTATTGACAAGGGAGACAGGATATTCAAGGCTCACAACATCTGCAAGCTGATAAAAAGGTTCATCGCCGTATCAAACGGGAAGATACCTCTTGACGACAAGGACCATTACATGAACAAGAGGGTAAAGATGAGCGGAGACCTGCTGGCAGACCTTTTTAGGGTAAACCTGAAGGTTCTCGTAGGCGACATGCTCTACAACTTCCAAAGGATAGTCAAGAGAGGGAAATTTCCATCAATAAAGGTTGTGATAAGGGACAAACTGTTGACGATGAGGATATATAGCTCGATGGCGACCGGCAACTGGGTAGGCGGCAGGAAAGGCATCAGCCAGAGAATACAGAGGCTGAACTTCCTCGATACGATGAGCCACCTCCAGAGAGTCATCTCGCCTTTATCATCAACACAAGAGAATTTCGAGGCAAGAGAGCTCCATCCAACACATCTGGGAAGGCTCTGTCCTATAGAGACACCAGAAGGGACAAACATAGGACTCAGGAAAAACATGGCCCTCATGGCACAGATATCACATGAGGCAGACGAGGAAGAGGTAATAAAGACACTCAAGAACCTCGGGCTAAAGACAATCAGGTGAGCAAGCATGACTGAGGTATACCTAAACAGTAAGTTCATAGGGACTGTTGAAGACTCAACAGCATTTGTAGAGAGCATGCTAAGCGAAAGGAGAAAAAGCAAATTCTCAAATTCACTTAACATATTCAGTGACAAGGAAAACGACATGCTTTTCATAGAGGCATCAAAGGGAAGGCTGAGAAGGCCGGTTCTTGTAGTAAAAGAAGGAAAGTCCCTCCTAACCGAGAAACACAAAGCCCAGATAACAAAGAAAGAGATATCATGGGGCGACCTCATTGACCAGGGCATAATCGAATACCTTGACGCTGCAGAAGAGGAGAATGCCTATATCGCTTTCAGAGAAGGGGATATCACTCCTGAAACTACACATCTTGAGATATCTCCCATGATAATATTCGGACTCTGCACTTCGCTTGTCCCATTCTCAAACCACACGCCTCCTACAAGGGTAAATATGGGATCAAAGAACCAGAAGCAGGCACTCGGTTTCTATGCAGCAAACTTCCTTCTCAGGATGGATATGGACGTAAGCATACTTGAGACACCTCAAGCACCTATTGTCGAATCTATCATGCATAAGATATCCAACTATGATAAGCATCCCTCTGGGCAGAACCTTGTCGTGGCTATCATGAGCTACAAAGGCTATAACATGGAAGATGCAATCATCATAAACAGGGGCTCTGTCGAAAGAGGCATAGGCAGGTCAACATACTTCAGGCCGGCAGTAGCAGAAGAGCTGCGTTACTCAGGCGGCCTCATAGATGAGATCTGCGTGCCTGACAAGGACGTCAAGGGCTACAGGTCTGAAAAGGACTACAGACTCCTTGAAGAGGATGGGATTATATATCCAGAAGCAAAGATAAAAGAAGATGATGTAATAATCGGGAAGACAAGCCCGCCAAGGTTCCTAAGCAGCCTTGACGAATACAGCCTGGCATCAAACCTAAGGAGAGAGTCCTCAAGCACAATCAAGCATGGTGAGAAAGGCGTTGTCGATTTCGTCCTGATAACAGAGAATGAAGAGGGCAACAAGCTTATCCAGGTAAGGCTCAGGGACCAAAGGATTCCTGAGATAGGGGACAAGTTTACCTCAAGGCACGGCCAGAAGGGCGTCGTCGGGCTTATCGTCGACCACGCAGACATGCCATTCTCAGCATCAGGCATAACGCCGGACCTCATATTCTCACCCCATGGTATCCCTTCAAGGATGACTATCTCACACCTGATAGAGCTTATAGGGGCAAAAGTCGGAGCACTAAGCGGCAGGTTCATAGACGGCACAACCTTCGATTCAGAGCCGGAAAAGGCCTTAAGGGATGAGCTTCTCAGGATGGGCTTCAGGGAGAACGGGACAGAAACCCTATATAACGGCGAAACGGGTGAGATGTTCGAGACAAGAATCTACATTGGGAACATGTATTACCTCAAGCTCAGGCACATGGTTGCGAACAAGATCCATTCACGTGGACGCGGTCCAATACAACTCCTGACAAGACAGCCAACAGAAGGCAGGGCCCTTGAAGGGGGTCTCAGACTGGGAGAGATGGAGAAAGACACATTTGTCGCACATGGTGCAAGCATGCTCCTCAAGGAAAGGTTTGACTCAGACAGGACAGTTGTCCCAATATGTGAAACATGCGGTTTGCTTGCAGTCTATGACGAGTTCAAGAAGAGATCATTCTGTCCAATGTGCGGGGAAAACACAGAAGTCAGCAACATCGAGATCGCTTACGCATTCAAGCTGCTGCTTGATGAGATCAAGAGCTTTGGGATATATCCTCAGCTCAAGCTGAAGAACAAGTACTGAAAGAATAAGGAAAAGGTGCAACAATATGGAAGAAATGTTTGTGTTCAGGCAGGTTGACAGCATAGTGTTCGGAATGTTGTCCCCAAAGATGATAAAGAAGATGGCATCTGCAAAGATAGTAACGCCTGAGCTTTATGACAAGGAAGGTTATCCTGTAGACGGTGGTCTCATGGATATCCGCCTGGGAGTCATAGATCCAGGGCTTACATGCAAAACCTGTGGATCAAAGCTCAAGGAATGTGTCGGCCACTTTGGTTATATTGAGCTTGCGAGACCAATTGTACACTTTAAGTATGTAGGAGTCATCCTTTCATTGCTAAGAAGCACCTGCAGGGAATGCGGAAGGGTTCTTATCCCTAAGAACAAGATAGAAAGCTACAGGCAGGCACTCGAAAGGATTGAGCAGGAAGAAGGGCTTCTTGAAAGGAGGAAAAAAATAGCAGAGATTATAACAGGTCTCAAGACTGCAAATAAGTGCCCGCACTGCAGATCAAGGCAGCAGAAGATATCTATTGAAAAGCCTACATCTTTCCTAGAGAACGAGAAGAGGATATCCCCTATTGAAATAAGAAGCCGGCTGGAAAAAATACCTGATGAGGACTGTGAGATTTTCGGCATAAACTCAAAATTCACAAGACCGGAATGGATGATTCTTACTGTCATGCCTATCCCTCCAGTCACTATGAGACCTTCGATCACTCTTGAGAGCGGCGAACGAAGCGAAGACGACCTTACCCATAAGCTGGGTGACATAGTCAGGATCAACCAAAGGCTGTTTGAAAACATAAATGCAGGAGCGCCTGAGATAATAATCGAAGACCTATGGGACCTTCTCCAGTACCATATAACCACATTTTTCGACAATGAGGTTGCACAGCTTCCTGTTGCAAGACATCGTTCTGGCCAGCCATTAAAGACGCTTACAGCAAGGATCAAGAGCAAAGAGGGAAGGATCAGGCACAATCTTGCAGGCAAGAGGACCAACTTTTCAGCGAGGACAGTCATAAGTCCTGACCCTATGCTTGACCTGGATGAGGTTGCGGTCCCGTTCGAGATTGCAATGAAGCTTACAGTGCCTGAACGGATAACAAAATGGAATGCAGAATACCTTAAGAGTTTTGTCGAGAAAGGCCCTAACAAATACCCTGGCTCAAACTATATAGTAAGGCCGGATGGCAAGAAGAAGAAGATAACCGACGAGACAAAAGAACAGCTCCTAGAAGAGCTCCAGCCAGGCTATGTCGTAGAGAGGCATCTACTTGACGGAGACATAGCCCTCTTCAACAGGCAGCCGTCGCTCCATAGGATGTCGATGATGTGCCACAAGGTAAGGGTCCTTCCACACAAGACATTCAGGATGAACCCTGCTGTATGTGCGCCATATAACGCGGACTTTGACGGGGACGAGATGAACCTGCATATTCCGCAGACAGAAGAGGCGCGTGCTGAAGCAGAGATCCTGATGGAGGTTCAGACCCAGCTTATCAGCCCAAGATACGGCCTCAGCATAATCGGATGCGTCCAGGATTCAATAGCCGGCAACTTTGTGCTTACAAAAGGAAAAGGTGTCCGGATGCCGTATAATGAAGCGGTTGACCTCCTGCTGTCAGTCAGGATAAATGACTTTTCTAAGCTTCCTAAGAAGAGCATAGTCACAGGACATGATATATTCAGCTGCCTGCTTCCTAACGATTTCGACTTTAAGGGAAAATCAAAAAACGACGAGCAGGTAATCATAAAAAACGGCATACTTATAGAAGGAACAATGGACAAGGCGACACTCGGCGGCGGTTCAGGGCTCATGCTCAGGAACCTTCACAAGAAATACGGCCCGAAAATAACAATAGATATACTTGGCAAGATGTTCAGGCTCGGCATCCAGGTTCTGCTGAAATACGGATTCACTACAGCAATATCTGACGTGGAGTTGCCTGATGTTGCAAACCAGAAGATAAAAGAAAGCCTTGATTCTGCAAGGAAAGAGGTCTATGAGCTGATCTCATTGTTCGAGAAAGGCAAGTTGGACGCGTTCCCTGGAAGAAGCATAGAAGAGACCCTTGAACTCAAGATCCTTGAAAGGCTGAACACTGCCAGAAACGAGACAGGGCTCATCGTTGCAAACAACGTAGACAGGACAAAACCTACCATAATCATGACAGATTCTGGATCAAAAGGCGGACCTCTCAATCTGGCACAGATGAGCGCATGCGTAGGACAACAGGCAATGAGAGGTGCAAGAATAAGTAAGGGTTACAACAACAGGACGCTCTCATGCTTTTCACAAGGAGACCTAGGGCCTTCCGCCCATGGGTTCATAAGGCATGGATTCAAAGAAGGCTTAACCCCAAGCGAGTTTTTCTTCGGTGCGATGACAGGAAGGGACTCACTCATGGATACTGCCTTGAGGACGCCAAAATCAGGATACCTATACAGGCGCCTTGCAAACGCGCTACAGGACCTAAGGGTTGAATACGACGATACTGTAAGGGATGCGACAGGAAGAATCATCCAGTTCAATTATGGTGAAGACAACATTGACGTCTCGAAAAGCGAAGGCGGCAATCTCAATGTGAAGAAGATCATCGAATCAATATAGAGTGTGATAAAAAATGGCAGTTGAAGAATACAAAGACAAGCTCCCCCTGAAGATTCAGGAAGAACTAAACGAGATCATCCCTAAAAATACAGCAAAAAGCAAGCTCAACATGATCAACGAGCAGGTATACAAAGAGTATATGAAGATGAAAGTCGAGCCTGGTGAGGGTGTTGGCCTTGTAGCTGCTGAATCGATAGGCGAGCCGGGCACACAGATGACACTGAACACATTCCACTTTGCAGGTGTTGCAGAGATGAACGTCACAGTCGGCCTGCCAAGGATAATAGAGATACTCGACGGAAGCAAGGCAATAAGCACACCTATGATGGAGATCTACCTAAAGAGCCCTTACTCAAAGGGAAAAAACATCAAAGAGCTCGCAACAAACATCAAAGAGACCACGCTCAAGGAAGCGGCGAAGGAGATTTCAGTCAACATATCAAACTCAACAATCGAGATTACGCTAAATATGGAGAAGCTTAAGATACTGAACCTCAATGTCGCAAAGCTTGCAAAACAGCTGAACGAGAGCACAAAGGGTTTTCATGTAAAAGCTGCTGATGATTCCATCTCATTCAAGCCTAGAAGCAAGAACACTGAGCTCAATGAGATATTCAAGCTCAAGGAAAAGCTGAAGGACGTGTACATCTCAGGGATAAAGAGAATAAAGCAGGTCCTACCAGTAAAGAGAGGCGACGAATTCGTGATAATCACAGCAGGTACAAACCTCCATGAGATATTGAGCTTGGACTTTGTCGACACTACAAGGACAACCTGCAATGACATCTATGAGATTGTCGAGGTGCTGGGGATTGAGGCTGCAAGGCAGACAATAATAAACGAGGTCTCAAAAGTCATAGACGCACAGGGACTCAACGTCGACATCAGACACATAATGCTGGTCTCTGACCTGATGTGTCACAACGGCAATATCAAGGGCATAACAAGATATGGAGTGATATCAGAAAAATCCAGCATACTTGCAAAAGCCTCTTTCGAGACGCCTATAAAGCACATTATAAACGCATCGCTTGTGGGTGAAGAAGACAAGCTGAACAGCGTAATAGAGAACGTGATGCTGAACCAGCCTGTCCCTATAGGCACAGGACTGCCAAGTCTTGTCTCAAGGAAGGTTCCAGAATAAGGGACAGCAGCGCAGATAGACGTTAGAGTTAGAAACGCAAAAAACAAAAAGGATGATTTAATATGGCAGAAACAACAAATGCACAGGATAAGATCAAGAACATAAAGCAGATACTAAAGACAGAAAAGATCCTGATAGGGGTTGAAACAGTCCTAAAAGCTCTCAAGGCAAAAGAGTTAGAGACAGTTTATCTCGCATCAAACTGCAAGGACAGCACTGCCGAAACAATCAGGCACTATTCAGAGCTGTCCAACGCAAAGGTTGTCCAGATGGATATCCCGAACGACGAGTTAGGGATAATCTGCAAGAAGATGTTCTCTATATCTGTCCTTGGGATCAAAAAATAAACAGGGGTTTTCCTTTGAAGATAAGATATGACATGCAGATAATGAAGATAATGGACTGTTTTTCAAGCATCAGTTCTGCAAAACTAAAGGATTGCTTCATAGACGCAACAGATATGCTGCATTTTATAGTTGAGGAAAATGAGATGGGGAAGGCGATAGGCAAAAAGGGATCACATGCAAAGATGCTAGAAAAGATGCTAAACAGAAAGATTAAAATAGTAGAGTTTAACCCCGATGTTTTAACATTTATAAAGAATGTCATCTTCCCCCTTAAAACAAAGGAGATAAATGACGAAGAAGGCAATATAAGCATTGACGCGGCTGACATGAAGACCCGTGGCCTTTTGATAGGCAGGGGTGCACAGAACCTGCGCAACACAGAATCAATCGTAAAAAGGTATTTCAAGATTAACGAAATCAGGATAAACTAAGGATAAAAATGAGCAAAAAATCTTCAGGAATAAACGCTGGAAAGAAACTCCTAAAAAGAAGGAACAATTTCAAAAAAAACAGCAAGAAACTAGTAAAAAAGATGTTCAACCTAAAGACAAAATCAGATCCTCTGGCAGGATCTTCACAGGCAAAGGGCATAATCCTTGAGAAGATACAGCTCGAGGCAAAACAGCCAAATTCAGCCATGAGAAAATGTGTAAGGGTCCAGCTAGTCAAGAACGGAAAGCAGGTGACAGCGTTCCTTCCTGGTGACGGCGCGACAAAACAGGTTGACGAGCATGACGAGGTCGTTATCGAATGCATCGGCGGAAAGATGGGAAGGGCAAAAGGCGACATCCCTGGTGTCAGGTGGTGTGTCGTTAAGGTCAATGACCAGTCGCTTCCTGCATTATTAAAAGGCAAGCTTGAGAAGGCAAGGAAATAAATAAAATGGCAGAGATAAAAGCATTCAACAGATGGACAGTCGAAGGGATAAAGGTAGAGGACCCTGGCCTTGTAAGGTATATCAACCTGAATCCTACATTTGTCCCAAGGACGGGAGCAAGGTATGCCGGAAACAGGTTCCACAAGTCTAGGACTTTCATCATTGAAAGGCTTATGAACAAGCTCCAGAACCCCGGCCACAAGGGAAAGAAGCATTTCAAGTCAAGCTATCATTGCACAGGGAAGGGAAGCACTATCTATAAGATTATGGAGGAAGTCCTGGAAGTAATAGAGAAGAAGACAAGCAAGAACCCCATAGATGTCATTGTCAAGGCTATAGAGAACGGAGCACCGCGAGAAGAGATCATCATGATAGAATACGGCGGAGCAAGATACCCAAAGCCTGTCGAATGCTCTCCGCAGAGGAGGATCGACTTTGTCTTAAGGCTTCTTGTGCAGGGAAGCTACCAGAAGTCCTTCAACAGCAAAAAATCAATTGTTGATACACTATCAAGCGAGATAATAGCAGCATATAACAAGAGCTCAAATGCGCTTGTGATCTCCAAGAAGAACGAGATCGAAAGGCAGGCAGACTCAAGCAGATAAGCGTATCTCTCTTTATTCTTTTTATCCTTCTGATTCCTATTCTATCTTTATAATTACAATATATAAATATAGAATAATCTTAAGCTATTGAATATGTTAAGAAAGTATAAAATGATATGAAGCATAATCAAGTCAAGTGCCTGAAACAGATGTTCATGCTCAGTTGCTGTTCTTCAGCATATCTTCTATAGTGGTGATTATATCATCCTCTATCTTCCAGCCTGAATGTACAAGCTTCATCCTGATCACTTCAGGGCTAAAGCCCTTGCCCAGCTCTGTCCTGATATAATCCACAAGATTCCTTATATCAACCATAGCCTTGTTCACAAGATCAGGCGGATAGCCCTCTGAGTTCAGAAGCTGCATTATGTCCCTTGGATCCATCCCCTGCTGGAGATTCATTAGAAATTCCCTGCAAAGCACAGTGAAGATGTCCTCTTCATTGCCTAAAGCATCAGCCTGTGTGTCCTGCAATGCACCAAACATATCCTGGTCATAAGACTTATCCTTCTTAAGCTTATTGAGCAGGTTATCCAACACAAACCTTAGCCACTGGGCAAATGTCAAAGTAGAACCTGTCTTTTTTGAATACTCACGGTAGAGGTATATGCTGACCCCTGCCCCTGCCAATATCAGCAATACAAGGATTATCATAATCAGCGTTAACAAGCCCATCCCTCCCTCATCATCCCTCATGAACTGGCTCTGCTGCGCACCACTGCCAGCAGCTGAGGCATTATCAGGCGCTGTACCATCAGGCTGTGCTGCTGCACCCTGCTGGCCTGCTGAAGCTGCATCCTGGCCAGCTGTCAGCAACGCATCCTCTGAGCATTCAGCTGCAATCGCATAAAGGCTTAGCCCTGGAGAGACTGCCCTGAAATATGACATGCCTGAATCTTCTCCTGTAAACTCTGTCTCAAGCCTCGACCACACGGCACCATCATACCTTAATAAGAAGACATTGCTGGCAGCGAGATTATTGGAAGAGAGCCACTGCTCGCTTACCTTGAATTCAAGCACTATCCCATCAAGGCTGCTGCTTATGATATTCTGGTGATCAAGCTGGATATACTGGAATACCTTAAAACCTGCTGCCTCAGCTACATCATCAGGCTTTTCTCCAAGGCTTTTTATATTGAATCTTGTATATCCACTGACATTCTCAAGAACTCTTGCCCTGAATTCTGTCAGATACAAAAGAGATGAGTTTATATCAATCTCTATAGTATCGTTTTCAGCAAGATCTATAAACAATGCCTTGACCTCGTCTGTATCAGCACCCTCTCCAACAGGCCCGTCTCTAGATGATGAAGACCCGCCAGGGCTAGCCGGCGACAGGTCTACATTGGTCCTGAAGTAATGGTGTATGACAGGAGTCATATAACCGAGAGGATCCCAGCACCTGTAATAATAGTTGTACCTTGTCCCGGATGTTACAGAAACATCCTGCGTGTGGGTAAGCCCGCCTGTAACTGTCATGCTTAAGCTCTTATCAGGGTCAAACCCGCTGTCAGTCGAATAGTTGCAGTATGCCTTCTCATCTGTCGTGACTGTGAGCGTGACAAGAGTGGTAGCAGAAGAAAGGCCTGTGTAATTGGCAGGATATGTAAGCACGACAGCCGGAGCAGTACTATCATCTATAGTGAAATCTATCTCAGTCTTTCCAACATTGTTGTTGCTGTCAGTGCAGTTCACATAGACAGTATAATCACCAGAATGGATGCCGGTTATATTATATGCATGTGTTTTTGAGGTATTGTCTTCAGGATCAGTAATGACATACAATGGTGCTGATAGGTATGATGAGGGGTGCCTTATGATAAGACTCTGTTTTGTGGCTGAATCATATTCTATCTCACTTCCATAATAGGTTCCCCATAACTTCACATCATTGCTGCTGCTGTTCTTATCATATGGCCCAAACCCAAACCCTGTCAGGGGGCCGGCACTGCTGTTGATCTCAGGCATCCCAACCAGGAGTGACTTGTTTGTGCTGTTATAAAAAACAGTCACATTGACTGTTGCAAGAGTAGATGCGCTCAGAGCAGTGCCAGAGTTTTCAGTGAACGCAACACATAGATGAGTATTGTTTGTCCATAGCTGGGCAAGGGAGGCGCTATACGATGTGTTGGCTGAGGTGATGCTGTCGACAGGTTTTATCGCAACTGTCGCGTTCTCAGCATTGTTTGCGACATATAATGAAACTGTGCCTATCCCTGAAAGGTAAACATCTGTTGTTGCATTGAACACAAAATCATTTCCAGTATCAGTCACATCATATGTCAGGTCGAAAAAATCTACCTTCAGTCCGACAGGATCAATATCCAAAAGCTCGACTATATGCACCTCACTGCCGTTTACAACAAGCCATCTCGCCCCCTCGCAATCAGTCACATTGCTTGATGTGTTAAGATAGCAGTTTGCAGTGGCGGTCGTGTTAAGCGTATCTATCGATGATGAGTTGTCTGCTGTGCCGTAATACAGCCGGTTGTATGGTTCATCCCCTGTGCCGAACCAGACATCCCCTGTAACATTGTCTGCATATAAAGGGATCTGGACAGTCTGGCTGTCAGAGTTCTTGAACTGTATTTCACCATCAACATCCATGACCTCGACACTGATCTCTTCAAATGTCGGACTGACATCATCCATAGTGAATGAGAACCTGCCAAAGACAGGGTCAGCCAAGGAACCGGTCATGTTGATGTATGTATCATCGTCTGGCTGCCAGCTTATGTTTATCCCTGTCCAGTTTCCGCCAGTGCTCTGCTCAGACGCTGAGAGCCATACCACAGAACCTTGGACACTGTTACCGCCCTTCTGGACCTTCTGGCCGTCAGCAAGAATATATTCATCAGGACCGCTCAGCGTGATGTTGTTTAAAACCCCGTCAATAAGCCCGATTGATGTGATGTTGTAACTCTCGCCCATGAGCTCAACATGGATCCCAAGAAGGTCATTCTGCACGCTGACCGCTGATGAGTTGTCATATTCAACAGGTGATGAGAACTCAAGGATATACTGGTATGCATATGACATAGCATTGTCTCTAAAATGGAGATAAGAACCAAAGTCCGGCGCCAAGGCATCATCCTGGAAATGGATAAGCCTTGCTGTATTGTTTACCATGACAAGCCTGTTCGTGTATGGTGTTGTCCCTTGGTTCAACCCAACCTCATCTATAAAGCTGCTGTTGGAAAGAAGCTCAAAAAGGTGCGAACTGTTCAGCTCTGGCCTGTATTCAAACAAAGACCTCATGTGGTTCAGCTCAGCAGCAAGGATCGAATCAATGCCTGCCTCTTCGCCGCAGATAGTCCTGGAACGCTTGTTTATAGTATAGAAAGTATCGCTTAACCTCAGGCTGCATTTCGCAAGCTCATTGGTCGACAGGTTGATATACACAACATCATCCGGGCTTGTCGACCCGTTCACAGGCGAAAGTAATGTGATCTGCGGCGCAAGGTCAACACTCATATTGTAGACCATCAAAGGGGTAGTAGCAGATATGCCAAGAGTCTCCTGCTGAAGGGTCTCATTGACATAGATATCATACTCCTGGGAGAACATGCCCCCGACAAACGTGATGTTTGCAACAACTAGCCCCTGTGCATCAGTAAGCCCGCACCAGACCTCTGCTGTCGAGTTCCTGATGCTGACATTTGCACCTGGGATAGGGAGGTATGACGAGTTGTATATATAGAGCTCAAACGCCCTTGTCATGTTGGTATCAAGAGTGTAAAGTGAGCCGATAGCTGAAGAGGAAACAGTCACGTTTCCCTGCAGATAAATGCTTGAATTATGAATTGCAGACCCTATGGCCTCAAAGCTTTGCAGGCTGCTTGTGCCTCTAAAGACCAACACAGCATTCTGGCTGATGTTTATGCTTTCATTGAAGGCAGAGTCTTCTGAAACAACACTTGCATTTTCCATGACAACAGCCCTGGCATCTATTGTTGCGTTGTAAAAATACGCTTCTGAGTCACCTAAAAACTGCAATGAATACTCTGCATTGCCTTCTGTAGATATCACTGAATCGTTCATTAAACATATCGCATCATCGTCGACAAAAAGGCTGCCGTAAAAGGATATATCTGACTGGTTGAAAGCAAGGAAAGAGTTGCCATAAATAGCTATTGTACAGTCAGAACCGCTGTTGCCAAGTCCTGTGCTGCCAGATATGTCAACAATAGAATAAGCATACACTTCCAGGTCTGCATCAGTATAAGAGTCCTTGATGCCCAGTGTTGAATTATAATAGAGATATATATCCTGGGAGCTGCTGTGGTTTGAATTCTCTAACCGCAGGCTTGAGTTGCCAAACATGTTGATATCATGATTTGCCATGCTGATGTTGCTGTTGCTGATTATCAGGCTAGAATTAAAAGATATGTTGATGTCTCCGTCTATCGCCAGATACTCTCCATCACAGATCGTTGTGTTGCTGCCGTTTAATACCCAGTCGCCTGCGCCTGGGGGCAGGCAACCGAGCGAGGCTGCAAGCGCACCTGGAGCAAAGGCTAGGAGGGTAATTACAGCCATAAATACATAAGCTCTTATCTTCCCCAATCTAACACCTCTTTTTATAAGAGTCAAAAGACCACAGCCTTTTCATGCCTTTTCTTTAAAGGTCTTTTTGAAGGCCTTTTCCTTTTCAAGCCATTAAGATCAATTAGGATCAAGGCCTTTTCCTGTTCAGCTCTCTTTCATGTAGAGCTATGTTTATAAGGCCGACTACCATGATCCATGCAACAAACATCGTAAGCAGGAAATAAGGCTGGTCATTGCTCAACCTTATTGTCTCAAGGAATGCACTGACATTGTCCATAAAAGCAAAATCAGGAGCCTTGAACTCGACTATCGCATATGCGGTCGCATGGCTATCGCTTGGTACAGATGTCAAGAATACAAAAACAGAACCCAGGAAGAGCAGGGATATAAATACGATCATTATCACATGGTTGGATATCAGGTCCAGAGGATCGTGGTGCCCAGTATTGTGATGCTCTTCTACAAGCTTCTCAAGCCTTGAGCGCTTATTGCTTCGCATTCTTTCCTCCGGACTTGCCTTTAGCCTCTTCAAAATCAAGATACCATCTGTTTGAAGAAGGCTCATACTTAAAGACAACATTATGTTTCTTTGACTTGTCAAGTGCAAAAAGAAGTGGCATGGGGATGGTAGTCTCAAAACTGGATCCACGCTTGTAGAGTTTTCGCTTGATCTCAGTTGTCATCCAGTTTCACCATGATATGATTTTGATATCAAAACATTGAGCAATAGTAGCCATCAGTCATCAATAG
>JAFGRM010000036.1 GCA_016935125.1 Candidatus Woesearchaeota archaeon
AGCAAGATTTATATTTGAAGCTTCACATCCAATAATTATGGGACCTGATTATAATAGCAGAGACATAACTGATGCTTTTTCTGAGCCTTCTGATTTTAAAGAGTATCCTGAGATATTAGGTCATGTATCTAATCCCAATACCCCTATGAATCATACCTATAGGATCTATAAGTTTGACAGAGAGATAGTAGATAGATTCCTTGAAGGAAGACCCAATGTCAGAAGAATAGCTGATTTGTGGGTTTATGATATCAATGGCTGTTATCTTTTTGATGATAGAAAAAACGAGATAGTCTTCACGTCTGACTTTAGAACAGTTGATGAGATTGCCCGTCTTCATCATATGGAGCCTGAAAAGAGGATAGCAATAATAACCCCAAGGTTTATCTGAACTGACTCAAAAAGTGCTTATAAATCCTGTAGTCACAATCAAGGTTCAGGATATTTTTTAATCTTATCCTACCTTACTCTTATTCTTCGACCTTTATTGCCCCTTTTGGGCAGCTGCCTTCGCATGCCCTGCAGAGTATGCAGTCTTCAGGTCTGGCTACGACAACCTTGTCATCCTTCTTCTCAAATACCCCTACAGGGCATATGTCGACGCATATGCCTGATGTTGAGCACTTATCATAGTCTATTGTTACTTTTGGCATTTACTGCACCCCGCATCTTTTTTTGAGAGCATCCCATTCCTTGTCTACATGTGACTGGATCTTTTCGATCAGATGCTCGTTTTCAGGCTTGAATAAGTGTTTGAACCTTGCCTGTTCCTTTATCCAATCAGTGATTGGCTTTTTTTTGTCTTTTGGATCATAGTTCAGCTTCCATTCGTCATTTTCGATCTCGTAAAGCGGCCAGAAACACGTCTCTACTGCAAGCTTTGCAATCTCAAGCGTCTTGTTCATGGGATACCCCCATCCTGGCACACATGGCGATATAACGTTTATGAAGGCAGGCCCTTTTGTGTTAAATGCCTTTTCTGCTTTCCTTAAGAGATCCATGTAATTGTGAGGTGATGCCTGCGCAACATACGGGATATGATGGCCTGCGACAACTGCAGTCAGGTCTTTTTTGAACTCCTCTTTTCCCTGCTTGACCTTCCCTGCGGGCGTGGTCTTTGTGTTTGCGCTAAACGGTGTCGACCCTGACCTCTGTACCCCAGTGTTCATATATGCCTCGTTGTCATAGCAGACATAGACCACGTCATGGCCGCGCTCCAGTGTACCGCTGAGAGACTGAAGTCCAATGTCATATGTCCCACCATCGCCTCCAAAAGCTAGGAACTTGATATCCTTATTTATCTTCCCTTTTTTCTTTAGGACATTGTATGCAGTCTCAACGCCTGAAAGTGTCGCTGCAGCGTTCTCAAATGCGTTGTGTATCCATGGCACGCGCCATGCAGTGTATGGGTAGATCGTTGTCGATACCTCAAGACATCCAG
The DNA here is from genome assembly GCA_016935125.1 of Candidatus Woesearchaeota archaeon. Lineage (GTDB taxonomy): Archaea > Nanobdellota > Nanobdellia > Woesearchaeales > DSVV01 > JAFGRM01. Next base: position 1,442 of record JAFGRM010000036.1, read on the forward strand.
TTGCGCAGCTTACTACAAGTGGGTTCTCTGTGCCTTTCATGACAATCCTTGCTATTATTGTTGCAGCACAGCCAGGGCACATCCTATGGCCAGGTGCCAGCCTTTCAGGCTTCTTGCTGAGTTCTTTTAGGTTCATTCTCTAACACCCAGGTATTTTATATACTCCTCTATTTCTTTGTTTTTGTATGACTCTATCTCCTCATAGACCCTTTCGATCATCTTTGTGTCGATCTCTCTTCCTCCAAGGCCGTATATGTAGTTGACTATCTTTGGTGAGCCTGACTCATACAGGGCAGACCTTATCTCAGAGAACAGCGGCCCGCCGAATGCGCCGAAGCTTTCGACCCTGTCAAGTACTGCTATGACCTTCCTGCTTTTCAGCGCTTCTTTTATCTCGTTCATAGGAAACGGCCTAAAGAGCCTGAGTTTTAAGAGGCCGACCTTTTTCCCCTGCTCACGCAGGCTGTCCACGACGACCTTTGCTGTCCCGCAGGTGCTTGAGAGCGCGACTATCACAGTTTCAGCATCATCCATACTGTATTCTTCTAGCTCTTTTATATCCCTGCCAAACCTCTGGTTGTACTCTGCAGCGACCTCCTTGAAAAGTGATTTTGCATCAAACATTCCCTGGCTTTGTTTTCTCTTATGCTCAAAGTAGTAATCAAACAGGTCAAGCGGCCCGTGAGTCGTCGGGTTGTCTGTGTCAAGGAGAGGGTGGTCAGGGATATGCTCGCCTATGAAATCTTTTACTGACTGGTCTTCAAAGAGCGTGACCGGCTCGACTGCGTGGCTTGTTATGAACCCGTCAAGGCATGACATCACAGGCAGCCTTGCCTTTTCTGCAAGCCTCATCCCGAGTATTGCGTTCTCATACGCCTCCTGGTTGTTTTCTGCATACATCTGGATCCAGCCGCTGTCGCGGCAGCCCATGGAGTCGCTGTGGTCGCAGTGGATGTTTATTGGCCCTGAAAGCGCCCGGTTTACTACAGACATGACTATCGGGAGCCTCATCGACGCTGCGATGTAGACAATCTCCCACATGAGAGCAAGGCCGTTTGCAGCAGTTGCAGTCATGACCCTTGCTCCTGCGCAGCTCGCACCTACTGATGCAGACATCGCTGAATGTTCTGATTCGACCCTTATGAGCTCGCCTGTCACTTTCCCGTCTGAGAGGAATTTTGCATAGCCGTGCATTATCTCTGTCTGGGGTGTTATCGGATAAGCAGGGACCACATCCGGGTCAATCTGCCTCATGGCGTTTGCCACTGCCTCAGTCCCAGTCATTGCTGTCTTTTTCATTCTGACTCGCTCTCCTTTTTCATTTCAATGCATTTCATAGGGCAGATCTCTGCGCATATGCCGCAGCCTTTGCAGTAGTTGAGGTCTGTCTCTTTTCTTTTTCCGTCTTCAGTAAGTATGCATGAGTCAGGGCAGATCATCCAGCATATCATGCAGTGGTTGCATTTTGACTTGTCCCAGACCGGCCTGAACGTCCTCCAGTCACCGGTCTTGTACTCTTTTGAGTTTCCTGGCTTTAGTATCTTTCCTCCGTCTGGAAGATCTTTCCAGCCAGGCTTCTTGCTGTCTGCGCTCATCCTTCCTTCACCTCATCATATGCCCTTTGGATCGCGTTAAGGTTCTTGTCAACACCTTCCTGGCCGATCTTTCTTATGAATTTGTCAGATATCTTCTTTTTTAGGACATCAAGCGTTACAAGGCCTGTCGCCTTTTCGACTGCACCGAGCATAGGGGTGTTTGGGATGTTCTTTCCGAACGCATCTATGCTTATCCCTGTAGCGTCAACAGTAAATACCCTGCCGCTGTGGAAGTTGATCCTGCTTCTTACCTGCTTTGGGTCTTCGACTGTATTGACTATGAGAATGCCGTCATCAGGCATGCCTTCTGTAACCGGAAGCGCTGTCAGGAGTGTTGAATCGAGCACTGCGACTATCTGAGGGTTTGTTATGCCTGAATGTATCCTTATCTCTTTTTGGTCTATCCTTGTGTATGCGTATACAGGCGCGCCCTGCCTTTCTGCGCCGTATTCAGGGAATGACTGGATAAAGTCGCCTTTTTCAAGTGCTGCATCTGCAAGGATCGCTGCTGCGCTCTTTCCTCCCTGTCCGCCACGTCCGATGAATTTTATCTCTTTCATTTTAAATCCCTGATGGTTTATAGTATATAAATTTAATTAACTTTCAATTCATATGATGAAACTACAGTTTGTATTCTTTAACCTTTTTTGTTTATATATAAACTTAAGTGAGTACCCTAAGGTGAATAATAGTCGCATGAGAAACATAGTTGCTGGTGCTTCATTGAGGTTTTAGTGGTGTTACCTTGTTTTCTATTCATACCAAAGGGACCGATGAATCTATCCTTTGTATCTCTTCATCAGACAGACTGAAATCATGAATCTCCAGATTTTCCCTGAGATGTTCTGCATTAGTGGATTTGAATATGGCCACAGTGTTCTTTTTTGAGGTAATCCAGTTCAATATGGTCTGTGCCTCGGTCTTATTGTGCTTTTTTGAAATGTCTGTAATAAGCTGTTTTCTGTCTGTTGTTATCATCCCTCTGCCAAATAGCTTATATGCGATTACAATTATATTGTTCTCCTGGCAATATCTTATTGTCCTGAGGTCAGACCTTTTCCAGATGCTGTACTTCAGTTGGTTTGCGACAATAGGATGCCTTGAATGTCTCTGTGCCTCTCTTATCTGCCTGACATCAAAAGCGCTTACCCCAACATGCCTTATCAGCCTATTATCGACAAGCCAAGTCATTGCATCCATTGTCTCTTTGATAGGTATGTCTTGGTTTGGCCTGTGGATAAGATAAAGGTCTATATAGTCTGTGTTGAGCCTTTTGAGGCTTTTTTTTGCAGAAGTAATCAAGTCATCATATCTAAGGTGCTCTTTTGAGACCTTTGTTGTAATAAAGAGCTTTTTCCTGTCAAGACCTGTTATAGCTTTTCCGATAAGCTCCTCTGTGTGCCCCTGGCCATATAGCTCTGCAGTATCGATATGGTTATACCCAAGGCTTATAGCCTCTTTTATCGCCTTTATATGCTCTTTGTCATGTTCGTAGTCAGGCTTATGGTTTTCGCCTGCCTTAACAGGTGCAGTCTCCCCTATATTAACTGTCCCTATCCCAAGAACAGGAATCTCAAAACCACAAGGCAACCTCTTTGTTTCCATGCTGCTTAAGAAAAAGCCAGTATATATTTTTATATCTTTGCATGTAGTCTAATAGTTACTGGTGTTTATATCTTTTGAACGCAGCCTATATGCATATCTTTTGTTCTATTCTCTTCAATCATTCCTTTGCAGGGGCTGTGGGCAGCAAGGCAAGCGCTCAGAAGTTTACAAGGATCTCGACATCTTTTCCGAATATTGCCTTGAGGTTCTCGAATGTCTTCTCTTTTATGAAGACCTTTGATGAGATGTTTGGCTTTACAATGGCCTTTTCAAGCTCTTCAAGAGTTGAGCTCCTTATCTTTTCAAAGTCGCCCTTGGGCGTGAGCTCAGCTGTTGTTATCTCCTTTTCCTCGTTGTCTATGTCATGGATTATGAAGGCGTTTTTTCCCAGCAGTATCACTTCACCATACTTGTCTCCATGCTTGACCCTGATCTTTGCCCTGTCAAGCTCTCTTCCCCTCTGCCTTTGTATATGCTCAATCATGTACTTTAGGAAATCATTGCTCTGTTTTTTTATGCTCTCTATGTCTGTCTTTGAGAGCTTTCCGGCATCATAGTCCTTTTTTGCGCTTATTATGTCCTTTAGCGTCCTCTGGTATCTTTTCGGGATCATGCCTGCGCATATGACCTCTTCATTGAAGATCTTTTCTAGCTCAGAATCCTTGACCTTGTCATGGCCGCAGAGCTTGAGCACGTCCCTTGTGACAGAGAGCGCGTTGTCATAGATGTTTATTATGTTCTCTTTTTCTTTTTTTGCTTCAATCTGCTTAAATAGCCTCTCGATTCTCTTTAAGAACCTGTCTGCGTTTGTCAGTAGCTCGTCAACCTCTTTTCCTGTGAGCTTCTCCTTTGTCCCATGCTCAAGCTCTTTTCTTATCTTGATGTTCTTCTCAAGGATGTCTACGAATCTCTCTTCAAGGAGATTCTCCTTTTTTACGAATATCTCTCGCATGAGCTTGGCAGTCTCCCTTGGCGCAGGAGGAGGGATTCCAAAGAGCATGAGCGCTGCCTGGCTTGGTGTAAGTATGGCATAATAGATGTCCTCCATCCCTATCTCTTTTATCTTGTAGTCGACACGCTTGAGCATCTGCTCGCCTGAGCTCATGAACATGTCGATCGCTTCCTGGCTCGGCTTGATCTTGCCCATCTTGAGCATCTGTTTCCAGGGCATAAAAAGCCCCCTGTCATAGAATGGGACGCCGTCCCTAAGCAATGTGAATATTATGGGGTTTGCCTCTTTTAGAGAGTCCCAGAAGTCTGTCAGGATATAGACCTGGATATTGAGCTTGTTCCTGATCCCAGTCATCTCTCCTGCTTCAATGCCCATACCTATTATTATGGCCCTGAGCTTGTCCTTAAGCTCTGCCCTTGTCATCTTCTTGACATCAGTGTCATCGATTATTACCATGACATCGATATCGCTTGTCTCAGTAGCTTCGCCCCTGACAAGCGACCCTGAGAGAACATAGCTGACTATATACTTCTCGAATTTCTTTAGGACCATTGTCTTATGGACTTCTGCTATCTTTATTGCCGCAAGCATGCCAGCGTCATGGACAGGCGCTGAGACTGCTATCAGCTGGAGCAGCTCGTGCTTTGCATCATAGCAGCTCTGCCATAGCTCAGTGTATATCACTGTCTGAGGCTTTATGTTCTTGTCGATGTCCTTTGCAATCTTCTGTATGACTGAATCAAGCTTGTCCTTTAGCTCCTGCTTAGACATCTTCTGGCTGTCATTGTCGTCAACAAGCACAAGCACGTTTATAGTGTCCATGTCAGGCTTTTTGCCATCCTCTGTCTTTGCAGGCGGCATGAGTGCCACGCCAGCTATGTAATTGTCGAACTTTGCAACCAGCTTGTTTTTGAACTTTTCAAGCTTTTTTTTGAGAGCCTCAAGCTTCTCTTTTGCCTCTGGAGAAATATTTTCCATTCCAGGAGCCATGCTCTTTTCAGGGCTTGGCCCATGTTCCATGTTCTTTTTTGTAACAGCATCATGCCTGCTTTGGTCTTGCTTGTTTTTGCCTGCCATAAGTGACTGTAATATATATAATATTATAAAGATTTATATGTTAAGAAAGCTAAGATTGTGACATTTTGGTCATATCTTGGATGACTAAGTTTGTGTTAGCATAGATAATGACTAGATCATTGTTGGCTTAGATAATGACTAGATCCTTGTTAGTATATAATTATTATCCAGGATTGCCTTGGCTTGATTGCATTTTTGATAGGACCCTATAAGTATAACTAGATAGTAGTAAAAATAATAAAGTTTATAAACTGTGGCCTACTTTGAACATTAAATGAGATCCATATCAAGATTAGGGTCTGGAATAACAGTTCTAGGATTATGCTTAATGGTAGGGTGTACATCTTTGCCAAGACCAGTATCGCTTCCAATAGATGAACAAAGAAGAATTGAGACTATTGATCATTTTGTTCAGACATTCTTTACTCAGGAAGCTAGAGATTCTCTTAAGGCTTCAGCTCTTTATGTTGCAAGGCATGGGCCTTTAGAAGCATTGGGCGGCAATACGCCTGAGGGTACATATCTGAACTATAATAGGCATGTTGATATAGTTGCTTATAAGAGAGCTAGAGATGTTGAAGATATTATTTTTCATGAGAGTATCCACTATCTATGTGATGTTGGGCTGATTGACAGGGATAGATTTAAAGCAGCGTATAATAAAATAAATGAACCCGGTTATGAACAAGTAAAAGAAGAGCTTGAAAGAATAATAAAAGGTTATGATCCAAACAAATCAGATATTGTTGAAGAGCAGATAGCGTATGCTGCAGAGTTATGGAAATTAGCTGGTTATGATATCCCAGAGAGGATGAAACAGGTTTTTGATAGAACCATAATCAGGCCACAAAGAGGATTTATAAGAGGTCTTGTAGGAAAAAGACTAAGATAAATCTAGCAAAAAACCCGGTCTGTATAAAAAACTCTGTCTGTATAAAAAACCCAATCTGTGTTTTTAAGACCCTAATACCCTTTTAAACTCTTCCAAGAACTCATCAGCAACAGCTTCATCATGCAATACGATGATGTTCTCATCATTCGTTGTAAGGCCGTTACCTGTCGGGTTTGCCGAGCCTGTTATAACAGTCCTTCTGTCGATTACAAAGACCTTGTGGTGCATGTTTGCAGGATTTATATCCCAGGAAACATTTATCCCTGCATCAGCGAGTCTTTGGTACTCGAGATACTGGTTGTTCTGGCTCTTCTCAAAGACCCCCCTTACATCGATCCCGCGCTCATGGGCGCGGACAAGAGCATCCCCTATCTCGTCTTTTGTAAAACTGAATGTCATGAAATATACTGATCCCTCTGCAGAATCGATGAGGTCTGTATATATCTTTATTCCGTCTTCACCATCACAGTCCTCTGGGCAGAAATAGCTTTCTATAAGATTGTTGTTTAAGATGATCTTAGGATAAGGTGTTGCTTCTCCTGCCCTTCCATGTATGCCTGCTTTTAGCTCTTTAAATTCAGCAAGATAATCCTCTGCAAGGTAGTCGGAATAGACAACCACAAGATTATTGTTGTTGTTTTGGTTGCCTCTCTCTGTCGGGTTAAAAGAGCCTGTTGCAACTGCTTTTGTCATGCCATTCCCAAACTCGAATACGCAGAACTTGTTATGCATCTGCCTGTTCTTTTGGCCAAGCGTGGCCTGTTCAGATACTCTTGTAAGTGTATCTATGTTGTCGTTATAATTGCTGTAGTCAAGCACAAGCTCTGCCTTTTTTTCAGAGAGCGCATCTATAAGCAGTTCGAGCTCAAGGTCATAGAACGCACACTTAACAGATGCAGAATCCTCTATCCGGCTGAGAAGTACAGTGAGGCAGTCGTCATTAGGGCAGAAATAAGCCTCAGTATCAAAGCTGTTTGTCTCATTTGCAATAAAGGCTTTGTCTTTACCCTCTTCACCCTCTTCTAGCACAGATGTGATGATAGTGCAGCCTGAAAAGCACATGAGGGATATCAATTGTAATATGATTATTGTCCATAATAGATAACTTGTCCATAATAGATAACTCTTTGCAGATCCTTTGCCAGCCATTTTTTTAATCTTCTCCTGAGCCATCTTTTCTTAACCTTCTTCAGGCCAGTCAGAAAGAACTTTTGTTGGTTAATAAGCATTGCCAAAAAAATCCATTGGAATATCCGGACAGTTAGGATTATATCTGCAGGGATATGAAAGTATAGGATGTGTATGGCGGTTTTAAGAAGCAGTGTTTAAGAAAAGATAAGCTCTTACCTTGGCATAGAGGCATACTGCACTCTCTTCTCAAGAGGGTTGTTCTTTGTCTGCCTAAGATTGTAATCCAACATCAACTTCTTGGGATTGATCCCTAACATCGGCAGCTCAAATTCATATTTAACCTTTGACCCTGAAGTATGTAATTTTAAGGTTACATTAGTGAGAGGAAGGAATTGCTTTTCCATTATCTCATCAATTTTGTCTTTTACATTGGCTGTTGGACTTCTTTTATTAGGATCAGAAGCCACAGTCTTAAGATAACAGGTTCCCTGGATATTCATTGAAACCCCTCTTTCAATTATTTCGCTTGAAGAATTTAGGATATGAGGGTTGCTTTGTTTGCGTTCATATTCCAGGTTTTGCTGTTTATTTTCTTCATTTTCAAAAAAAAGCAGTACATGTTCTAAGTATATGCTTCTTTCTTCATGTATCTCAACAGGGTTTGATGGCTCAGCACCGGATTTTATCAACCCTATAAACTGATGTATTATGCTTGGTTCCTTTGCTATTGGTGACTGTGGTGCTATGTATGAATAACAGTGCATATCTCTTAAACTTATGCTTGTTTTAGCAGGGCCGCTCGGAGAGTTATTGATATACCACAGAGTCTGTTTATTTTTGTGAGAATCAGGGACAATAAGCTTGCCAGTGTAAAACCTATCGCGTGCACATAGATATACCTCTCTTATGGCAATCTGATCTATAGGTCTGCTGCCTGTTGGCCTGCTACTAGCACTAGCTATTCCGGGTTTCATATTTGTGCAACTTTGTAGTGGTATATAAAACTTTTGGTTTAATATACCTACATACCTATTGAAAAATTCGCCCAGAATCTTTCATGGGGTTTAATACCCTGTCCTTCAGGGCGAATTTTACAATCCCGAAAACTCGCCTGTCATAACGAGGGCGTTAATATCCCGACCTTCTTGTTGGGGATTAGCCCAAGTGGCGAGTTTTCATTATTTTTGGATTAACCTATTACCTGTTTTTAGATGGGGTGCAGTTATAACTCTCATAGGAAATTACACTAGAATTCAATCCCTGCATGAACTATATGTGATGTCTCATCGATAATCTTGATTAGGTGTCTTATTTTCATTGATTTTCTCATATACTGCACTGGAAAGCTCAGATAGGCTAAAAGGTTTCTGGATAAATCCACAACCCTTTTCCATCATCTCTTTTATCTGTTCGTTCATGCTGTACCCGCTTGAAAGCAGGATTTGCACATTCTCATCAGCATCTTTTAGCATCTCATAGACCTTGCCGCCTCCCATCTCTGGCATTATCATGTCAAGGATGACAAGGTCAATCTTATCTTTGCTGTCCTTGTGTCTATTGTATATCTTTAAAGCCTCTTGGCCATTAGCTGCAGTATGAACACTGTATCCCAGGTATGTCAGAAGATCCTGCCCGACATTGCGTACAGCATCTTCATCATCCACAAGAAGCACGTTTCCCCTGCCATGCATGAGCTCGCCATGGTTATTATCTGTATCTTCTTTTGCTTTCTCTTCTTTAGATTCTGGCAGGAAGATATTGAATGTTGTTCCATTCCCGATCTCGCTGTAAACATTTATTATCCCTTTGTGGTTTTTGATTATGCCATAGACCGAGGCGAGCCCCAGCCCAGAGCCTTTGCTCTTGGTGGTAAAGAAAGGGTCAAATATCTTCTCTAGTGTTTTTTCATCCATTCCTATGCCAGTGTCAGTTATGGATATCTTGATATATTTTCCAGGAGGAAGCTCAAACGGAGCTGTAAATCTTTCTTCAAGCGTGACCGGTTTGGTCCTTGTATAGATCCTGCCTCCATTAGGCATTGCCTGCGCAGCATTCACATACAGGTTCAACAGGCTTTGCTCAATCTGGCTTTGGTCTGCATTAACGATCATGAGTTTATCTTCAAGCTCCTCATAAAAAACAATCTCTTTTTTTGTTTTGCCAAACATCTTGTTTACGTCTTTTATGATATTGTTTAGGTCAATTGGCATTGGGTGGTACTTGCCTCCCTGTGCAAACCCTAAAATGTCCCTGGTCAGGCTTGTAGCTCTTACTATTAGCTCTTCAATCCCATCGAGATGCTCATGGTCAGAAAGGGATCTCTTGGACATATCCATTAGTGATTTGTGACCTAAAATGGCCATGAGGATATTGTTGAAGTTATGTGCGATCCCGCCTGCAAGGATGCCCATGGATTCCAGCTTCTGCGCCTGAAATAGCTTATTAAGGTATTCTTTTTTCTCTTCTTCTGCTTTTTTCTGCTCAGTTATGTCACTGTATGCAATGAGGAATTCTCCTGAATATAGTTTAGAGGATATGATGTTTACATATTTCTCTGTTCCATCCTTGCATCTTACTCTGAAATCTCGCGGTTGGCATTCACCTTGTCTGGTATCTTTTATGTCTCTAAACCAGGTGTCAATGACATCTTTCCTGTATCTTTCATCAGGATAGGCATTCTTGAACCATGCCCTTCCGTCAGGAACATCAGTTAGGTCATAGCCGAAAAGCTCTTTGAACTTTGGGTTGACGTAGTTGTACTTGTTGTCCTTTCCAATAAGGCATATGCTAAAAGGGGCGTTCTCAAATAAGGTCCTGTATTTTTCTTCACTCTCACTTAAGGCCTCCACTGCCTGCTTGCGCTCTGTTATGTCCCTTGTTGTTAGGATCGCTAATCTGGGTATGTTCTTCTCATCCCTGATCAGGTTGGTTATTGTCTCAACCCATAAAAAGTGTCCATCTGCATGCTTTATCCTGTATTCATACTTGGCAGTGGTATTGTCTTCTGAAAGATTCTTCTTGGTATTCCTTAGTATATACTCTTTTTCATCCTTATAGACAAGGGAATAGGATGATTTTCCTATAAGCTCTATTGGCTTATAGCCAAGGATATTTTCTGCAGTTGGGCTCACGAACAGGTAGGTTCCTTTGAGGTCACACAGGCTGACAATGTCGCTCATGTTCTTTGTAATCACATTGAGCATCCCCTCTTCTCCAGATATATTCTGCAGCGCCTTTTGCACTTGTGCGAAGTTGGACCCAGTTGATTCAACCTGCCCTGTTTCCAGGATTCTCTGTTCAAGATCAAGGTTTCTCTGCTTTAATCTCTCAATGGTCTGCTCTAATTCCTGAGTTCTTGACTCTGGTTTATCTATCTCTTCTGATCCTTTAGATATAGTGTCTTCTGGCATTTTTTAGAAGCTCTTGGTTTTAGCTTTTGCTCATTTGATCCACTTATCATTGTA
>JAFGRM010000037.1 GCA_016935125.1 Candidatus Woesearchaeota archaeon
AATGCTCCAGTGTCTGCATCTCCGTTTCTGCGGCGGAAAACGCAGGTGAAAATCCTCCTCCCCGCATATGCCATTTTCTTAAGTTCTTTGTATTTGACTGTTTCTTATGTACAGTCTGTTGTATTAGCTGTTTTCTCATGTATATCTTTTCCCATGTATACAAATTCAGTATCGTACTGGAGCTCTGTTAATAAGATTATGACTCTTAGCTTTCTTTTTATCAGGTTGCTTTCTTTGTTCTGTTCATCCTAATACTGCTGTTTCCCAATACTGCTGTTTCCCAATACTGCTGTTTCCCAATACTGCTATTTCCTAATACTGCTATTATACTTGCATAAAGTTTAAATAATGGTGTAGGGTATTTGAGATTCAAACTAACGGGATGAAGGAGGGATCTATTATGACCATATTATCAATAAGCAAGATAAAGGAGGCAGATGAGGCTCTTGTTGGAAAAAGAGTGGTGTTATTGTCAAATATATCACGTCTATCTTATGTACCTCATGGGTTTGTGATAACTGCTGAAGCGTATAAGAGATTCATCAGCGCAGGAAAGCTTGGCAGCAGGATAAAGGAGATGGTATATGAAATAGATGTCGACGACAATGAACAGCTCCAAAACATTGCGAACGAGATACAGAAGCTAATCATCGGGACAAGGCTTCCTGATGATATTGCAGAAGAGATAATAGATTCCTATGACAGCCTTGGGATGTCTGTAAATCCTGGCCCTGACGGGAAGCTGTCCAATCCAAAAGAGGTTCCTGTCTTCCTTAACCCTAGCCCGTTAGGTGATACCTCAACAGGCGCGCATCTGAGCTTTCCAAACATCCTGGGGAAAGAAAAGCTGATAGATGCCATAATAACCTGCTTTGCAGCAAACTTTACTGCAAAAGCAATAGAGAACAGGATAAGGGCTTCTGAACAGGATTCAGGTCTTGCGATAGTTGTCCAGCAGATGAGGTATCCTGCTCTTTCTGGCATGGTCTCATTGGGTTTTATAGATGATGATAAGCATATGATCATAACAGCCAGCTATGGGTTTATGAATGACGAGATACTTGAGATGGCAGATGAGTATGTGCTTGATTACAAGTCGCTTGAGATCGTAAAAAAGAACTGCAATGTCCAGGATATCGAGTTTCGGAAAAGCCTTGAAGAGTATGTCCTTGAGAAGAGCAGCATAACAGGGGAGAGGGCATCACGGCAGAAGCTTCCAGATGAGGAGATATGTGCGCTTGCAAGAGCTGCAAAAAAGATATTTATGGATTGCGGCGAATCCATCATGGTTGAGTATGGCATTGAAAAAGGGAAGTTTTTCGTTTTCATGGCAGATGAGATGCCACGCTTAGAGGATGATGAGGCGAGCAGTAGCAACATAGGAGATGATGAGAATGGCCTCAGCGCAAAGGGTGGTTATGATGTGCGCAGCGAAGAGCAGGAACGCCTGGACACAGATCCGGACACCGCAGATGAAAATGAAGAAGATAAGATCATAATAGACATCAATGATGAGCCAGATTATGATGGTGAGTCTGCAGAATCAAGGCAGGACATTGATGCTGCTGAAGAGAAGAGCCCTTCTCTGCAATCTAAAAAAGGTTCATCCAGACAACCTGACCTATCACAACCTAATCTATCACGACATAGTATATCACAAGCCGGTATGTCTGAACCTTCTGAATTACCTGAGCCTTCTGAACCTTCTGAATTACCTGAGCCTTCTGAACCTTCTGAATCACCTGAGCCTTCTGGAGCATCTAGGCCTTCTGGAGCATCTGAACCTTCCAAATCCAATGAGACTTCTGAATCTTCTGGGTCTGATAGACCTTCTGAAGCTTCTAGACTTCCTGAACAAGGATTCCAGAAAAAAGAGATTGAGCCTACAGATGGTACAGAAGAAGATAAGCCAGATTCGAAGTATTCAATATTTAATCTCTTCAAGAGAAAGAAGCCTGCTGCTGAAAGCGAAGGAAGTGCAGACAGCACTAAACAGCTACCAAGGCAAAGGCACGATAATTATGATGTTAAGCCAGGACAGGTTGAAGGGCAGGGAGTAGAACCCAAAGCAAGGCAAGGACCAGTTGGGCAAGTTGCAGAGCTGGTTGCAGGGCAAGGGCCTGGCAAAGTTGCAGATTCTGCTGTGGCAGGAGGCATGCTAAAGCAGGGTCAGGTCGAGCCAGGAAAAGAGGCACCTGCACATGCTCCTGAAAAAAAAGATTTGGCAGATAATACTGTGCCAAAGCCAGTGCCAAAGCAAGCTGATGGTGTTGATAGTATTGAGCAGAATAGTGTTGATAAGATAGAGCCTGATGGTGTTGATAGTATTGAGCAGAATAGTGTTGAAAAGATAGAGCCTAAGATAGATACAAAGCCAGCTGAGAATATTGAGCCAAAACCCGCTGATCTGAGTCGTGATGTAGAGCCTAATTTGGGTTCTTGTGTTGATAGTGATGCAGGTAGTAATATCAGTAATGGTCCGGTTAATAATCAAGTTAATAATCAAGTTAGTAGTTTAGGCAGTGATCAAGATAGTAATCTTAGTAGTGATGCCGATGATGGCTGCAAGGGTTCAGTGGATATTAGCATGGGAAAAGCAGATGGTGGCGTATCTGACCCTAGCTTTATGTCTGCAAGGCATATGCTGGGCCAGAGTGTGGTCTCATGCGACATGGCTATCCTAAACAAGGTCAAGGATTCCTACAGGCGACATTTTGACTCAGAGCATGGGCTTTATCTTGATGAGATGATTGAAGAGCTGAAACAGAAGACCAAGATCCCTTATGAGAGTGAGCTAAAAAAGGTCAGGGCGTTGAGAAACAGGTTCATAGAACGCGGGATAATACCAACTATAGATGATGTAAGGGTTGCAATAGAGACCACGCAGAAGTTTTTAGAGGAGTTTAAGGGCTGATCACGACAACCCTCTTTTCCATTGACTTATGGATATAAACATTGAACTCTTTTTTTATCTTAAGCCCCTGTTTTTTTATCATGTCTTTATAGTTGACATTGCCTGGAAAGATTATGACTGCTTTTTTCTTGAGGATCTTTTTTAAGACACAGAGGAAGCCTGAGTAGAGGCTGGCAATCTCTGTTGACCTTGTGTTTTTGCCGTATGGAAGGTCAGTCACGACAAAGTCATATCCCTTCCTGATGCTTAGTGCATTGCCTATAGAAAGGCTGTAGTCGCTTATGCCATAGTGATCAAGGTTCTTTTTTGCCCGAAATACCATGCTCTTCTCTGTATCGATCCCCTTTGCATGGAATCCCATGAGCCCGGCTTCAATAAGGATTCCTGCTGATCCGCAGAAAGGGTCTAAGACAGTTGATCCCTTTCTTCTGATGCCAGTCATGTTGATGCATGCTATTGCAAGCTTTGGCGATAGCGAGCTTGGATGCAGGCACGGCCTGAGGTGCGCCCTCCTTTTCTCATATTGCCTGCTGTTTTTCCAGAGAAGCTTGCATGCATAAATCCTGTCAGGACAACAGATGGCTGAAAAAAGGGTTTTTGGAGAGCCCAGGCTCACTTTAGGCTTATCCAGCCTCTTCCATATCAAAGAGGCAAGATGCCTCTCTTCTGCAGGAAGCCCTGCAGCTTTGGAGTTTATAGTCCTAAAACAGAGATCTCCATCATAATGCTTTTGCCAGTTGAACCTTTCCATGTCAGATATAAGCTCTCTTTTTGTTGTTGTAAAGAGTATCCTGTATACTGCATTGGTGTATGCAAGCCTTGAAAGATCATTTATCCTTATTTTAGGGATGTTGCAGCAGATGATGTTTCCTATCTTTCTGATATTTTCGGCAGATGCCTTCCTGGTCTTGTTTTTAATATCCTCAACATTGTTTTTAGTTTTAATATCCTCAACCCTGTTTTTAATAATCCCTTCAGACAGGCCAAGGACTGTTATGAACTCGTGTGATGCAATGTCCTCATGGTCTTTGCTTAGTATGGCAAGGATATTAAACTCTTCCATGTTGGTCTTATTGGTGGTC
>JAFGRM010000038.1 GCA_016935125.1 Candidatus Woesearchaeota archaeon
CATTATGAAAAGTTTTTGCCCTGCCACATTGTTTAAGTATTGAATAAAAAGTATATTTCAATTTGTAGTAATATATAAGATAAAATTCCAAATAGCATAAGTATAATTCCATATCTTCTTGCAGTATCTCCTCTTACATTTAGTAAGGGGATTGGAATGTACAAGATGCTAACATAGCCATACATAACTCTGGTTTTATAAGCAACAAAACCAACATAAAAAATTGACAGAAAAATGAGAAAGAAAGGCAAATGTGCTGCAATTTTTCCCTCAAGAGTATATGCACTTATGAATGCAATAATTAGGAAAAGGCCTGCAGGTAATGTCCTAAAATCCCACATTTTCATATCTTCATCGTAATGCTTCTTTCCAAATTTACTGGCCCACCAGTGTGCTATGATAATAGTAACAATACATAGAATTATAATGATTAAGAGCAACCAAGAGAATAGCGTATTAAGTTTATCACCGCCTGATTTGATTTTAAAAATAAAAAATGTAGAGAGAACTAGTAATATGGTAGCCATTAATTGAAAGTAGTGTTTTGTGGATTTCTGATAGGGGCTTAATTTTTCTGGCATTATCCTTAATATGGTTGCTTAATATATATAAATATTCCTTTTTAGTACTTCTTCATATATTAAAGTGGCAGGGCAAAAATTGAATATAATTCCTATTATGTTCTCCCGACGACTAAAAGGAGGAGAGCGCAGCGTGGTGTGAAAGATAGTGAGCAAGTTGCGTAGGGTCAAGATTTTCTTCGATAAATTATTTTGTAAAAATCTCTATAGGTTAAACCCTGAATAATTAAGCCGAAGATGAACCCTAAGATTATATTATTATAATATCCTGGTGTTAATAACAATATTAAGATTAATAGTGCAATTAACCAGTGGTGCAGATGGATAATGTAATTATCAATGTTGAATTTAATCGATTTAAATCTCCCTTGTTTACCTTCTTTTTTACCAGAAAAAAATTTGGCGATAAGGAAGCCTATAATTACTCCAATAATGAAGATAGATGGATTCATATATTACAACAATTATTAAAGTATTTAAAAATTTTAACCCTGTAAAGTGGGGCATGTTATGTGGGGCATCTGTCTTTCATATGAAATGATATCAGGGAGACCTGAACCTAACCCAAAAGATTTAAAAACCAATCCCTGTTCTTGGAAGGGCATGGAGACAAGAAAGCCGATAGTTACCATAATGGGCCATGTTGATCATGGAAAGACCAGGATTCTTGATACTATCCGGAGGACTACTGTAATCGACCGCGAGGCTGGGGCAATAACACAGGCAATCGGCGCATCTATCGTCCCAATCGAGACAATAAAAAGGATATGCGGAAGCCTTCTTACGCGGATAAAGACAAAGATCACCCTTCCAGGGCTTCTCTTTATAGACACGCCAGGCCATGCAGCCTTCAGCAACCTGAGGAAACGCGGAGGAAACCTTGCAGATATAGCAATCCTTGTGATCGATATCAACGAGGGGATAAAGCCGCAGACAAGGGAGGCGATAGATATACTGAAGAAATACAAGACACCTTTCCTCATCGCAGCAAACAAGATAGACCTTGTCTCTGGCTGGAGGTCAGACCCGAAAAAGACAGTTCTTGAGAACATAAACTCTCTTCCTGAGCAGGCACGCATGATTCTCGACCAGAAGCTCTATACTCTTGTCGGAAGCATATATGATGCCTCTGGCATGAGGTCAGAGAGGTTTGACCGTGTGACTGACCATACAAAAGAGCTTGCGATAGTCCCTACTTGCGCAAAGACAGGGGATGGCATAGCAGAGCTTCTGATGGTCCTTTCTGGGCTTGCACAGAATTTTCTGAACGAATGCCTTAAATGCGATACAGACGGCCCTGCAAAAGGGACTGTTCTTGAGGTAAAAGAGGAAAAGGGTCTTGGAAAGACCCTTGATGTCATAATATACGACGGAAGCCTGAGCACGAATGATATCCTTGTCATAGGCGGGATCGATGCGCCTGTCGTGACACGGGCAAAAGTGCTTTTAGAGCCTATGCCGCTCTCAGAGATGAGAGACAAGAAAAGCAGGTTCAAGCCTCTAAAAAGGGTCATAGCTGCAACAGGTGTCAAGATCTCTGCCTCAGAGATCGACCAGGTGATAGCTGGGATGCCTATCCGGGCAGCGACAGCTGAAACACTGGAGCAGGTCAAGGATGCTATCCAAAAAGAGGTCGATGAGGTCATAATAGAGACAGACAGGCAGGGCATAGTTGTCAAGGCAGATTCGCTGGGAAGCCTTGAGGCGCTTGTGACGCTTCTTAAGGACAAGGATGTCAGGATAATGAAAGCGACAGTAGGTGATATCACAAAAAAGGACATAAGCGATGCTATGACAAACTTTGACGCAGACCCGCTCAATGCAGTTGTCCTGGGTTTTAATTCAGCTATGACACGTGATGCAGAAGAGTATAATGAGAACCTGAAGGTCATTGTCCTGACAAACAAGGTGATCTACAGGCTTATAGAGGATTTCTGCAAATGGCGAGAGGACGAGATAAAGAAGATCGAGCTTAAGAAGCTTGATGGGATAACAAGGCCCTACAGGATAGAGCTCATAAGAGGGATGGTATTTAGGCAGAACAATCCTGCAGTATGCGGTGTCGAGGTCCAGGAAGGGCTCCTTACCCCAAATACAAGCGTCATGAAATCCGACGGTGTCAGGGTAGCTTATATCAAAGGGGTCCAGCTTGAGCAGAAGAACATTGAAAAGGCAGAAAAGGACAAGCAGGTTGCAGTGTCAATGGATGGGGTGACTATAGGCCGCCAGATACATGAGGGCGACATATTGTATTCAGACATGACTGAGAATGAGTTCAGGAAGCTAAAGGAGCTAAAAGAGCTTCTCTCAAAAGATGATGTAAGTCTTCTAAAAGAGATCGCTGAGATCAAGCGAAAGCAGAATTCTTTGTGGGGCGTATGAGCTGCTTGACAAGAGATATATCAGAATTAGATAAAGCTATGTCTAAAATATATTAAAATTTTATAAAAATAAGAAAGAATTTAGAGCCTGTGTGTTTCTTTGTTGATTATTTGTTTATTGCTGCTTTTCCTTTGCAGGGTTTGCGGGCTGCTTTTTCTTATCTTCTGGTCTTTCTTTTTCAGTTGCAACTGGCTGCTTTTTTTCAGTTTGCTTTTCAGTTTTTTGAGGCTTGTCCTCTTCTTTTTTAGGTTTTGGCTCTTGTTTTGCAGCAGGGGCTTTTTCAGCAGCCTTGGCCTGATCCTCTTCTGCAGTCTTCTCTTCAGCAGCTTTCTTTGGCTTTTCTCCTTCTTTTTCTTCTGCTTTCTCTTCTTTCTTTTCAGCCTTTTTCTGCTTCTCTTTCTCTTTTGCTGCCTTTTTCTCTGCAACACTTGCAAGTTCAGCTGTGACAACGCCCTTCTCATCCTTTTTTGCAATAATCTTTACATGATGAGGTGGGTTCCTGATACCATTTACCCAGACACTTTCATTAAGGGCCTTTAGAATCTTGACATTGTCGGACTTCATATGCTTTGCTATGAACTGCCTGAGTGCATTTATAGCTTTTTTTGATCTCTTGTACTTAGGGACCTTTAGGAATTCTTTTCTGAGCGGAACATTGTATGTCCTTTCAAGGACAATCTTCTCCTTTGTTTTCTCTTTATTGGCCATTTTTATACCCTTGTCTTGCTCCTGCGCCAGTTTCTCTTTGCTATAGTGTGCCTGCCTGGATGCACTTTCCTATTTTTTCCATAGATCTTAGGGACTGTCCAGAACGGAGCCCATCTGGTTCTTCTGCCTGCTTTTGCAAGCTTGAGTTTCCTGCTGAGATGGATGTACCTTGCCATTTTCAGTTGACCTTTGCCTCTTTGCCGTCGCTCTTCTTCTGTTCTTTATCATTAGGAACAGCATCAGATTGTTTTTTTTCAGCTTCATCTGGTCCCTTTTCCTTTTTAGCGGGTTTTGCTTCTGGCTTTTTTTCAGCCAGAGTCATGGAACTGAGCTCTATATTGAAATTGCTCTTTGATATTGAATTTAAGAGTGATAATCCTTTGGGTGTTATGACCCTGCCCTTGTGGCCCTTTATTTCAACCTGCTTTACAAGCCCTGCTTTTTCAAGCTGCTGCATTGCCTTTCTTAATATGTTTCCTGATGCCCTCCTGAATTCAGCAGGCTTGTGGCCCCTTCTTTTCCTGCCGCCGTATTTAGTCCTTAGCTTTGTTATACCTATTGGCCCAAGCTTTAGAGTCTTTAGAAGAAGCGATGCTGACCTGTAATACCACCAGTCATCTGTTGTAGGTGCCCTTTCCTTATGCGTGCCAGTCTTCACATAAACAGACCATGTTGGAGGTGCGATTTCATCAACTTTCTTCAATTCTTCGGCTGTTTTACCTATTAATTTTTGTTTATGAGCGTTTAATATCCTTTTCATAGTTATTCCACCATTCTAAATGGTTAAAATTGTTTTTACTCTGTTATAAAGTTATATTAATTGAATCTTAACTTTATATGACCTCAAATACATTGATTAGAGTATTTTTCAACAAAATTCAACCTCTTTAAAAAGCTTTTGTTTTGTTAGATCGAAATTACCCGAAAATTATATAAATGGACATCCAAAGAGAAGGACAGGTGCAGTCATAACAGGTATAATTCAGTCATATCAACTTATAAGCTTATAATTATTATAAGCCAATTATTATAAGCCATAAGGTATATGGTAATTATAGTGGTTGTTTGTGGTGTTAGAGATATCTGTTGTATATAGAGGTATAAATGGGAAAAAAGGGGCAGACATTAGCAGTTGATAGTTATGTTGCTGTAGGCATATTCTTGTTAGCAGTGATACTCTTCTTTAGTATAATAGCTCTGCGTTCTGCAAGGCTTGACATGAAAAACGAGGTCAAGATTATAACAGGAAATGTTATGGCTCATGCTTATTTTAACGATAATACCCTTGAAGGCTATGAAGAGACTGTACTCTCCAACCTGACCTGTGATGAGCTGAAAGATCTTTTTGAGACAAACAACAATCTCTGCATCTATTTTGAGGATTCAGATGGTAATGTTGTTCCCATTTCCCGTAACCAGAAATACGGCATGGGCTGTCCTGGGCTTAATATCAGCGGAACCCCGTGCGGCAGTAACATAGAATAATAGGAATCTGGATTACCTAATGCCAGAATGGCATATGATAATAAGGGATTGGAATGGATTTGAGGAATGATATAATTCTGTGGGATGGGAAATAACATATGATGAATATGGATAACATCTGTTGGGGATAAGAACTGTTCAGATGAAAATTCTCTAATCTTGCTTCTATCCGAAACCTTTAAATATAACTATCTACTGTTGATTAGTAAAAGTTTTTTATGCATGGATGTCATGCTTTTTGTATAGGTGTATATGGCCTATGTATGCATGATGGGATCAGAATGTAAGATTGTATAAAGGACTGATTGGCTATCATTATGTTATGTATGACTAGCAACTAATAATTAAGGTTAAAGTGCATAAGATTATCATCGTTTATATGATTATCGTCATATGGCTGATGAAGTTAAAGTGCATATGCAATGATTAATATGTGCAGAGTATGATAAGATTTGTTGGATAATGTGATGATATTTGAAGTGTACAGACCAATGGAGGGGCTAAGATGGTAAGAAGGATAATAGACAATCTCAAAAGGAAATTTTCAAGAGAAGATATAGATGATGTTGATGCAGAAGAGGAGTATGTTGAGCTCGATACTGCAGCAGTAAAGAGCGCAAAGAGCAAGATCATAGTGCGGCCGTATATAATCGATGATTTCTCTGATGTTAAGCCCATACTTGATTCCCTGAGGGATGGTTATACAATAGGGCTTGTGAACATAAAGCCGCTTAAGGACAAGGACCTTGTTGAGCTTAAGAGGGCTATAAACAAGCTCAAGAAGACATGCGATGCTATCGACGGCGACATTGCAGGTTTCAGTGATGATTATATTGTGGTCACACCATCATTTGCAGAGATCTACAGGTCTAAGCATACAGGAAATGTCAGTGTTGACAAGTATGAAGATTAGATATTTTTTATTCCTTGATTTTTATTACTGATATCTTTTTTATGCATTGGTTTTTGTAGTAGGCTTTTGCTTCTGTACTGTTTTTATGTTTGATTGATAATCCATAAACAGTTAACCATAATTTCATGCAATCTTATATAATTGGTAAATGCATACAGAGCAAAAGGATGCTGTGGTTGAAGCAAAAGATTTATATAATGTCCATCAATCTTCTGCAAAATCAGGAAAAAATGAGCAAGAAAAAGGAAGAGCAGGAAAGGGAAGACCAGCTTCAGGAAGAAATAAGAAGAGTCAAGCTGCCGCGAGGAAACCAGACTTTAGGAGTACTTATGCAAAGGCTTGGCGGTTCACGCACATCCATAAGATGCCTTGACGGAAAGACACGTGTCTGCCGTATACCTGGCAGGTTAAGGAGAAGGCTTTGGGTCAGGGAAGGTGATATCGTGCTTGTTGAGCCATGGGAATTCGGCGGCGATACAAAAGGCGACCTGATATTCAAGTACAGGCCTACACAGGTCAAATGGCTAAGAGACAAGGGGCATCTGAAAAAGCTTGATGATTTTGAAGAGTTCTGATTTCTGATAACTTATAGTGAAGAGTTCTTATTGAGTTCTCTTATTCTTCTATCTGATTTATTCTTCTATCTGATTTATTCTTCTATCTGATTTATTACTCTATCTGATACCTATAGGTATAATACTTATATTGATACTACATGGATACACCTCATCTGATACCACTGAGGAATAGAAATGTTTAAATAGTAGCAGTGTATTCTTTTTAGATATCATGAGGGCAAAGAGTTACTCTACAATATTCGTGCTGACAATATTAAATCTGGCAGCACTGCTGTTTTTCCTGCCAAAACAGGACACAGTGCTCTTCATAAGAGAGTTTTATCTCATTCTTATGCTTCTTGTGGTTGCAGGACTTGGGTTTTTTGCACTTGCAAAGAGAATAGAGCTTAGTGGGCTTTTGTTTGCAGTATTCTTTGCATTGCTCATGTTCAACGAGTTTTACCTGTATTATATTGCAGGAGGGAATTATGTACTCTTCTTACTGCTGATCATTGTTGGTGCGTTGGGCTTTACAGTTTCAATATCAGCGACATGCAGCAGGACAGCGACATGCAGCAGAGCAAAAGCAAAGAAGGCAAAAAAGCTTAGGATAAAAAAGGTTAAGCCTGTTGTTGTTGAGACGTATAATAAGAATGAAAAGAGCAGAAGCCAAAAGCAAGGCAAAGGCGGTTCTGCAGGAAAAAAGCCAAAAAAGCCCACACAGAAAAAGAGAAAGGCAGCAAAAGCTGTTGTTGTTAAGAAGAAAACAGCAAAGAAAAGCTCATCAAAAACAGCAAAGAAAAGCTCATCATTAAGACAGCCGGCAAAGAAAAAGGCAGCAGCAAAAAAGCCAGCAAAGCAGTGAAGATAATTCATATTTAAACTAATTCAAAATCTAAAAATCATTTCTTATCTTTTTTCCTTAAGTTATTTTGTTCTTTCTTGTTATATTCTTTATCCCCTTTTATCTTATCCTTTTCTTTGCTTTTCTTGTTATATTCTTTATTTCCTTTTATCTTATCCTTTTCTTTGCTTTTCTTGTTATATTCTTTATCCCCTTTTATCTTATCCTTTTCTTTGCTTTTCTTGTTATATTCTTTATCCCCTTTTATCTTATCCTTTTCTTTGCTTTTCTTATACACTTTTGTATCATCTGATCCCCTTACCATGTTGATTATCAGGCAGATTGCGCCTATTGACACTGCTGAATCAGCGACATTAAATACTGGCCAGATCCAGACAGAGATGAAATCCACGACGTGGCCTATGAGGATCCTGTCTATTAGGTTTCCGGCTGCGCCGCTTATTATCATTGCAAGAGGCAGGTGGTATCTCTTGTCAACGACTGATGCGTAATAGAGCAGGATGCCTATTATTGCGATCCCAAGCCAGATAAGGGCAGTATTCATCCCATTAAAAAGGCTGAATCCAGCGCCAGTGTTTGTTGTATATGTCAATGAGGCTATTCCAGGGATGATGCTTATGCTATGCCCGCTGCCAAGATAGGCCTGGGCAAGCTTTTTTGTCAATTGGTCAAGGGCGATAATTGATATGCCTGCAAGGATGAGTCTTTTGTTGTCCATCTTGATTAAAGTTTGGCTTTTAATATTAAAATTTTATTGGTGTTCTGAGAATTACTGATAGGTATCATCTGTCATGGTATTATCTTTATACATATCTACCATTCAGGCCTTTTTGTCCTTGCAGTGTTCTGCTCATGCTCTGCAATCATCTCTATCTTTGTCAGGCGCTGGCTTATGCTTTCGACCATGATCTTAAGGGTGTCTATCTTGCTTGAGATGATCTCAAGGTTCTTTTCTATGTTTGTGTCCTTGTTGGCACTATGTTGTCCTTGATATTGCGGCTCAGATCTTATCGGCTCTGTGTTTGGGTCGATCACCCCTGCACCAAAGCCGCTGTGTCTTATCCTTGGGTTTGTGAACTGGCTGCCCTGCTGTGGTATCCCATGAGCCTCTGAAAAATCATCATCCATGGCGCGCCCTTGTCCTGCAAAACCGTTGTCCATTATGCTGTCCTGCTGAGGAAGCCCGAGGTTGAGGTCGTCAAATTCAGGATTATGGCTGTTTCTGAAATCATCATGCATCCCCTGCTGCATAGTATGGTCTTGCATCTCATGCGGTTGTCCAGAAGGATAGTCATGCGTGCTAAAATCCAGGTTTTCCTGCTGAGGCTGAGAAGTGCTGCTGCTGTCGTGTTTCCAGAATCTCATCTTGTCCATTATTCCCATATTTGCCTATTGGTACCTATGATATTTAAATCTGTCTATAAACTGTAGAATAATAAAAAATAGGAATAATAAAGAAAATATGATATCCCTCTTTAATGTATCATATCATGTCTGTCTCATATCAGCTTTTGTTGTTTGCCTTTGCTATTGCTCTCTTCTTCTCTTCCAGCTCTTTGCTGAATGGACACCAAATGCGACAATACCTCCTGCTGCTGCTGTATAGAACTGTGTTATCCCCATCGCGCTGAGGAACACTGCCGGGATGAAATTCAGCTTGAAGAGGACGAATGCTGCGCTGAAGAGGAATATTGCCTTTGCTCCTGAGCCTATCAAAAGCACGATGAACCTGTTGATCTTCTTTTCAAGCCTAAGCTTTTTGAAGGTATAGACAAGAATCGTGTTTCCTGCCCAGATGAACGGGATCATGTACAAAAGGAAATGCGTGAACGGCCCGAATATGAGCCCTCTTGAGAGCACTGCAAGGCTCGGGAGCATTATCGCAGGAAGGAGCATCCTTGATTTGAGGTTCAGCGCAGTTAGGATCAGTGCAGAGTTGACTATGATCCCAGTTACCCACTGAGGGTGCCCTATGAAAAACGGGACAAGGAAGCAGATAGCTGAGTAAGCTATGAACTCAACGAGTTCCTGGTTAAAGCTTAGCTTGTAATCCTGCCTGTTCATGATTGCTAATCCTGTATTAAAACTTGCCATTCTTTCACCTCAAAACTGGTTTTTCTTTGAATATCCTGTATGCAGGAGATGATGCGCCTTTTCACTGTTTGCAGATCCTATGTATTCGTCATACAGCCTTATTATCTCTGGATTCTTGTGGGATTTCCTGAAAGGCAGGCCCTGGTCTTCACGGTACAATGCCTCATTCCTCTTCTTTATTATCTCGTTTGTTGTTGGTATGGGCTGCCCACCGCCTCCAGAGCAGCCACCTGGGCAGCACATGATCTCTATGAAATGGTATTCTGCTGGATTTTTCCTGATATGTTCAAATAGCTTTCTGGCATTCCCAAGCCCATGGGCAACTGCGACCTTGAGCTTCATCCCTGCAATCTCAACCTCTGCCTCTTTGATACCATCCATACCTCTTACTGCCTGGTATTCGATGCTTTCAAGCTCTTTTCCTTCAAGGATGTCAGCTGCTGTCCTGAGTGCAGCTTCCATCACTCCGCCTGTTGCTCCGAATATAGCTGCTGCGCCTGTGGACTGGCCCATCAAAGGGTCAAAATCCTGCTCATCGAGGCCCTGGAAATCAATGCCCCTGCTCTTGACCATATCGCCAAGCTCTCTTGTAGTAAGCACATGGTCAACATCAGCATATCCTGAGTCTCTCATCTCAGGCCGCCTGATCTCGAATTTCTTTGCAGTGCATGGCATGACGCTGACAGATACTATCTTTGATGGGTCCATGTTGTTCTTCTCAGCATAATACGTCTTTACAAGCGCACCGAACATCTGCTGAGGTGACTTGCACGTGCTGACATTCGGCATGAAATCAGGGTAGAAGTGCTCCATGAACTTTATCCATCCTGGGCAACAGGATGTCATCATCGGAAGCACACCGTTGTTCCTTATCCTTGAGATAAGCTCTGTTCCCTCCTCGACGATTGTAAGGTCAGCTGAAAAATCTGTGTCAAGCACCCTATCAAACCCTAGCTTTCTTAGGGCACTGACCATCTTCTTTGTGACAAGGCTTCCTGGCTCCATGCCCTGTGTCTCTCCTATCGCTGCCCGTATGCTGGGTGCTGTCTGGACCAAGACGATCTTTTCAGGGTCAGCTATAGCCTGCATCACGCCTGTGATATTGTCCTGCTCCTTTATTGCGCCTGTGGGGCAGACAAGGCTGCACTGGCCGCATTGAACGCACGCGACATCATTAAGGCTGCGGTTAAAATAGGGCGTAACCTCAGTAGCATGCCCCCTGTTTGTAAATCCAATTGCGTTTACTGTCTGGACATTCTGGCATTTCTGAACGCATCTTCCGCATAGTATGCATTTGTTGTTGTCCCTGATCAAAGCAGGGCTATCCTCGTCTATCTTTTTGTTGCTATTCTTCCCAAACCTGCTTGTTGTGACACCGACTGATTCAGCCACCTCAGCAAATCTTGTGCCCTTGTAGCTGCTAAAATCCTTTCCTGCAAGCATAAGCTCCATATTCATCCTTCTGAGCTTTTTAATCTCCTCTGTATCTGTCAGGATGTCCATGCCATCTGTTGCCAGGGTGTTGCAACTTGTCTGTATCTTTCCGTTAACTTCAACTATGCATATCCTGCATCTTGTCTGTTTCTGCATGTCAGGATGATAGCATAGGTAAGGGACATCAATGTTATTCCTTAGGCAGGTCTCAAGGATAGTCTCGCCTGCTTTTGTCTCATATCCAGTTCCGTTGATCTTTATCATAGTCATTTTGTGAACTCTTCCCTGAAGTGTTGCAGTGCTGTAGTTATGTGTGTGCTCGAAGCCTGCCCAAGCCCGCATAATGAGCATTTTTTTATAAAGCCGGCAAGCTCTTCTACTGTACTTATGCTGTCATCAGGAGCATCGCTGCCGATGTTGTTGCTGATATTGTCCAATAGCCCTAGCATTGCATAGTTGCCTTCTCTGCAGGGGTTGCACTTCCCGCAGCTCTCGTGTACAAAGAACTCCTGGATGTTTTTGCAGACATCAGGTATTCTTCTGCTTTCTCCTACTGCAATGATCGTGCATGACCCAAGCATTGCACCCTGTTCTGCAACAGTGTCCTTGCTTATTATCATCTCTTCTTTATATGGGATGCAGCCTCCTGCACAACCGAAGAAAAGCGCCTTTATCCTCTCTTTTGGCTGGCAGGGTTCAACGAGCTCTCTTGCTGTTATGCCAACCGGAAGTTCATGCACACCTGGTTCTCTGACATCGCCTGAAATAGAGAATAGCCTCTTGTCTTCCCAGCCGCCTTCTATTATCAAAGGCACGTTTGCAAGGGTCTCAACATTGTTTATGCAGCTGGGGCAGTCATACAGGCCCTTGTCCACAGGATAAGGCGGTTTTATCCTCGGCTCACCCCTCATGTCCTGGATAGAGTTGAGGATCGCGGTCTCATCCCCGCATATGTATGCGCCTGCGCCTCTTACTATCTCTATTGAGATTTCGGTCTGGGTGATGTTTTTTATCTCGTCTATTTTTGCCTGAAGTCCTTCTCTTAGGTATTCATATTCTCCTCGCAGGTATATGAAACATCTTTTTGCGTCTATTGTGTATGCTGCAATAAGGATGCCTTCTATAATAATCTCAGGATTCTTGGTTATTATTAACCTGTCCTTGAATGTTCCTGGCTCTCCCTCGTCAGCATTGCATATGACGAACTTTTCACTTGCAGCAGAGTCCCTTGCCATCCTCCATTTTCTTGCAGTAGGAAAACCAGCTCCGCCCCTTCCTAAAAGACCGCTTTTCTCCAGCTCCTCTAACACCTTGTCAGGCCCAAGAGCCTTGGCTCTTTCAAAAGCCCGAAGCTCAGTCTTTCTTAGTATCTGCATTCTGCATTATCCCTCTCTTAGTTCAGCGATGATATTTTTTATCTTCTCTTCATCCAGCCTGGTAAATGGCCTGCCGTCAACAAGCATTGCAGGAGCCTCATCGCAGAGTCCGAGGCATGATGTCTTGTATAATGAGAACCTGTTGTCTTCTGTTGTCTGCCCAGCCCTTATCCCCAGCTCTTTTTCAAGATTCTCCTCTATTGTCTTGCCGTTGTTAAGGATGCATGAAGGAGAGCTGCATATCTCTATTATGTGTTTTCCAGCAGGTTTAGTGTGCAGCATAGCATAAAAAGAAGCAATGCTATATAATCTTGTGAGAGGGACATTGTGCCTTATGCTTATCTCTTTTAGCACATCTTCAGAAAGGCACCCCTGCTTTTCCTGCGCCTCTTTTAGAACATTGAGCAAAACAACCATATCTAGATTCCAGCACTATAGCTTTATATATGTTGTGTTGTATTCATGGGATAGTAACATCTCTAGTCAATATGCCTGCATTGTTTATATGCTTATTTATGTCTGCTTATCCTGTTTATATTCTTATGCACATATGCTTATCCTGTTTATATTCTTATGTGCATCTGCTAATTTTGTTTGCATGCTTTTTCATATGTCTTATTTTGTTTAATTCTTATGCGCATCTGCTTTATTTTTTTGCATGTTTTTTTGTATCATACCTACCAGATCTAACAAGGTTCTATTGCAAAGATTTCTGCAAAGAACTCTATTACAAAGATATCTATTAGCCTATCTCTGCATCCTCCTCAAGCTCTTCTGTTAATTACAAAGATTTATATTGTATATACACATCTTCGGATTTTCATGGATCTAATCCAGATATATTGGATATATAAAGAACTATTGTCAAGAGGCTAATATGAAACCCTAGCCTGTAAATAGAATAATATAAATAGTAGTTCTCGTCGATAAATAGTTGCGATAAACAATTTTGTCGAC
>JAFGRM010000039.1 GCA_016935125.1 Candidatus Woesearchaeota archaeon
GCATTCAACATCGACAGGCTGATACGAAAGGGAATTGATATGATTCTGATTCATATCAGAATCATGAGGGTTTCATATTAGCCGATTAGGCAGGATTCTGATTTTAATGAACAAAGCTTATATAGCCTTAGCATATCTCCATCCAAATGGCAAACTTTTGGAAGATCGTAAACGAGGTTATAAAAGAGGCAGATGTTGTGCTTGAAGTTGTTGATGCCAGGCTTCCCCTTGAATCAAGAAACCCAGAGATCGAAGATAAGATAATAAAGAGCGAAAAAAAGCTAGTGGTTGTCCTGAACAAGTGCGATCTCGTAGACAAGAGGCAGATGGACAGGATAAAGCGTGAGATCAAAAACTCTGTCTTTGTCTCTGCAACAAAGATGCTTGGGACAACGATCCTAAAGAAGAGGATAATCGAGCTTGGAAGGGGCGAGAGCATAACAGTGGGTGTTGTAGGGTACCCTAACACAGGCAAAAGCTCAGTCATAAACGCGCTTGCCGGAAGGTCAAAAGCATCGACCTCTTCCCAGAGCGGGCATACAAGAGGCAGGCAGCTCATAAGAGCAGGGGGAAAGATCGTGCTTATAGATACGCCAGGAGTCATACCATTCAAAGAAAAAGACGAGTTCAAGCATGCACTTATAGCAACAACAGACTTCTCAAAGGTCAGTGACCCTGAAGATATAGCAGTGCGGCTTATAGCAGCAATGGAGGGGGTGATAGAGAGGCATTACAATGTCAAAGAGCATAAAGACCCTGAAGAGGCTCTTGAAGATATTGCAAAAAAGAAGAATATGCTAAAAAAAGGCTGTGTGCCGGATACACTTGCTGCTGCAAGAGAGATAATAAAGGACTGGCAGAACGGCAGAATCCTTTATTGAGTCCTTTATTAATAAGGATTAAGAACATCCCCATACAAAGAGTTTCCTAACCTGGACCTATTTTCACTTTCACACTACCTCTTCTCACTTCCACACTAAGCAGGCTAAAGACAACCAGGGATCAACTCGCATTTCTCTGTATCTCAGATCTCATGCTCTAAGCTAAAAGAGAGAATCTCAAATCTTCAGGTCTCAGCTGAAAGAGAGAATCTCAGATCTCATGCTCTAAGCTAAAAGAGAGAATCTCAAATCTCCAGGTCTCAGCTAAAAGAGAGAATCTCAGGCCTTAGTATCATTATTATCCCGAACAGCAGCATGAACAGCCCTGATACGAGCTTTAGCACCCGGCCCTGGGATTCGGTCAGCCTGCTTGACTTGAAGGTGTAGATAAAGTTCATTAGTATCGCAAACAGAGGAAGGATGTAGACAAAAGAATAGAACAATGTCCATATGACATGGGCAAGAGCAAGATCGCTGCCGTAGCTGTTGACAAGGCTTGCCATATACACTGCAGGAAGTATCGCTGAGCACCCTAGCTCCACTATATTAACAAAGACAGCAAAGACAAATGTCAGAAACAGTGCTATAAAGAATGATTTCCTGCTGGTTGTGTCCTTTAGCCTGTTCACTATCTTTCCTGCACGCTTCATGATCTTGGATTTTTTGTTGTCGTCAATAGAAAGCGAAAAGCCCTTTTTGAAGAAGAGATAATCCTTGACATTGATTACCCCTGCAATTATTATCACTATCCCTATTGTCTTTAGGATGATTGCACCATAACGCTCAAGTGCCCATGAGCCAAGCAATATCATAGCCATTATGAATATGAAATACATAAGTGCAGACGTGATTATAAAGACAAGGCCAACTGTTGTCATGTCTTTCTTGCTCTTTGTGTATGTGAGAAGCGAAAGCAGGATGATAAACACTGTGAATGCGCATGGGTTGAACCCGTCTGCAAACGCAAGTATGAAAACAAAGAGTGGGAAAGGTGTCTTTTGCGCAAAGTCTTTGACCACAACTTCAGGGGTCATCGCCATGAAGACAAACATTGTAACGATTAAGCATGCAACTAGCCCTGCCATCCAGTACCTCTTTGTGTTTTCACTGGCTGTAATCCTTTTCCTGTAAAGAGGATATGTCAAGATATACAGCAGCAGAAAAATAAACAGCCAATAAGGCACTTTTGCCTGCGGCTCTTCAATCATCTCAGATTCACCATCAACAGGATTTTCCTTCCCTAAATACTCATGAACCTGGCTTATTATCTGGTTCTTATAGCCGGAATACGCATTATATGCAGGGGTGTATTCCAGTTCGCCTGATGCCTCAGTGAATCCAATAAAGGCCTTGTCTCCTATAAAAGTCCTCGGAACCCCGCCAGTTGAGGTATTGTACTTTTGAGCGTACTCCTTTAGCAGGTCAAAATTTTCACTGACAAGAAGATAGTTCACATGGACCTCTGGATAATCCAGCTCAAACTCCTGCAGAAACTCCTTTTCAGACCTGCAATGCGGGCATGTCTCGCTGTAGAAGAAATATATGTCAAGATGATCTGCACATGTCTCTCCCTCTTCTATATGCAGCTCTATATCCTGCGTATCCTGCTCTATATCCTCCTGCCCAGAAAGCTTGATCTCAACAGTCTCTTGACCTATACAAGGGCTTATCATAAAAAGAATCGCTGCCAAAAAGACGAGCATCATCCTGGCAAATGCTGCTGCTTTCATTTTTACCATAAGATAAAAACCACTATTAAATAAAGCTTTCGAAAATTACAACCCCATTAAAAATAAAGAAATATCAAGATTCATATCTCATTGATTGGAGATAGAATAGAGATTATTAATAATAAACAGACAGCAATAATGAATAAAAGCCAACAGACAGTAAAATAATAAAAAGTCATTCAAATTTGGCACCGCAAGCAGTGGAGTATTAAACCAAAATTTAAATAAAAAACTGCAAGAAAGATTTATAAAGATAGCCAGATTCGCATCATAATTACATTCAAGGAGGTAGATAAAAAATGATTGTTGTTAAAGCAAAAATAAAAGAGATAACAGGAGATTATAATGTTTCTGGAGACTTTGCACAGGCTCTTAATACAAAAGTTGAAAAGCTTGTCAAGGATGCAGTCGCAAGGGCTGAAGCAAACAGCAGAAAGACAGTAATGGCAAAAGACCTATGAGCAAGATATGCCATAAACTGAAGAGTGAGCTAAAGAGAGATCCATACGCAAGGATTTCTTTATTCTGCTTTATTCTTTAGTCTCGTTGATTACTCTCCATATCAATTATTCAATTATTTTTCATACATATTTATTTTTAGATTTTCTTTTATGTTTCACAATTCAGGATTGGCTCATCATGCTGGCACCAACAACCTGATCAGTCTCAGCCCTTGTTATCCTCGCTTCAGTCCTTTTTATAAGCCGCCTCATCCTGACATTCGCTTCCTTATCTATAAGCTTCCCTATAGCCTCATAATTCTGTTTTATCTCTTCAAGCTGCATTCTTAAGATCTCAAGAACATCCAATGGTGCTTTTTTCTGCTGCTCTTGTATTGCCCTTCTTATCTCGGCTTTAGCGTCATCTACATTATCCACGCCATTAGCGTCATCTGTATTATCCATGCCATAAACTGGCTTAACGCCACTCTTGCGCTTCATGCTCTCTCTTTTAAAACATCTGGAGACAACACTCATATAGAACCTTGCTTTTTTCAGATTAAGCCCTTTCGGATCTTTTGAACTAAGTCTCTTTGGAGGCATCCTAATAATCCTTTGCGGTCTTTTAATCCTTCTTAACCATTCTGCTTCAATCCTGCTGCTGTTTCTTGCCTTCTCTTGCAGAAGGAAACGGCGGTTTTGGTGCGCTGTGCATCCTTATAGGCCTTGTGTCAGAACCATCAAGCTCAGTCTCCCAGCCAGAAGGGTAATCATGCCTGTGCTCGCTGCTGCCAGAGAAGGTGTTATCATCACTCATGTTATCATCACTCATGTAATCATCGTTCAAATCCGACAACCCATCACCTTCCTCACTATGCTTATCTTGCTCATCAAACTCCTTCATCTGCCGGTCCCTATCTTCAGCAAAGATATCCCTCAGCTTCCTTGGAGACACATCAGAAACAGCATATGCTGATGCAGCACCAGATGTTGATGCACCAATCGAACGCTGGTGCGCACCCAGGCTCTTGTCACTATGCTTTCTTTCAGGAGCAAGAGGAAGCTTTTCAATCTCTATACTGCTTGATGAACTGCCAATATCCTCGACGCTGTTCTTAAACAGGCTTTCGAGCTTGATCTCCTTTTTGCCCTCTTTTTCAGCCTGTTTCTCTGCATCTGGCCATGCATCTGATCCGGTATTTTGCCCAGGCTCATGCCCTGCGTCTGGCTCTGTACTTGACCCTGTACTAACAAACTTCACGATTGCAGCTGCAATCTTCTCGTTCTGCTCTCTTATCTTCTCATTCTGCTCTGATATCTTCCTGTTCTGCTCGATGATCTCTGACTGTCTTTCAAAGATCCTTGCAACAGAATGGATTATGCTATCAACCTTAAGAACTAGCTTATCCTCGCTTCCGGACTGAAGCTCTTTATTTGCCTCAGAGAATATCCTGATAAGCTCATTTATCCTCTTGTTAAGCCTTTTTATCGAGCCTGACAACTCTTCGCCAGGCTTGGTGCTCTTTTTCCTGCCCTTAACTGCAGCTGAACCCCTGCTCTTGGCTGCAGGTGAAGCCTTGCCCTTGCTCTTAGCTTTGGAACCCACCCCTTTCTGCCGCTTTAGCGTTGTTCTGGCATTTTTAGATACAGCAGTGCCTTTGGTTGCGGCGGTTGTTGTGGTTGCTGTGGTTGTTCTGCTATCTTTCTTGACACTGCTCTTGACACTGGCTTCCAGCCTGCCTGAAGCTGTTTTTTTTGAGCCTGTGCTTGAGCCTGCGCTTTTCAACAAACTTGCCCGGGCAGAGACCGCTCTGGCAGAAACAGCCTTTTTTGAAGCTTTAGCAGACATTGCATGCTTTGCACCTGTCCCCTTTTTAGCCCTGCTCTCTCTTTTTACTGCTGTCTTGCTCTTAGCCCCAGCCCCTGCCTGCTCAACCCTTATGTTTAGCGTGGCCTCGCTTGAGCTCGCATGCCTGCTCTCAAAACTGGCAATCATCTTCTTTACATGAGATATCTGCTCTTCGATAGAATGTATCTCAACAGTGCTCAGGCCATGCATATTATCATTATTACCTTGACCTGCTCTTTTAGGGTCAATAACTTCTGGATCAATAGCCTTTTCAGGATCAATAGAAAGCGTGAGATGTGGCACCTCCCTGTTTTTCAGCTCCTCTAGCTTCTCAAGGCGCTCCTTTAGCTTCAATATATCCTCATCGTATTTCCTGTCAATCTGTATCAAGGGCATATTATCTCACTACCTATTTTAAGCCTTTTTATAGCCAATTATAACATTTTTTATAAAGCTATCCTGTAATTTTTATAAAGCTCTTTTATGAATTTCTGCTCAGCAGGATATATATAGTTTTCGGTTTGATAGATCTTGACAGAATTATATATCCCTCAACCAAAAAGTATTTAAATAATCCAAAAAAACAGCATCTAAAAGAGATGATACAAAAGATATCATCATGAGATATAAAGACAACAAAAGGGATAACAGATGACAATTAAGCTCGCAAGCATAGGAACACTGCAGAAAGGCAGTTATGTTGTGATAGATGGTGTCGCATGCAAGGTCACTGACAAGCAGACATCAAGACCAGGAAAGCACGGCCATGCAAAGGTCAGGATGCAGGCAGTTGGCCTTATAGACGGCAAGAAGAGAGAGATTGTCAAGCCAGGGCATGACAACATCGAGGTTCCTATGATCGACAAGAGATCAGCACAGGTGCTGTCCATCCATGGTGACTCTGCAAATGTCATGGACATTGAGACATATGAAACATTCGACCTTGAGATACCTGCTGAGCTCAAGCCAGACTGTAAGGAAGGCTCAAACATACTCTACTGGCAGATACTTGAACAGAAGGTCATGAAACAGATAAAAAGCGAATGATAACCCATTATAAAAAGATTACAAATTAAAAGAATAAAAATATTACAACAAGATAAATAACGATTACAATAATATAATCTAATATAAACAATAAACAGGATAAAAAAATGGCAAAGTTCCCAGAAGCAGAAGCAAGGCTTATCAAGAACAAGTTTGTTTGCAAGAGATGCAA
This sequence comes from Candidatus Woesearchaeota archaeon, assembly GCA_016935125.1. Classification (GTDB taxonomy): domain Archaea; phylum Nanobdellota; class Nanobdellia; order Woesearchaeales; family DSVV01; genus JAFGRM01. The sequence goes on from JAFGRM010000039.1 coordinate 6,120, forward strand.
GAGTGTGATTCGGTCTACAAACATAAGGGTTCTGTCAGGCAAGGTCAAGTGCAGAAAATGCGATTACGCAGCACTAAGGCCTGTCAGGAAGAAGTGATTAACATTCTACCTCTTTATTATTTCTCTTAAGGAGAAAGGATAAGATTCTTATCTATTTTTACTTTATAAAACAATAAACTATTCTTAATTTTTCAATACACCAGAAACTATAAGATAACCAAAAAGTCAATAAGAATCATTAATAGGACTAATGATAGATGCTTCTTAAATCCTTATATCAGAATGCCGTTGACAGTCCCTTCCTGGCCAGGCCTATTAGTGATTCTTGCCTTGCCCTTGTCAGTATCGACAACAGTGCCCCTGGTCAGGATGTTTCGCCTGATAAAGTTCCTGTTTGCAGGGTTATCGATGACTGTAACAAGCTTTGCAACCATGGCTTTTTTTGTTTTTGGGTCAATTACATTGATTGTTTCGGAATTGAGCAGCTTAACCTTGGAATTTCCACCTAAAACCCTAGTCACCTTTGCCTTGGTCTTACCTATCTTAGGGAGAAAAGGTCTACTTCCAGTCTCATGCTGCTTTTTCTTCCTGTAGTCCTTGAGCCTCTTGCCTGTTGCGGCCCTTCTTGACCTTGATTGTGATATTGCCATTTTGATAGCTGAAAAAGCCACTTATTTAAAAAGCTTATGGAAAAATATTCAGAAATATTCAGAAAATCCATCTTGCCATTGATAAAGCACTACATTGATAAAGCACTATAATCATTAATCATAGGACTGCAGAACTGGTTTATATCTGGAGCAGATCATATCATAAGGAATGGACTAGAGATAGAATGGATCATATCAAAAGGACAGGATCATATCTATAGTGGATAATAACATATAGAGCGAATCATATCAGATTTTCAACAAAGCTTATAAAGTCCGGACTCAACTTATTAGCACAGATATATATGGGTATTAAAAAAAAGAGGAAGGCCATCCTCGTAATAATGGATGGCTGGGGCATCAGAAAAGCCAGGAGCAAGAATGCTGTAGCCTGCGCATATACTCCAGTCTATGACAGCCTGCTGAAAAAATATCCCCACACAACACTTTCTGCATCTGGCGAGGATGTCGGGCTTCCGCGCGGATTCATAGGCAATTCTGAAGTGGGGCACCTAAATATTGGTGCGGGAAGGGTTGTCAAGGAAAAGATAAAAGAGATAGATGACTCGATAAAAGACAGAAGCTTCTACAGCAACAAGGCATTCATTAAAGCAATTGATAACTGCAGGAAGCATGGCTCAACACTGCACCTCATAGGGCTTATACAGATGCAGGGTGTGCACTCTATGAGCACCCATCTTGTAGCGCTTCTCAAGCTGTGCAAGAAGCAGGGCTTCTCAGAGGTAGTCATACACGGCTTCACTGACGGAAGGGACTCGCCGCCAAGGTCTGCCCGCAGGCAGCTAAAGACAGTAACTGATGCAATAAGAAAGACAGGGGTCGGCAGGTTCGTGACTATCACCGGCAGATACTATGCCATGGATAGGGACAAGCGCTGGAAAAGGACAAAACGCGCCTATGACTGCATAATGAACTCCAAGGGAAAGGCTGCAAGCTCAGTCAATAGCGCAATACATGGCGCATACGCAAGGGGAGAAAGCGACGAGTTCATCAGCCCGACTGTCATCGACGGCTACAGGGGGATAAGGGACCATGACTCAATAATAATGTTCAACTACAGGCTCGATAGGGCACGCCAGCTTACAATGTCGCTTATTGACCCTGGATTCAAAGAATTCAAGACAAGAAAAGCAAAGGGCATAAGGTTCTGCTCCATGACCCAATATTACAAGGGAGAAGAAAAAGCAGACGCAGATATCGCATTTCAAAAAGAGCACAACAGGAACATACTCGGAGAATGGCTGTCAAAAAAAAAGATCCGGCAGTTCAGGACAGCTGAAACAGAAAAGTATGCCCATGTCACATATTTCTTCAACAGCCAGCAGGAAAAGCCGTTCCCAGGAGAAACAAGAAAGCTTGTCTTAAGCCCTAAGGTCAGCACCTATGACAAGAAGCCAGAGATGTCAGCATATAAGGTCAGGGATAATGTGACCGCTGCAATGAACAGCGGAAGGTATGGCTTTATCGCAGTCAATTTCGCAAATCCTGACATGGTCGGCCACACAGGAAACTTTGATGCGGCAAAAAAGGCTGTTGAGACAGTGGATAAGTGTGTAGGCAGCGTCTGCTCTTTGGCTGAGAAAAAGGGCTGGGCAGTCCTCATTATAGCAGACCACGGAAACTGTGAGGACATGGGCGGAAGCTCTGTTACCAGCCACACTACAAACAGGGTCCCTTTGATATATCTGGGGCCGGGCATAAGCAGGAAAAATACAAAGCTCAGGAAGGGGAGGCTTGCAGACATAGCCCCAACAATACTACAGATCATGCAGGTTGGCAAGCCAGCTGAAATGACCGGCAAGAGTCTTGTCGTGAAAAATGATTGAAAAAAAATTGTTCATAAGCGTGCTTATCATCGTTGTCTTAGGTGTTGCGCTTATCCCGAAAGATGTAAGCAGGGTCAATGAAAATTCAGTATCATTCTGCAGGTGCATAGGCTTTTCTGCAGGACAGAGATGCCTGGGCGTTTCTTTCAGCTGCAGTTCCTATGACACTATGCTTGGCAGCAGCAGCGACGGCAGCCAGGAGAGGAGGCCAGGCTCAAGCGATATAGTCCTTGTGATAGACCAGTCCATGTCCATGGAGGGGCATAAGTTCGAGCAGGCCCTTGAAGCATCAGACAGCTTCATCAGCAGCATGGATGATGACGATATGATGGCGATCATAGTCTTCGCTGACACGGCAAGGCTCGTAAACGACTTCAGCAGCGACAAGGACAAGCTCCATAAGAGCCTAAAGAGCCTTGAGGTGTTTGAGCAGGAGACAAACTACAGGCCGCCACTTGCACTCGCAGACGATATATTCAGGGATATCTATTCAAAAGGCACAACCAGGAAGCTTATCTTCATAAGCGATGGGAAACCCACTGACAAAGAGGGCGAAGACGCGGTCTATCTTGCCATAGAAGAGCTGTCAAAACAGGACGTTTGCCTGTATTCGGTTGGGTACGGAAAAGAGGGCACAGGCTGGGAAGAGGTCCTTGAGAACATGGCAGACGTGTCCCAGCAGGTCACAGGGTGCGGAAGCTTCTACAGCTCAGACGAGGAATGGATAGCGCTAAGGGAGATATTCGAGAAGATATATACAGACACTTCCAATGTGGACCTTCAGGTCGATCTGCACTCGCCAAAGAACGGCAACTATGACAAAAACGATGTGCTTGTCAACTTCTCGACCAACATCCCTGCTGAGTGCTCATTCAGGCTGAACAGCGGCAACATACAGGACATAAGCTCGCAGAGCTTTACTGTCAAGGCAGACTACGGGCAGAACATGATAAAGCTGTACTGCAAAAGAAGGTTTGGAGAAGGGATAAAAGAGGCCAAGCAGGAATTCTATGTGACAGGAAAACCCTCTTTTTTCCAGCTCCTAAAAGAGATGTTCAGAAAGACACGGGAGATAAAGGAGCCTTCTGCCGAAGAGTTCACAACCCTTCTTGACGAGATAGTCCAGCAGGAAAAGCTAAGCGTGACGAGAAACATAGTTTCAAAGGGAAGGGGGACCAACATCTACCTAGTGATCAAGAACACAAAGCCGGTGACGCTCACAAATGTCCAGGTCAAGCAGATCATCCCAAACAGGATTGCAGGGCCAGAGGACATAAAAAGCGAGCATCCATACACTCTTATCGAAACAACCCCTCTTGTTATTGAGTTCGGAAATGATATCCTTGAGCCAGAAGAGATAATATCTATAAGTTACTATATCGACGCAAAGATCAGCGCTGAAGAGCTCGACACAATCCTAACAGACATCAGGTTTGACGAGATCACCCCTGAACACGTTGCAGGGATAATATCTGGCGGAAAGGTAAGCAACAACGCATTTGATATAAAGAACAGTTATGGTGCCAATGGCAATGGTACTGAAGGCACGCTGCACCTTGCGCCAAGGTACAGCATGGAAGACGTCTACGTCTACCTGAAGATCCCAAAATGCATGGCCCAGCACCTTAACCTGGTATATTTCAAGGATACAAACTACAGGGTGCTCTCTGAAGACCCTCTTATCCTATGGCATTTTGATGAAGTGAGCGACAGCATTGACATAGATTACCAGTTAGGTAACATAGTAGACCCAAGATGTGAGGAGGAGCTTGCAGTCCTCACCCTAACTATGGAAGAAGAGACAAGCGAACAGACCAGGAAAAAAGGAGAAGGCCTAAAGATGCTTATCTCTTTCATACCTGTCTTCCTGATACCACTGCTAGTATTGTTCCTGGCAATCCAGAAAAGGTACCTAAGAGGTAATGAGAAAAGGAAGAACCCATTGATAAAATACCTTATCGTGGCTGCCCTTCTTGGGACCCTCTTGTGGTTCTTCTTCCCAAAACCATCGGTAGAGGGGGAGATGTACTGCGACTGTTTCGGGGTGACGTACAAGGACAGCTGCTACGGCACGCCATATGCCTGCAACACCCCTTATGAGTTCATAGAGGAAGAGAGCAAAAGCGGCCTTGGATTCTGCCCTGCAGGAAGCTGCGAGGGGCTTGAAGCATACCTCAAGACAGACCCCCGCCTGATGAGCGAGAGGGGGATCGACCTGACGCTCCTGATAGACCAGTCAAAATCCATGGAAGATGAGAAGATGCAGCACGCAAAAGACGCTGCAGTATCATTCCTGTCTGAACTAAGGAAATACGACAGGATGGCTGTCATCAAGTTCGACAACACATCATCCCTTGTCCAGCAGTTCACTACAGATAAGGCAAGCCTGATCTCTAGCATAAGGAACATAGACATTGGGACAAAGACAGAATACCTGCCTGCGCTCAGGAACACCTACTACAATTTCCTCGAGAACGGGAACACGTTCAACCGCTGGCTTGTTATATTTATTAGCGACGGCGAGCCAGGTGACATCGGAAAGCCTGAATCCATATACAGGTTCATAAGGGAGATGGTCAATGACGGCATATGCGTAAATACAATAGGATTCGGCCAGGAGATAACACCTGGAAGCGAAGCAGAAGAGATACTAAAAGGCATGGCACAGATATCAAAAGAAGCAAATGACTGCGGGACATACTATTACTCACCTAAAAACATAGAGACCCTGCTTTCGATCCTGGGCAGGGTATATGAGGAGTCACTCCCTGGAAAGGCAAGGCTTGAGATAGATGCAAAGCCGAATTCGCTTGAGCTTATGGAGCTTGAAGAGTTCAGCGTCCTCGCAAGGATCAACTCTGACGTGAACGGGCTCTCTGTGCCAGGAGCTTTCAGCATAGAAGACAGGAGATACTGCACCCCTGCAGCAAAGATGGTGCTGACACTTGCAGACAGCGCAGGCAGGATCGTAAAGAGGCTGAATTTTAGGTATGACGACTCAAGCAACTACTATTCTCTGAGGGCAAAAGGCCTGCCTATAGGTACATACAGGGCTGTCATACACGCTGAACTCAACTCGACAGGAAGTGAGGGCTGCTCATTCACAGGAACCCTTGACCTCGGTGAGCTGAAGATTGAGCAGTTTAGGGGATTTAACAACTGTATCGCTGAGGACTGCGATGAGATAAAGGGATACCTACTGCTCAACATCTCTGAACAGGTCGAACACGTGCTTATAACAGACTACGCGTTCATCCCGCAGAACATCTCTATAACAAAGGGCACGACAGTCGAATGGAAGAACATCGGCAAAAAGCCGCACACTGTTACTTCAGGAGACAACTACTATGACGGCTTCTTCAACAGCGGGCCGATATTGCCTGGCAGGAGCTTCAACATAACATTTGAGAAAGGCGGGAACTTCAGGTACTTTGACAACCTGTCTGTAAGGCTCCGCGGCACAACAACGTACAACGCATCCAAGAACATAACCTTTGGCCAGTTCAAGCTGGAATACAAGAAACCGATCGACCTTGCGCTTGTGGTCGACAGCTCAGCCAGCATGGCAGGGAAGAACCTTGAGATGGTCAAGTCCGCATCAAACAAGCTTGTCGAGATGATATATCCTGATGACAGGATATCGCTCATCAGGTTCTCAGATGACGCGAGGATACTGCAGGACTTTACGCATGACAGGGAGCTTTTGCACAGGATGATAGAAAACATCGTGCCAGGGAAGTCAACACGCTACATCCCTGCGATGGAGAAGGCAAAGGAGAGCTTCTTTGATAGGACTGAGAAGAACGACTCAGGCAGGATCATAATCTTCCTCTCAGATGGGATACCATGGGACGACAACAAGCCTGACTCTATATATAAAAAGGCAAAGGAGATAATCGACCAGGGAGTTTGCATATACACAGTAGGTTACGGGGATGAGATGACGCCAGGCTCAGAGGGTGAGGTCCTTCTCAAGGATATAGTAAGCCTGTCACAGGAGTCGACTGAATGTGGGAAATACAGGTACGCGCCTGCAAACAACATCCAGCTCGCAAGGATTTTCGGATCAATATACTATGACGCAGTCGGAGACCTGAAAGGGCTTGACGTGTATCCTCAGCTAAGCAAGAACGTCATATACGACAACGAGACTGTCTCAATCAACGCCAAGGTAAGGTCATCATTCAACAAGAACTATGTCCCTGGGATAATAAACACCACTCTCTTCAGCATCTGCGGTCCTCCTGCAAGGGTCAGCGCAAAACTCATGGAAAAAGGCAGCAACAGGACCATAAGGAGCCTTGAGCTCCGCTTCCTTGGCGACAGCACTGGCTACCATGGCGAGCTGATAAAAGTGCCTGAAGGAGAGTATGAGATCATTGTAAGCGCAACAGCTGTCTGTAGCTACGGAACAGAATGCGGCTTTTCAGGAGAGGAAAGCATAGAGCTTATCGTCATGCCCAGCAGGAGATATTCAGTAAACCCTGCATTCGCTGGCGCTGTGGCCTTCATCATAGTTACCACAGGGTTCCTGCTTCTAATGTCCAAAAAGAGATGACGCCAGGAATATTTATAAACAACGCCTGGGTGCCTAACTGCATATGAAACTCGCTGACATCAAAGGCTGCATATGCAGCAGGCTCTATTCAAGGCTTGAACATGATATAACAGAGCTCAGGCCTGCACAGGAAAAGGCTATAGATTCCGGGCTTCTTGAAGGAAAAAGCCTTCTTGTCTGCACGCCAACTGCATCAGGAAAGACACTCATAGCTGAGCTTGCCATGATGAACAACATCTACAAAGGGATCGGAAAAGCAGTCTATATAGTCCCATTAAAGGCGCTTGCAAGCGAGAAATACAGGGACTTTAAGAATAGATATCCTGACATAAAGGTTGCCTTGTCGATAGGCGACTCAGACTCATCTGAGAGCAGGCTCAGCTCCTATGACCTGATAGTCCTCACAAGCGAAAAGCTTGACTCGCTCATAAAGCACCATGCGCCATGGCTCAGGGATGTAAAGACTGTGGTGATCGACGAGATCCACCTGCTCAATGACCCTTCCAGGGGGCCTACCCTTGAGATACTTATCACCCTTCTTAGAAAGATGCTAAAAAACATACAGCTAGTCGGGCTCTCAGCAACAATAGGCAACCCTTTTGAGCTTTCTGACTGGCTTTCAGCAGAGCCTGTGCTCGACGAATGGAGGCCTGTCGAGCTCAAGAAAGGTGTGGTGCTTGACAGCTCTGTTGAATTCGGATAAGGATCCAGACAAGCAAGAGCACCATCAGCACTATCTTATGTATACTATTCTTGCGCACATGATATATACATACTTTGTATTACTCTATATCTTTGTACTACTCAATGTATATGTACCTGTGCCTGACATGCCTCTCGCAATCATTTGATGAGACGAACCTGACAAGGTATTCGCCGGCTTCTACATAATCAGGCAAATCCATAAACAGGTATCCAGAATGGACTTCTCCTTTTCCTAGGTCAAACTGGCCGGATACAGTATAGACATCCAGTTCTGGTATATAAGCTTTAAAGCTGATGTCATCTATCCTTCTGTCTGCGACATTCCTAACATTGTAAAATAGGTCAAGCGGCTCATCGACTGTTGCAGCCTCATCATAATGGATGAATACATAGAAGTCATCTGAGGCGCACACTGAAAAAGATAGCACTAACAGCATGAACACAAATAGCATTGTTCTTGACATAATTAATCCCCTCCGTTTATTTTGATTTAAAAAGACCTGTTTAAAAATTAAGATCTCTGATTACAACCAAAAACCATCATTGATTGTACTATTTATGGATAGTAACTGGTTATATAAATCTTTTGGTCTGTCATGCCCTAACCAAACTACACAGAACCCAAAACACCCCACACAGAACCCAAAACCCTAAACCCTTTCCCAACCGATTGTCCCGAAAGCTTTAAATATGGTCTTGTTTATTTAATAAGCCATGAGTTGGTATAGTGAGCTGGGGTTCAAGAAAAATCCGCTAGACATCAGGCCGAACCCTAACCTGGTCGGCCTTGAACGTGAGGAAAAAAGGCTTCTGAACCACATCAGAAAAGAGGAGATATGCTTCCTGAACGGGCTTACAGGGTCAGGAAAGACCTCTATGCTCATGAGGATACAGGAGACACTCAGGGGGCACAAGTTCATATACCTTGATGCCCATGAGCTGCCAAAGGACTTCAACCTCGAAAAAGAGCTCATAAGCAAGAGGGGATTTTTTGACAGGATCACTTTAAGGAAATTTCCAAAGAAAAAGCCAGTACTGATAATAGACGAGTTCCAGTCGACTGACCCCAACCTCGTGCTTGAGGCAAGGGCGAACTGGGAAAACCCGGTCAGGCGCAAGCTAAAGGCGATAGTGATCGCGCAGATAAGCAGATACCTGAAGAACGTGACTCCTTCTTTTATGGAAAGGCTCGGCTCAAGGACAGTCGAGCTCAGGCCGCTTGACGAGGACGAGATGAAACAGATCCTAAAGACGCGGCTGTACTGCAAAAAGGCAGGGTGCAATTATATAGACAAGATAAGCGATGATGCCTTAAGCTTTATAGTCAAGTGTTCAGGAAACAACCCACGCAGGCTACTGGAATACGCTGACGAGCTGTTTGAGTTCCACCATACAAAGTTTGCAGACCGCAACCCTATGCTAAAAGAGGACTATATGGTATCCTACCACGGCGCAAAGGAGATACTCGGGCTTGAAAAGGTAAGGGTCCAGGGCTTTGAAAAGCTGGATGAGCAGGAAGACAAGAAAAGACACGAGAACAACAAGAAAAAGCCAAACCCTAAGTTCTCACGCGCCTTTGACAAGAACGAGAAGAGGGTACTGAAATTTATTGAAAAGAGCCCCAGGACAACCCAAAACATCGCAAACAGGCTCAACATATCTGAAAGCAGCGCAGCAAGGATCCTCAGTGAGCTGAAGCAAAAAAAAGCAATAGTATATGCAGGAAAAAAAGACCGGAAAAAGCTCTGGCAGATCTCACCTGCAACAAAGCGCCTTATGGTCAGGGTCTAAGCCTGGCCGTCCTTATTCTGTAATGTGCTCTGCGTTTAGGTAAACTTTATATATCCTGCTTACAATAATATACGCTACAGTGGATTTTATAGACTTCATGCTAAGGCTTGATGACTACAGGCTTGAAGACTCGCTCTTTCCGTTCATAATGATATTTACCATTGTCTTTGCTATCTTATCAAGGGTAAACATCTTCGGAAAAGAAAAAAAAGGCATCAACTTCGTTCTTGCCCTTGTCATGGCGCTCACGACAGTGATCATGCATGTAACAGAAAGGTACCCTGCTGACAAGGATCCTGTAAACATCATCAACAGCTCAGTGCCAATCGCAATAGGCGTTGTTGTTGCATTGCTTGGAGTCCTACTCCTGATATCTGTATTCGGCGGCGAGATGAACCTAAAGGGCCTTGAGATAGGACCACTTGTCATCGGGCTTGCTGTCCTCTTCTTCATCAATTTTGCATTCCCTGATGTCCCTTTCTGGATAGGTCTTGGCACATCATTCCTTCTTGCCTGGAGAGGGAGCATCCCTGGGACACACCACAAGTCAGCATCATATCTCGTTACATTCGTCATCATAGGAATAACATACATCTTTGGCAGCAATGCCGGATTCTTTGAAGAGCTACCTTATTGGATGAGTGATTCATGGATACAGATGGTGGTTGTTGCTGTGCTTGTTTTTATCGGTGTTGCGATGTTCATCTCAGGAAGCGGCGACGACTGAATATATAACAGATTATAACAGA
>JAFGRM010000003.1 GCA_016935125.1 Candidatus Woesearchaeota archaeon
GCTGCTTTAGCAAGAACCGTGCTTGTTTTTTTGATTTTGTCAATGATTCTCAAGAGCCGAGTAATATTGCGCTTAACTAGTATTAAAAGATGTGTGATTTCGTTTAATACGGAGAATGTCTGGAAATACGATGTTAGAATTTATTAAATAAGGGGTTTTTGTTGTTTTTTTATGGAAAAAAGGCAAAAGACAGGAGACCTGGATAATGTTTCTGAGAAAGTAAAGGAAGAATGCATGCTTAGGGGATATTCTATGAAGACCCAGAAGGCATATTTGTTTCATATCAGGAGATTTCTGGATTCAGGGCTTGATGCAAGAAAATATCTACTTGAGATGATCGATTCAGGGATGATGGATGCAAGCGTCAGGAGTGTTGGGTTTGCTATCAAGTTTTACCTTAGGGTGATGGGTCTGAAAGATACAGTCGCTGATATTCCCAATGTGAAGAAGGAGAAGAAGATCCCTGTTGTTCTTAGCAAGACAGATATTGAAAATATGATAAGGTCTACTTTTAATCTGAAACATAGGCTGATGATAATGTTGGGATATGGTGCAGGGCTTAGATTGTCTGAGATAATCGATCTGAGATGGGAGGATATTGCTCTTTCCAGAAATCTTATACATCTTAAAAGAAGCAAAGGGAAAAAGGACAGGGTTGTGATGCTTTCTCCAAAGATAAAGAAGGTGTTGAAAAGCCTGGGCATTGGTTCTGGTCTGGTGTTTGTGAGTAGTAGGAATAAGAAGTATTCTTCAAGATCAATAGAGACAATTATTAAAAATGCTGCCGAAAAAGCAGGCATACAAAAAAATGTAACTCCTCATACTTTGAGACATTCGTTTGCAACCCATCTCTTGGAAAACGGAACTGATATAAGGTATATCAGAGATTTACTTGGGCATTCTGATATTAGCACAACATTGATTTATACAAAGGTTTCAAACAGAAACATCCGGAATATTAAAAGTCCGTTAGATGATTGATTACCAACCTTTTTTTTCGCACAAGTATAAGAAAGAGACGACTGGGTTCATCCCACAGATAAATCAAGGGGTATTCGCCCTATGATCTTATAGCTCTCAATAGCCTTATGGACAATAGCTTCATCTGGAAAACAGATGCAGCAATGATGATTGTAGATGAAGTACGAGCAGCAGCATGCCCATGATCAGAATTAGGTACATGTCAGACATGTCAGGAATCAGAGCTTGATCAGTCTTCTGCCAGCTCGATCTCTATACCAATCATATCTTTTATCTTTTCAGCCATATCATGTTCGCTGATCTCAGATTCTATCCTCTCTATTTTCTTATCGATCCCCTTGATCTCTTTTTCAAGTATATCAAGCCTTGATCTCAGGTTCTCGATCCTGTATTCTGTATCCTCATAGTCCCTCATTATGCTGTTGTGCTGCAGCTTCTTTTCGATCCCTGACTTCTGCTGCTTGATCTCAGCGCTTCTCTTGTTGAAGCTTTCGACTGATTCAGCATTGATGCATTTTAGCGCAGAGAGTGTCTTTTCCCTCTTCTTGTCCTTTAGCTCAAGCGTGTTTCTTGATACAGCATCAGTGATGTTTGCGATGACTGTCAGGATAGATCCTGCATCAGTTGCCGCAGCATCTGCAGGTGACTCGATTATCATGTTGACAGGCCTTTGGTCCAACGCGATCCTTGAGTATTTCTTTAGTGCTGAATCTATAGCGACAAACATATGGCAGAACTCGTCCTCGTGTTTTTTCAATAACTCTGCAATCCTCGCTTTTTCAGCCTTAAGCCTCTCATAATCCAGAAAGCCCTTGCTGTGGTTGAGCCTTGCCAGCTCAGACTCTTCTTTTTTTATCGCATCCTCAGTCTCTTTTTTTTGGACCAGCTTTTTATCCTTATCCTCTTTTAGCTGCCTTCTTGTCTCGCTTCGCTCTTCAGAAAGCCTTATGAGCGAGCCTGCTTTTTCGAATTCCACAAGCTTTGCTCTGCCAAGCCTTGCCTTTAGCTCATCAAGCTCGTCGCTTATCCTCTTTATCTTCTCAGCAACCTTTCTTGATTCGTTTGCAAAGAAATGCTGCATCACTGAATACGGCCTGATGTTGCTCTTCCCGAGGATCTCAAGATGTTTTTTGCCGCAGCTTATGAACTCATCCAGTTCAACTGAACCCATGCTTCTCTTGATCTTTTCAAGGAAATCCTCAGTGTTTCTCATGTAGGCCTTCCTGTTGCCTTCCATCATATTGATCTCTCTTGTTGTTATCTTCTTGTTGTGGAGCTCTGCTGATTCAAGCTCTAAGACCAGCTCTTTTGCCTGGCATATTGCCTCTCTTATCCTTTCATAGGCAATTTTTACATCCTTATCAAGCTCATCAGACCGCTTCTTCTTCTCATCTGATAGCCAGGGCTTTAGCCTGCTCTTTTCAATGCGCAGGACTTCAGCCTCCTGCTCTTTTTTCAGCATCCTTTTTAGAAATTTCAGCATATTGCAATAGAATCCATGTACACTTATAAAGTTATCTGATAACTTTCTCGCTTAAGCAAGGCTGACCTCTATAGGCAAAGCTATCATACTATCTTAGCTTGGCCTCATCATAGTTTGGCCTATCTTCAATAGGTATATAAATATCCTTCAATAAATATATAAATATTGGTCCTATCCGCTTTTTTGATGGCAAAACTGACGCCTGCTATGAGGCAGTACATGGATGTTAAGAACGACTACCCAGATTGTATAATCCTTTTTAGGATGGGTGACTTCTATGAGACCTTTTACGAGGATGCTGTGGCGCTCTCTGAAGCAGTAAGCATAACCCTGACAAAAAGGGGCAAGAGCAGCGATGGCTCAGCAATACCGCTTGCAGGGATACCTTATCATGCGCTTGATAACTATCTTGGAAAGCTCGTAAGGCAGGGCTTTAAGGTCGCTATCTGCGAGCAGCTTGAGGACCCAAAACAGGCAAAGGGCGTTGTAAAACGCGGTGTCACAAGGATAGTGACCCCTGGCACTGTAATAGAAGAGAACCTGCTCGATCAGAAGAAAAACAACTACATTGTCTCAGTATATTTTGGTGAGATGCCTAAGATAGGTCTTGCAGCAGTGGACCTCTCAACAGGAGCATTTCGGGCAACATCAGTAGACAGGCAGAACATTGTCGACGAGATCGCAAAGTACGCGCCTGCAGAGGTGATAGTCCCTATGTCATGCGAGGACACAGAGTGCTCAAGAGCGCTCAGGAAGTACTACATCAACACCTTTAGCGACAGGCATTTTCTGCCAGAGCAGGCAAAAAAGGTTCTGCTTGCGCATTTTAGGGTGAATTCAGTCGCATCCCTTGGCATAGGAGGTATGGGTAGTATGGAGAGTGGCCCTGCTGGCGCAGCTGATGCAGACACATCTTCATTGTCAGCTGCAGGCGCCCTGATAAGCTATCTTAAGGAGACGCAGAAGACCACGATAGACTACATCAACAGGATAGCGTATTACACGAACTCTGAGTTCATGCAGCTTGACCACATAACTGTCAGGAACCTTGAGATCCTCGGCAATATACACGGCAAGGGAAAATCTCTTCTATCTGTGATAGATTTCACATGCACTTCTATGGGCTCAAGGATGCTTAGGTCGTGGATGGTAAACCCGCTTCTTGATACTGCTCTGATCAACCGCAGGCTTGACTCTGTGCAGGAACTTGTATCTGATACAGTCCTTAGGTCACAGCTGGTTGAGCAGCTCTCTTATTTAGGTGATATTGAAAGGCTCCTCTCAAGGATAAGCTACGGCAACGGCAATGCCCGCGACCTTGTTTCGCTTAAGAGCTCGATATCAGTAATACCTCAGGTAAAGCAGGCCCTGGCATGCACAGGATCAGCTTATCTTGCTGAGCTTAAGGAGATGGATGAGATAAAAGGCCTCTTTTCCCTGCTTAAGAGCTCGGTATCTGATGAGCCGCCGGCGAGTGTGCGCGAAGGGCATATGATAAAAAGGGGGCATGACAAAGAGCTCGACGAGCTTCATGATATAGTAAAGGACAGCAGGAGGTTTCTAAGCGAACTTGAGGCAAAGGAAAGGGAAAAGACAGGGATAAGGTCGCTTAAGATTGGCTTTAACAGGGTGTTCGGCTATTATTTTGAGGTCACAAAGCCAAACCTTGCCAGCATCCCGCACGGATACATAAGAAAGCAGACCACAGTGAATGCAGAGAGGTTCATAACTGAGGAGCTAAAGGAGTCAGAAGAGAAGATATTGAATGCCCAGGACAGGATAAATGATATAGAGTACAGGCTGTTTTGCGGTCTTGTAGAGAAGGTAAAGGGATACACAAAAGAGCTTCAGGCCACAGCGAGATCCATATCAGAGCTTGACTGCCTGTGTTCGTTTGCGCAGGCAGCGCTTAGGAACAGCTATACCCGGCCGCATGTAGATACAGGATACAGGCTCTGCCTAAAAGAGTCTAGGCATCCTGTCATAGAGTCTATTGAAGAGGAGTTTATCCCTAACGACGTTCAGATGGATGAAGGTTCAAGGACAATGATAATAACAGGACCCAACATGGCAGGCAAGTCAACATTCATGAGGCAGGTTGCGCTGAACGTGCTCCTTGCGCAGATTGGCTGCTTTGTTGCATGCGCATCTGCTGATATTGGCATTGTCGACAGGATATTTACGCGCGTCGGAGCCCATGATGACCTCTCGCATGGCCAGTCCACTTTCATGGTCGAGATGAACGAGGTCAGCATGATCTTGAACAATGCAACAGCAGATTCCCTGATTGTCATGGATGAGATAGGAAGAGGGACATCTACTTTTGATGGGGTCGCAATCGCATGGAGTGTCGCTGAGTACATAAACAGCAGGATTAGGGCAAAGACAATGTTTGCCACGCATTACCATGTCTTAACTGGGCTCTCAAAGGATGACGGCATAAAGAACTACAATGTTGCAGTAAGAGAGGATGCAGACAACATAATATTTCTAAGAAAGATAGTCAAAGGCGGAACAGACAAGAGCTATGGCATCCATGTTGCGCGGCTTTCAGGCATGCCAGAGTCAGTTGTTGAAAGGGCAAAGACTGTGCAGGAGATGCTCTACAGGCAGGACGAGATGAGAACAAGGATCGGCGGCAGGACCAAAGAATCTCATCTGACAGACCTTAACTCATGGCTGTCATGAATGATAAGCCAAGTGCCTGCGGGATCCAGGCTTAAGATCATTAAGATCATAGTCTTGTTATGAAGATCTAGCCTGGCATGAGATAATAGTGCTTGAAGAGGTAGCTTGGCATAAGAATGTAGTTTTGGGTTGAGATTATAATCTTGTCATGAGATGATAATCCTCTGTTGAGATTGTAGAAGAGAGTAGACTAAATATTGAGATAAAAAGATAATAGCTTAATAAAATTAGAATAAGGCTAAAATAAAATATAATAAATGGGTTAAAATAAAATATTAAAGTCAGTTTATGTCTACGACCTTAAGCTTAAAATTAAGGGTCTTTCCAGCAAGAGGATGGTTAAGGTCAATTGTCACATTCTCCTCATCAACCTCTTTTATCTTAGCAGGAACATGTGATCCGTTAGGAAGGCCCATCAGAAGCATCATGCCTGGTTTTGGCTCTTGCTCTTTTGGAAGCTTATCTTTTGGAACCTTTTTTAGTAGCTCATCATTTGGGTGGCCATATGCTTCTGCAGGCTCTAGGGTAATCTCTTTTTCTTCACCCTTGTCCATCCCAATAAGTGCATTCTCAAATCCTTTTATGACCTGGCCAGACCCCACCTCAAATTCAAGCGGCTTGCCGCCCTGCTTTTCTGTGCTGTCAAATACTGTCCCATCATCCATCGTGCCTGTGTATTCAACCTTAATCTTGTTGCCTTTCTCAATGACCATTATCAATCCACCTCGCATATAAAATATTTCAAAACTTTTTCAATGTTTTTCGCAAAATCAAAGAATTATTTAAATTTTTTACGAATATAAATAAAGCATTTTATCAAGATATATAAGTGTTTTGGTCTAAACTGTTTATTAAGGTCAGGATTTATTCTTGAGTCCCATGATTAATTCTTGAGTTCAGCTTCCATATCAGATTACATAAGTATCTAACAAAGTTGCGAGCAAATGATTATAATCTATGTGTTTTTTCCTATTTTTTTATCTTATCTTTGGTAGTAGCTTATTATGATTCTAAACAGGGTTCCTTTTAGTTTCGTTTTCAGTTACGCAAGTGTGGGGTAAAACTGCGTCCGCAGAGTTGGGTATCAGCCATAGGCACTTAAAAAATATAAAAAAGATAAAAAAAGGTAAAATTGTCTTTTAAAAAGCCTATGCCATAAACGTGTTGCCACCCATCATACTGAAGAAAGCAACTCCGGCAATTATTATGCCTACAACCAAGAGCAGCATCACCACGATTACAGGAATCAATACGACCATGATAGCTTTTCCAGTAGACAGCTTATGCACCTCTCTTATAATCACGACTGCTGCTACCATAAACCATATCCCTACAATGCTTCCTAATATGGGGCCTATGAAAGGTATGACAGTGATCCACATTATTATCTCTGCAATGCCTAATGGCCTGAAGAGCTCCATGTAACTGCCACTGCCTCCAAAAAGCTTTGCCAGCAGATGAAGCACCCCTACGCTGACAAAAGCCATTATGACAGTGATTATCGGGACAAATATTATCCCTACAAAGTTCCATGCGCCAATTGCTGAGGCAACACCTGCTATTGCTATGAACAAAAGAGCCATCTTTGTCGCATCTGGGTCTTTTGCAGCCTTGTTTATCGCCTTAGAATCCAGTTTTAGGATATCTATCCCCTGCATAACATATTCTTTGAATCCCATTCATATCATCTCCAAAAGCTTCTTTTAGGTCTATACTTACTTGTCTACAACCTAATCTATATCTCATATCTCACCGAATCCATATCTCTTTCTTATCTCACCAAATCCATATCTCTTCACTTTAAGATCAAAATGAAAATATAAACAAATAAATGAAAAATAAGCAGCTCAAAATGTAAAGATCCTTTCAGCAAATGCACCTATTACAGGAAGAGGCTTTGTCTTTCCTGTGGCTGAATAGTATATGCCTATTATAAAGAGCACCAAAAGTACAAGGTTTAGGAGAGTTGCGATTGCCCAGCCCAAAAACGGGATAAATGCTATTATGTTTGAGACTATCGATACTGCGATCGCAAGCCCCCAGTATCCAAGGGCCTGTTTGGTGTGGTATCTGACAAAATTGTCCTTCTTCATCTTTTCATCTACAAAATACCATATTATCCCGACTATCAGGTATGTTAGAACTGCGCATATCTTTGTATCTGATGCAGCACCCTTTTCTTTTGTTTCCTTTTTGGCGGTCTTTTTATCCTCTTTCTTCTTGTCCTTTTTCAATTCTATCCCCCTGTAAGATTGCAATTGTATAGATTACATGTATTTATCTGATTATATCATTTATTTAATACATATCATTTATCTAATATCACGAGAACTATATTTTTATCTTTATATAATTTTCTGAAATTAGCATCAGCGCTCCCTGTAGAACCCTGCAGCAGTCTCAGGCGGCATTATGTTGATTATTGTCCCTGTGCAATATTCAAACCCTGCTCTTAATGTTATCCTTGGCTCAATGACTATATGGAAATGCATATCCTTTGTTCCGCATTGGAGAAACATGTTGAACGGAGCATCGAGCTTTTTGAGCTTTCCTGTCAAGAGCGCGATTTGCTCTGCTATATCGCAAAGCTCTGTTTCATCAAGCTCTTTTATCGAGATGACATGCCTCTTTGGGAATATGCATGCCTCAAACGGTGCAGCAGAGGCATAGGGCGCAAAGCTTACAGAGCTCTTGTTCTCATGTATCCTCCTGTCTGAGCCAGATTCAATGCCAATTATCCTGCAGTACGGGCAATAGCCGTATCTCTCAACTGCCTTTTCCTTCTCTATTATGTTCTGCGGGATGATGTTGTAGCCTATCACCTGCGAATGGGAATGGACTATGCTTGTCCCTGCCTTTTTCTTGTGGTTCTTAAACACTGCAACATACTTTATGCGGCTGTCCTTTTGCATGTCTGAGACCCTCATTGAATACACCTGCAAAAGGCTTGTTATCTCATTTTCTGAAAGGTCCCAAAGCTGCCTGTTGTGCTCAGCTGTCTCGACAATAACCTCATGCCTGCCTACAGCGTCTGCAAAAGTGAAGAAATTATTATCAGTCCTCAGTAAAGGGTTCCCCTCTTTTCCGACTGCTGAGAACTTGTTGTCAAAGACCCTGATCTTCCACCTCACAGCAGTCCCTGTCCTAAAAAGCTCAGGCGGGGTCATGTGCTCATTTCCAGGGCAGAAGAAACAGCCTTTTTCTATTGATTTTGGCTCCTCACAGTCTTTATCTGTGTCGATGAACTGTTCAGGCCTCTTGGCCCTCTCTTTTGCTATGATAACATACCTGTCAAGGATATAGTCTTTCCTGAGTTCTGGCATCTTGGCTCTGACCTTGTTTTTTTGTTATTAATACCTTATATCGATGTCTGTATACCCAAGACAAGATATCTGCAGCACTGTTATCTTGTCAGCGAGAGGTTATGTGCCTCGATATAGAATCTTGCGAAATTCTTCCAGTCAGCAAGCTCTGATAAGGCCTTTGCTGACATCTTCTGCTCTACCCTATCCTTTCTTTTGAGCAGCGTGAAATTGTGGAGAAGGTTTGTCAGCTCGTTCTCACTCTCATCATCACTCTTGTTCATCCTGTTCAAGACAAATATCCCCCCTTTTTCAGGATCGCTGCTCTTTTTTATGAACCTTCCAAAGCCTGCAAGGTCTGTTGTTATCGCAGGAACACCCAGTGCTGCGCTCTCAAGCGGCGTGTATCCCCATGGCTCGTAATAGCTTGGGAATATCCCCATGTGGCACCCCTGGATCGCGTCGTAGTACTTGAGTTTCAGTATCTCATCAAAGCCGTCAAGATAGACCGGGAAAAGTATTACCTTGACACGGTCTTCTTCCCTGTTAAGAAGCCCTGCTTCCTTAAAGCCCCTTATCATAAGGTCGTTTTCTTCATTATAGATGTTATGCGTAGAGAGGAACGGGCCACCTTTTGTATTGAACTTGAGGATGTATTTTTTGAGGTCATTCCTTTCATCTTCAGAAAACAGGCTGAAGGATTCAAGGTCATCGCCCTTTAGTATGCTCATAAGAAGCCTCTGCAGCAGCTTCTGGCTTGAATTCTTGACAAATTCATTTATCTTCTCAAACTGCTCCCTGTTCTCAAGAACAGGCATCTTTATGCTCGTAACGGCTGTAGGTATGAAAAAGAAGGCTGCAACGTTCTTCTTGGACTCTCCCTGCTTTAGCATTGAGTTGAGCTTTCCAAGCGCCTTTATCAATATGTCTATCCCCTTGTTCTTGAACTCGTATCTTCCGACGATAAAGAAGTTAAGCGTCTTCTCAAGATCAAACTTGTAATGCGGGAAAAAGAAGAATGAGAGGAACTCCCTTATCCTGTCACGGTATTCCCTGTGCTTTATCGAGGACTCCTCAAATGTAGGGAACTTGTCGATATCAAGGCCGTTTAAGAGCAGGACATCAGCTTTCCTGCCTAGTATCTTCTCTGCCTCAATCGCGGTTATCTCGCTTACTGTTGTAAAGACCTCAGCGTTCTTTGCGCACGCCCTTTCAGTCGTGAACTTGTCATTGATACCGCTTTTCTTTGCCTCTTCTTCGGGGTTTATCGTGCTGAGCTTTGAATACAGGTCGACCCCGCTTCCGCATAGCGCCCTTCCGAGCATTGTTGCATGCGTAGTAAATACAGTCTTTACACCTGAGTTGTTGTGTTTGAGGTATAAAAGGCCAAACCCTGCAAGCCATTCATGGAAATGCGCAACAATCCTCTTGTTCTCATATTTCTCCTTTACCTTCTCTATGACCCTTCCTACTGCATGCCCCCAGATCATGGGCTCTATGAAATCATAGCCTGAGAACAGGCTGTCGATGCCATATGATTCCCAGAGGTATTTCATTATATCATTCTTCCTGTCAAACCATTTGCTGAAGTCGACAAGTATGACCTGCGGCTCGCCTTTGCACATCCATTTCCCATATATGCAGGAGAGGCCTTCCTGCTCCAGCTCATCAAATGCCTGCTTGAGCTCAGGCAGAGGAACGCATTGCTGAAGCTCTATCTTTGCCTTTTCAGGAAACAAAGGCCCTACAAGAAAGTAATTCCCGTTGTATTTCCTGTTGATTATATCTGCCTTTGACTTGACGACAGTATATATCCCCCCTACCTTGTTGCAGACCTCCCATGAGGCCTCAAAAAGGATATCAGCGTTTGGCTTTGAATCCTGCATAATCATTACCATGAATATACGCTCTTTAAATACTTTTTATACCACTGCAGGATAGCTAAGGGAATCTGGAAACAGATCAAGAGCATTGAGCAGAACAGCAAGAGCAGAACAGCAAGAGCAGAACAGCAAGAGCAGAACAGCAAGAGCAGAACAGCAAGAGCAGACAGAAGAACATTGGGCAATAAAAGCAATATCAAAAGCTTTATTATCCAGTATGGCGCACCAATATGAGATGGAGAGCAGATTCACTCTAATAAAGCTCAGGAAGCCAGATGCAGGAAACCTAAATGAAGAGCTGCAATGGCTCGGAAGCTCGCTTGGGCTGTTCAACCTGCGTGACAAGGACAAAAGCTGTTTTAGGATATTTATCGAGCTTCTCAAGAACACAAGGAAGAACAGGCCGCTTTCAAGCGATGAGATCGCCTACAGGCTCAAGCTTTCACGTGGGACAGTTATACATCACATGAAAAAGCTCTCTGAAGCAGGGATAATAACAGCTGACCACAACAAGTATATGCTGAGGGCAAACAGCCTCAAGCAGGTTATAGATGAGATCGAAAAGGACATAACAAGGCTTTACGATGGGATAAAGGAAGTTGCAGATGAGATAGACAGCAAGCTTGGGCATTAAGGTTGGGCTGTTGGGCATCAAGGAGAAAACTTTTTAAATAAGCTGAAAAAACAGTTTACCAGTGATTTAACAATGGAACTAAATGTTGTCGAGAAAAGCAAAAACAGGATCATAATCGAGATAAAGGGCGAGACGCATACATTGTGCAATGCGCTAAAAGAAGAGCTTTATTCTAACCCTGATGTCAAGGCTGCTGGATATTATATAGAGCATCCTGAGGTCGGGATTCCGCGGCTTGTTGTCGAGACAAAGAAAAATAGCCCGCAAAAAGTGATATCAGACGCACTAAAGAAGCTTATTAAGAAGAACGAAAAGTTTCTGGATGCATTTAACAAAGAGGTTAAATAAGGCATATGTTGTCTCACAAAGACAAAAACAGGATTCTAAAGCTTGCAAGAGATGCAATAACAAGTTATCTTTCTTCTGAAAACCCAGACTTGTCCGGAACAGACTCTTTTAATGAAAAACAGGGTGTCTTTGTCTCAATACATAAGAAAGGGATACTCAGGGGTTGCATTGGCTTTCCTGAGCCTGTCTATCCATTAAGACAGGCAGTAGTCATTGCAGCAAGAGCTGCTGCTTTTGAGGACCCAAGATTTCCCCCATTAGATGAAAGCGAGCTTACTGATATAAAGATAGAGATCTCGATATTGAGTGTCCCTGAGCTGATCAGGGTCAAGGATCCTGAGGAATACAAAAAAGAGATAGCTATAGGCTTGGACGGACTTATAATAAGAAACCAGTTCGGGCACGGCCTTCTCCTGCCCCAGGTAGCACCAGAATGGGGCTGGGGCATTGAGCAGTACTTAACTGAGATCTGCATAAAAGCAGGCCTTGACAAGGACTCATGGAAAGATAGTGCATCTGAGCTGTACAAGTTCCAGGCAGAGGTATTTTCTGAAGAGCATGAGCCTTCAAATGCAGCTGAAGATAACAGCCCTGATGACAGTTGGGATGACTGATCCTTTCCTGGCTTTTGCATCTTTCTCCTGTTGGATATTTCGTTATTTGGTTAATAATCTTTTTATATTATCCAGTAAACCCTGCTTAGTACACATGAGACCCTGCCCAATAGATGTAAAAAAGGTTCTTGAGAAATACCGCATCCTTGTTGATGCAGCGCTTGAATCATACTTCAAAAAAAAAGAGACCTCACTAAAAAGCCTTGCACCTATCTCAAAAACAATCCTTTCTGATCTAAAGGAGTACACCCTTAGAGGCGGAAAAAGGATAAGGGCAATCCTTGTGATCTTTGGGTATAAGGCATTTTCAGGCCGCTGCAGCTGCTGCAGAGACCCTCCTGCATTATCTGCATCTCCTGCAGTTCCTGGCTCTCTTGCCCCTGCACAACCCTCTCCTGGATCTTCTGCATCTCATTATCCCCCTACTTTTGCATCTGAAAAAGAGATAATAAAAGCCGCTGCTGCAGTCGAGCTTATGCAGTCCTTTCTTCTGGTCCATGATGACATAATAGATAACGATGACCTAAGAAGGGGAAAGCCGACATTGCACAGGATATACAGCGAGAGGTATTCAGCCAGCAGCTCTGCACCTACAGAGCTGGGAAAAGGGATAGCGATTGTTGCAGGCGACCTTTTATCTGCTCTTGGGAACGAGATCCTTGCAGATTCAGGCTTTCCCCAAAAGAACAAGCTAGAGGCTATAAGGATATTCAACAACGCAGTCATGGTCACATGCTTTGGCCAGGTCATGGACACGCTCTCAAGCCATAGTGATGATTGGTCTGAAGCAGAGATAGACTGGATTCATAAGATGAAGACAGCAGTGTACACTCTTGAGGCGCCGCTGCACATAGGTGCTGCTCTTGCAGGAGCAGGGCCATGTGAGCTTGCAGGCTTAAGCGGGTTTGCGATCCCGCTTGGCAGGGCTTTTCAGATACAAGACGATATGCTGGGGCTCTTTGGCAATGAAGAGAAGCTGGGAAAGCCTATTGGCTCAGACCTGCGTGAAGGGAAAAAGACACTGCTCATAACAGAAGCGATCAGGCGCGCCTGCCATGAGGACAAGAGCTTTTTAAAGCATGTCCTTGGAAAAAAGGATATCAGCCAGGATGAGATCAAAAGGACAGTTGATATAGTGAGGGATACAGGCTCATTGGAATATTCAAGGAAAAAAGCAGAAACCTTGATAAATGAATCTAAAAAAGCGCTTGAAACGCTGGATATCGAGCAGTCTGCAAAAGAGTTTTTCATAGCTGTTGCTGA
>JAFGRM010000040.1 GCA_016935125.1 Candidatus Woesearchaeota archaeon
GGTGACAGCAAGCGCAAGCTGCACAGACCCAGGCACTGAGGATACATGGACAGCAACCTTTGATTGGGGAGATGGAACAGATACTGTCATAGCTGTTAGCTGCGATGGCTCTGATTTTAGTGCAGACCATACTTACGCAGACGGTGATGTACCACCGACAGTTAATACAGTGACTATCACTGTAGAGGATGATGATCTGGGAAGTTCCTCAGACACACTGACTGCAACAATCAGCAATGTCGCACCGACAGTAACAGTTGTTGAGCCAGCGATAAGCAGGACTTATGTCAACTCAATGTATATTGAGTGGGATGCGTATGACCCAGCTGGTGCATATGATCAGAACTACACTGTGACTGTTAGGCTAGTAAGGTCTGGTGTTGGAACTCTGCATACAGAGGTCTATTCAAGGACATATGCTGAGCTGAATGATCCTATTGTCATGGACATCAGCAGTTATGGCCCTGATGGAGCACATTACATACTTATTGATGTAGAGGACGACGATGGTGAATACTCTCCTCAAATTATGTCAGTTCTCTTTTCAATAGTTCCTGTAACAGCAGCATACCCGATCTCTGTAAATGCCTATACCATCGATACAATGGTAGACCAGGGAGACGGAACCATGTGCCAGGACAGGAAGATGTGGATCAGTGCAGATGCATGGAACTCAATACCGTATCTTGGCGCAATCCAGTACAGGTTTGTCTCACCAACAGGCGTTGCCTGGAGCTATGGATGGACTGACCTTAACTTTGACCAGTCAATATACTATGAGTATGACTTTGGCTGGCTCTGGAAGGCATGGTACATCTATGAGTACTGGTGGCTTGAAACCTGGTGGGGAGAATGGTACTATGGTTTCGGATGGGATGTTTTCAACATCGAATACCGTGTCTTGCTTGACGGCTGGTACTGGAGCGGATCTGATTGGGTCTATGGCTATTATTATGAGGTTATGGGAAATAACCCTAAGGTCATATCAATGGACCTTTCAGGAAGCACTGGCCTTTGCACATACACTGTTGCAGCGGTCGATGCGATGATAACAGACCTTCAGACGCAGATCGATGTAAATGAGGCAAATATCACTGCCAATGCAGCAGCAATAGCAGCAAATGCAGCAGCAATAGCATTAAATGCAGCTGACATTGACGCGCTTGAGCTGATAGTGAATGACCTTCAGTTACAGATAACTTCAAATGATGCAGACATAGCTGACCTGAATGCTGCAATAGCAGATCTTCAGACTCAGATCGATGCGCACACAGCTGCAATAGCAGATCTTCAGACTCAGATCGATGCACATACTTTAGCAATAGCAGCAAACACAGCAGCAATAGCAGCAAATGCAGCAGACATTGTTACACTGCAGGGTCTTGTTGCTACACTGCAGGGTGATGTGAGCGCTCTTGATGCAAGGTTGACTGCAGCTGAGGCAACAATAATTAACCTTCAGGCGCAGATCACAGCAAATGATTTAGACATAGCAGCCAATGCAGCAGCGATCTTAGCCAATGCAGGAGACATAACTGCTCTGCAGGATGCTCTTGATGACCTGCTGGATGACCTTGATGAGATATTAGGCTTTAGCATAACTGACAACACTGCAGACCTCTGGACATCACTTTCAGGGGACATTGAGGTAGAGACAAGCCTTGATGCAACATGCACATGGACAAATGAGATGGACGGTTCAACAGGAGGACCTTCAGCACTTGGCACATCTCATTCATTCACTGTTGATGCAGCAGAAGGTATCAATGTCTTTACTGTGAGCTGTGATGTGGTATCCTCAAACAACGGGATCACATACAAGAAGGACAAGATAGTTGTCTTTAATGTGAACACAGACAACACATACAGCCTTGTACTGAACTTCCTTACAAGCGGCTCAAGCGGATGGAGGATGTTCTATGCACCATACACCATCCTGGACCAGGCAGGCATTGTTGACTTCGGCCTTGCAGATGTACTTGCTGATGCGAATATCGACGGCTTTTATGACATGCTGTACCATTACAATACAGCAAGCGACAGCTGGCTGATATACGACAGCAGCATGTGTGTGCAGAGCCTGACCAGTTTTGACCAGGTTGATGATGAAGGGCTGTACTGGATGCACATGACAGGAAACCTAGATGTGACAAAGGTAAGGATCTCATCAATTGTGCCAACATAAGCAGCACAAGAAGGAAGTAGGCGACGAAAAATGAAACTGACAAAACTAACAACAAACCTTGTCTTTGTATTTTGTTTTCTTTTATCAGGTGCATTGACAGTTTCAGCAGCAAATCTAGGTTACTGGGGAGGTATCGTAGCTCTTGATGGGAATCAGGTGAATGACAGCTATGATGTCAGTGTCTTTGCTAATGATACCAAGATAAGGGAAGACCAGCTGGGCGCAGGCCCAGAGGTGCCATCTGAATACTATCTGCTTGTAGTTGAAGAGAGCAAGGGAGAAGGAAAGGATATAACCTTTACCCTAAAGCAGACAGGGCAGGCAGACAGTTGTGCTCTTCAGGCTAATGAAAACCCACAGGTTTGGGCATTGGGAGCAAATAACCTTGACCTGAGCTTCAATAAGCTTGCAGACAATAGCGGTTGTTCCTGCAACTTTGTTTGCACAAGCGGGAACTGCAACAGCGGCCACTGTTGCCCAACAGGGCTTGTATGGTGCGGAAGCTCATGCATGGCCTCTTGCGGCGGCGGAAGCGGCGGCGGCGGCGGAAGCAGCGGCACCATGGGCACAATGAAGCCACCTCAGAATGAGACATGCATCCCTCAGTGGACATGCACAGAATGGTTTGAATGCATAGACGGTGTACAGAAGCGTGTATGCGTTGATTCAAACATGTGCGGCAATGAGACTGAAATACCTGTCCAGGAAAGGGCATGTGAACAGGCCTCGACAACAGGGGACACAGGCGGCGATCTTGGCGGCCAGGGTGACCAGGGAGACCAGGAAGGAGACGGAAATGACATGCTGGGAGGCGCAGGTGATGATGGATCATCTGATGACTCTTCGATGCAGGGCATAACCGGTGCAGTTGTTGGCGGCTCTGGAAAAAATGCACTGTTCGGTTGGCTAATAATACTCGCTTTTGTAGTATTGGCAGGCCTGATGGTATATTACAAGAGAGACAAGCTGTTCAAGAAGAAGTAAAGGCTGAGAGTTGAGAGTAAGGTGGCTGAATAAGTGAAGCTTAGCGCTGAATAAGTGAAGCTTGCATTGTTCAAGCAAAAGCCAAAAAGCGCCAAAGATTAAGGCACAATACCTATGCTTTTAGCATTTATTTTGTTTTTGGATTCTTTTTTTTTCTGTTTTTAAGTCTTGTATTTTAAATCCTATATTTATCAATAAAATCCTATATTTATCAATATCTTGTGTTTTTAATAAAAAGGGGTTCTGTATTGTTTAAGGGTGAGTAGATGGATGACTTAGAGCTTAAGCTTAGTGGGACATATCTAGGGTCTAATATATTAAGAGAGCCGTTGGTTGAAGAGGATGGCGGCATAATCTACACAATAGATTCTGGGTTCTTTTGCGATAAGATGGTCTTGCGTGGGCAACCCATACTCTTTACAAGAGAGGCAAGCGCGATTGAGAAAGGCAGCAAACCTGAGTTTGATATGGCAAGGATACCTGGTCCAGAGGAGACACTTGAAGCCAGGGTTTTAGTGCCTGCAGGAGGTTTGGAGCTTGGTGTTTTGCATCTTGACAGTCTGGACATGGAATTCTTTTATGATGCAAATGAGATAACTAAGCCTGTCAAGACAGGACAGATAGTAAGATGCAATATCTCAGAAACAGAGAGAGGTCTAAGAGGGGTGAATATCAAGCTTACTTATGATATTAACAATAGGTTTGAAGGATATTCCTTTGGAAGCCGGCTTAGGCTTGGAAAAAAGCCTTTAAGAGGTCTTACATCCCGTACATTTGTCGTTGACTCCTTTATATCCGATGCGTTCAGGCTTCCTGCCAAATATTCTGAAGAGCGGTTTATTTATGCATTGCAACCAATGGTCTTTAAGCTATCCTACTCAGGTGTCTTTGGATTATCACCCTTAGATGCCTGGGAAGTAAAGGATCTGATGATAGATATGGACAGGGTAGCTAAAGGCCCTGTTGAAGGATATATCTATTCTATAGACCACCCAGAGAGCCTTCAGGCCTGCCAGGGTATGGTCTGTGGTGGAGACCATC
The DNA here is from genome assembly GCA_016935125.1 of Candidatus Woesearchaeota archaeon. Classification (GTDB taxonomy): domain Archaea; phylum Nanobdellota; class Nanobdellia; order Woesearchaeales; family DSVV01; genus JAFGRM01. The sequence goes on from JAFGRM010000040.1 coordinate 4,211, forward strand.
CTTTATTTGGTTCAGATGTGCCAAATGGTATGGTTGTAAGGTTTGAGATGGATGGAAAAGAGAAGAGCATGGCACTTCAGAAGAACCAAAAAGTAACATATAGGATTATATCCCGTGGCCTTGATGGCTTAAGGGCAGTTGAGTTAAAGCCTGCAATTGGCAGGTTTAGTGAAAAAATAAAGGATTGGGACATTGATCCTAATCATCAGGAGTCAGTTACTCTGAATATTGAAGGGATTGATGCCAGGTTATATGAACCTCAATTAGCCTTTGGAATGAATAAGCGCTCTAGAGTCTTTGAGAGAGGCACGAGAATAGATTTTGATTTTTATACCTCTAACGGAAAAGACTTTGGATGGAACATCACAATGGCAGATGGTATTGAAGATTCTACATTCAACGGCAAGGTCAAGACAATATCTTTACGTAAAAGCTATGGAAATACAGACCTCAATAATATAGCTTATAGTAAATCTATCGAAGGCTTGGCTGATGGGAAGATATATCCTTATGATGGTCATCTGCCAAATGGCGCTTATGTCTCATATGGGCTACGTAAGGGCCCAACTCCTCGTGAGTTTTCACTCTCATGGGTTAGACGGTTAGAGAGAGATAAGTTTCCAGGAGATGTTAAAGAAAAGCTTGCTATATACAGGGAAAGAAGATCTGAGCATAATAAGACAGGCCATCCCTAGGCCACTTCAGACCAATCCCTGACTATTCTTTGGCTTATCCCTAGGCCACTTCAGACCAATCCCGGACTATTCTTTGGCTTACCCTAGGCCACTATAGACACTATAGACTTAACACCCCAGCCTTTCTTTGGCTTATTCCAACCAATAGCATTGGCTTATTCTAACCCCTCTCAAATATCATCATAATCCTGTAAAATTCCGAAAAGATTATTAATGTCAATGCTCATTAATTTTAGGATAACGGGTTTTTGGGCCAGTTGGATGCAGGGATGGCCTGCTATAAAGCTATTGTCAGTAAGAACATATTGTTTAGATTGTTGGTAATGACTGATTATCTGTTGTGATATAGGGATGTGATTACAGCTGATAAAGAATCTAGAAACCTGTGACAGATGATAAAAAATCAGGTTGTGGTGACAGATAATAGAGGATCCAGGTTGTGGTGACAGATGATAAAGGAGATACATATAGAGACTAAGTACAGGAATGAGTTTATCGATATCACAGACAAGGTTGAGGAATCAATAAAGGGTTTTAATAACGGGTTAGTTGTGGTATTTAGCCAGCATACTACTGCAGCAATAACTGTAAATGAAGGCTCAGACCTGTCTGTCAAGGCAGATATCCGGAAAAAGCTTTCTGATCTTGTTCCAGTAGACAACAGGTTCAAGCATTCAGAAGGCAACAGCGATGCGCATATCAAGGTCTCGCTCATTGGGCCAAGTGAAACACTTATAGTTAAGAACGGGAAGCTTATGCTTGGCACATGGCAGAGGTTGTTTTTATGCGAGTTTGATGGCCCGCGGAACAGGAAGATATTGTTGAAAGCTGTCAAGGGATAAGAAAAAGCTGTTAAGGGATGAGAATCAGGCCTTTAATGGGATAACCTCCCTGAGATATATAACAAGACCACCATGAGATATATAACAAAAAGAGACACCAAGATACCCATACCAAAGAAGACCAGCCACAAGGGTGAGAACGGAAGGGTGCTGGTAGTTGGCGGCTCTGCTGATTATGCAGGCGCAGTTGCGCTGGCAGGGCTTTCTGCTCTTAGGAGCGGGGCTGACAGTGTGACAATTGCAGCCCCTTCTAAGGTTGCATGGGCAATAAACAGCCTTTCGCCTGACCTGATGACATCAAAGCTTGATGGCGACTCTATAGACATAAGGCATCTTAAGGCCATAATCGAGCTCTCAAAAAAGGCCGATGTCGTCCTGATAGGAAACGGGATTGGGATGCGGAGCGGGACGCAGAAGCTGGTCAGGCAGGCAGTAAGAAGGATTGATCTTCCAATGGTAATTGATGCAGACGCTATAAAAGCGCTGAGCATCAGGGCTATAAAGAATTCTGTCATAACACCTCACAAGACCGAGCTTGATTTCCTGCTCAATAACTCTGGGATCGATAAGACCCAGCTTAAGAGCTGCATAGGTGATAATGTAGTGCTCCTTAAGGGAAATGTCGACAGGATAATAACAAAGAACAAGATACTATACAACAAGACAGGAAATCCTGGTATGACTGTCAGCGGAACAGGTGATGTTCTTGCAGGGATATGTGCAGGGTTTATTGCACAGGGGCTGACGCCTCTTAACTCAGCTATAAATGCAGCATATTTCACAGGTCTTGCAGGCGACCTTCTCAAGAAGAAGAAGCAGGGTTATTGCTATATAGCTTCAGATGTCGCATATGAGATAACAAGGGTGCTGAAATAGCTTGTGGTCTGAAATAGCTTGTGGTATTTGATTAATATTGTCCTGATCTTACCCTTGATTAATGTTGCTTTGATTTTACCCTTGATTAATATTGTCCTTATTTTACCCTTGTTTTATGTTGCCCTGATCTTACCCCTGTTTTCTATGAGCTCACCCCTTTCTATCAGCTCGTCTATTATGCCTTCGCTGAACATCTCTATGAGCTCAACTGAATCTGTCTCACCAGAGGCTTTGACATAATCAACTGCTTTTTCAAACTCATCCCTGCTATCATTCATGAGCATATCTGATACTGCCAGGATATGCTTGCATAACTGGCCTTTTTGCCTGAGCCTAAACACATAATGCGGGCAGTTGCATGTCTTTTTTTCGATATTCACCTTCCAATACTTTCCTCTTGTGCTTGATTCGACAAGATATATCTCGTTTCCTGCTGATGATTTCCTTATCCTCATTTTATGCAGGTGGTATTTATGGCAAATATATAGTTTTTGCTCAGAAATATTTAAAAAAAATAGCTTAGTCCTATAGGTTATGACAGATAGAACAGATTTGCAGGCAGAGATAGGGATAAAGGATAAGACAGAGGCAGAGGCAGAGACAGAGATGGAGATGGAGCAGACACAGGCAGAGATGGAGATGGAGCAGACACAGGCAGAGATGGAGATGGAGCAGACACAGGCAGAGA
>JAFGRM010000041.1 GCA_016935125.1 Candidatus Woesearchaeota archaeon
CACAGATTATAGAAAATTTTTTAAATGGCCTGCCCTATAAGCTGATATAATGAAGATTCCAGAGCATATCCAAGAAGTTATAAGCAGCCAGGAGCTCCATACCCTGTCCACAAGTTCTGCTGAAGGCATACCTAACATAATCTATCTAAAATTTCTCAAGGTCTATAACGACTGCCAGATCCTGATAGCTGACAATAAGTTCCATAAGACAAAAAAGAACCTGCTGGAGAACCCAAGGATCGCATTTGTCGTATACGACAAAGACAGCAGGAAAGCGTATCAGATAAAGGGCAAGGCAGAGATCCATACTGATGACAATATCTTCTCTGACACTGTAGAATGGGTCCATTCAAGAAGGCCAGACATAGACCCTAAATCAGGGGTGGTCCTCAATGTTGAAGAGATATACTGCGGAGCAGAGAGGATTCCATGATCATACCTGAATAGACTGGACAAGACCCTCAGGACAAAACCACAGCAAGAGGCAAGAACCAATGAAGAGCAGCAAGAGGAAAAAAACCGCAAGATGCCTAAGGTACACAGCAAGGGCAATCCTGCTCATTGTCGCGATATTCTGGTTTGTATTTGCATTGCTTTCAGGCTCAGAAAGGTTTGGCGGAGGCATAAGAGGCATAGTTATGAACAGCCCTAATGCCCTGCCATGGCTCATCCTGTTTGCATTCACATACGTTGCATGGAGATGGGAGCTTGTCGGCGGATCGCTGATCGCACTGATAGGATTCATAACAATATTCATGTTTGACGCATTTGAAGAGCCCTTTGTGCTGATTGCAATATCACTGCCGCTCATAATGCTTGGCGGATCATTCATAACAAGCTGGTATCTGACAAGAAAAAAAGAGCCAAAGCATAAGCACAAGATGAGCTAAAGCGCATGGTACGCTATTTCTCTTATGCACATGATTTTCATCCTTCATAATCCATAAGTGGCAATCATGAAAAATAGTCCTCATAACAGAAATTCTTTTTCTGGCCTTCAAATGTACAGCTTCCCTTGTGCTCAATGATGCACCCATCCATAAACTCCCTATACATATTGATAAGCGAGCTGCAGTCTGTGCACCTCTTGAAGTCAGTTCCTATCTCGATCTCAAACTCTTTTTCGCTGACCATTGTTAGCTTGCTTGGTACTGAAGCCCCTGCCTTAAACTCATTATAAATCGTGTCGACAAACCTGTTATCCTTCATCGCATCAGAAAGAGTGATATGAAGCCTGCATCTCTTGGGCGCACTAAAGCTCACAACCTCACGGCTTATCTTAATGCACCTGTGATTCTTAAGCCTGTTTTCATCTTCTGAATTTTTCTTTGCAACCCATTCCGGCAGCCTGAGGCTTCCGTCGGAATTGAACTCAAACCTGTTAGCCATGGGAAAAACTTTTTTCCACACATATAAAAATATATTGTAATTGAATACTAAAGCTTTAGAAAAAAAATACTTGGTTGATAATCAGTGGAAAACTTGCGGTTCATCTCCTGACCAATGATTTCTCAAATTTAAAAATCTCATCAATATCTGATATGCCCATCTTCTCAAGCGTTTTAAGCATGCAAGAAAAGACCTTGACTGTGGCATCAACATCTCCCATCGCCCGATGGGACTGCTCATTCTTGACATTGAAATGCTCACAGAGGTCGCAAAGGCGCTTCCTTGCAAGCTCTGGACATAGCCTGTTTGCAAGCTTTCTTGTGCAGAGCCTCCTGTTGCTCAGTTCCTGGTCAAGATGGACCAATGCATTGTGCTCGAGAAACCTGAAGTCAAAGGTGGCGTTGTGAGCGACAAATACCCTATTGCCAAGAAAACCCAGGAAATCCGGAAGAACCTCTTCGATCTTTGGAGCATCCCTTACCATCCCGTCGCTGATGCCTGTAAGCTTCGTGATAAAGACAGGTATCCTTACACATGGGTTTACCAATGTATGGTACCTTTCTACCACCCTGTTTCCAGAAACATGTGCAGCTGCAATCTCAGTTATCCTATGATAATGCCTTGAAAGACCTGTTGTCTCGATATCAACCACTGTATAGACCATAAAAAACCAGTAAAACACTAGTTTATATTTATTTTCATTCTGATATGGATATATTCCGGAAGATACAGATATATCGCTACAGAGATATCACCAGTATGGCCATGCCTGGACTAAACTGCCTTGATCTCGATAGGCTCTAAGTATTTTACTGCCTCTACAGCATACTTGAGCCTTTCCTTGCTGTTAGAATAGATCGTAAACAGCTTATTCCTCTTCTTGACAAGGTCACCCTTATGCACTTCCAGATAGATCCCTGCACCGTGGTCATGAGGGGCCCCTGCAATCCTGCATATCCTGTTGACAGCCTTGTTGTCGACATGTGCAATCCTGCCCATGCGTGGGCTTTCTATAGCATGTGAAAACTCGCCGATGTCTATCTGCTCAGGATATATTATCTTCGCATCCTGCGCCTTTATTATCTCTATGAACTTGAGATACGCTTTCCCTGACTCGACAATCTCTCTTGCAAGCTTCTTTCCCTCGCCTTTCCTTGTCTTCTTCACCATATCAAATATCTCGCCAGCGAGCATTATCGACTTCTCTTTTAGGTCGTTTGCACCCCTGACAGAATTCTGGAGTGTCCACAGGACATCCCTTGCCTCAAGCGCAGGGCCGATCCCGTTCCCGACAGGCTGGGTGCCGTCTGTCAGGACAACTCTTGTATTTATGCCGATCTTTTTTGATATGTTCTCAAACCTTCTCTTCAGGAGATACGCCTTTTTCTTTGATTCTGTCTTTGATCCTCGGCCGATAGGGATATCTATTATGAGATGCGTTGCAGAGACAGACTTCTTTTTTGCAAGGATGCTTGCAAGAAGCTGCCCAAGCGGATCTAAGGAAAGAGGCCTTTCGACCCTTATTATCTTGTCATCTGCAGGCGCGAGATTGACAGCGCCACCCCAAACAAGGCAGCCGCCGGCAGTGTTTACTATGCTCTCCATCCTATCCTTTGACAGGCAGACGTCACAGAGCACCTCGACTGTATCTGAGGTTCCTGCTGCACTGGTTATCGCACGTGAGCTTGTCTTGGGTATGACAAGCCCTGCTGCAGCAACAATCGGCACAAGCATCATTGTAGTCCTGTTTCCTGCAACACCACCTATGCAGTGCTTGTCGACGACTATCTTGCTCTTGATCCTGAGAGTCTCACCTGTCTTTACAATGGCTCTTGTGAGAGCGACAGTCTCATCGACAGTCATCTCGTGCATGTATGTTGAGGCTACAAAATACGCAAGCTCTACATCGGTCAGCTTGTTCTTGATAAGGTCATCGACAATCGCCTTCATCTCATCGTACTTGAGCTTGTGCCCGTCCAGCTTCTTCCTGATGTAATGGAGAGAGAGCGGCTTTTCATCTATATGGATAGTCACTATGTCATCGTCCCTGGTCCGTATTTCCCTGTATACCTCCTCAAAGAGGCCTATCTGGCCAGGAAGCACAATCTCATGCGAATCAGTAATGTCGATGCTTGCTATGATCTCTCTCTTGCCCTTCCTTATCCTGACCCTGTCTGAAAAATGAAGGTCATACTTATCAGCATCGATATAATTTATCAGGGCAATCATTGTGTTGCCTGTCCCTATTGCAAGGTTCTTTACTCTAAATTTCATTTTATAGAATTCCTTTCCCTTATGTATATCCTAATCAGCGTTATCATTATCGCAAGCACCACAGGGCCGACTATCACCCCTATAATGCCCATCAACTGTAGCCCACCAAAAACACCAATTAGCACTATGACAGGATGGATCCTTGCCCTATCACCTATTATCTTCGGCTTGACAAGGTTATCCACTGTTCCAACTATAAAGAACCCATACAGGCCCAAGAGTATGCCCCTTGTAACTGTGCCATAGTCCTTTAGAACCAGCCCCATTAGGACAAAGAAAAGCGAGATCGGGCCCCAGACTATCCCTGTACCTATAGAAGGTATCAATGCAAAAAGCGCTGTAACAGCTGCCCACAGAATAGGGTTGCCCATGCCTGCAATAAGCCAGTAGCCTATCCCTGCAACAAACCCCTGGATAAGAGCGATGATGATGCTTCCGTATACGACTGCAAAAGTCGTATCTTCAAGCGTCTTTGTTATATCATACTCATGCTGCCTTCTGAGCATTATGAATTTCCTGACAAAACCGACAAACCGTTCCCCATCAATGAACAAGAAGAAGATGATGAAGAACATTATGAAAGTGTCAAGGACTCCTGCAGACAGGCTGAGTATGACCTCATATATCCAGTAAGACAGGCGGTCTGCTGCCTGGATCGCTGTAGACTTAAGCGTTGATCTGAGGTCGCCTGTAGGCAGTGTATCGTCTATCCTGTTTATGAGCTCACAAACCACGCTGCCATTTGTATCATCACAAGCAAAATCAAGACTTATCTTCTCTGGAAAATTGTTTTTCATGTACTTTATCGTAGATGATGCCTCCTGGTACATAGAAGTCAGTATGAAGCCTAGTGGGACAGTGACTATCAGGAGCACGATTAATAGGACAATCAGTGCAGTAAGCACCCTGCTCTTCAGCCTTTTATGAAACAATTTATACAGCGGATAGAAGATGTATGCGATGACCATCGCCGCAACAATGCTCTTTATGAACGGCTTTAATATGAATATTGATGTTACAGCAATAGTAACAGCAAGCAAGATAAGCATGTAGTTGTCATATAGGCTCTTTTTAAGATGCATCTCGTTTTTAAGATGCCGGCTCTTTTTTACAGGTTCACCCTCTTTGGCCTTTGCGGCTTTTTTTGCCTCTGTATTTGGCTCTGCGTTTGCCTTTGCGCCACCTTTAACAGGCTCACCTTTTTTTACATCCCCTCTCTTTTTTACCATATGAAAACCTCAGATTACTGCACTAAACAGATGAAATACAGATTTTCTTGCTATAAAAATATATAAAGTTATTGGTATTGGGGGCTGTTATGAAATACACATGTTTAACTGCAGTACACATGTTTAACTGCAGTTTTCATGTCCATCAGAAAAACACTGAGGGATAGGAAAAACCCTGCTCATTGAGGAAAATCTGAGGAATAGGAAAAACTCTGCTCATTGAGAAAAATCTGGGAGATAGGAAAAGACTGCTCATTGAGAAACACTGCTGATTGGGAAAATAATATAAATATACATTTACTCTTCCTGAAAAAATGATGGAACTGAACATAGGGTTTATCGCATCGCACAACGGCACCAATGTCAGGGCAATAATCGAGAATATCGAAAAAGGGGCATTGGATGCAAAGGCAAAAGTGATAATAACAAACAACCATGATGCAGGCGTGCTTGAGATTGCAAAAGAAAAGGGAATACCACACTACTGCCTGAATGCAAAAAATATTCCAGCAGGATACGGATCATTAGACAAGGCAATGCTTGGCATACTAAGGTCTCATGGAGTAACCCTTGTTCTACTCGCAGGGTACATGAAAAAGACAGGGCCGTTGACACTCAATGCCTACCACAACAGGATACTGAACATACACCCCTCTCTGATCCCGAAATACACAGGAAAGGGGATGTACGGCTCAAATGTCCACAAGGCTGTTATCGAGTCAAAAGATAAAGAGACTGGGGTTACTGTACATATAGTGAACGAGGATTATGACAAAGGCAAGATCCTGGCACAGTGCAGGATACCGAGATTCCAAAAAGACACCGTAAAGACGCTCTCATCCAGAGTGCTAAGGTTCGAGCACATGCTGTATTCTCAGGTCTTAATAGACATAAAGGACGGGCTGATAGAGCTGGACATGGATTAGGCAAGGTTATTCTATATTAGTTAACAGGAAATTTTATATTAGTTAACAGGGAATAATCTAGGTTCTCCTCGTAAACTCTTTAGAAAAAATTTATAAATGAAGATATGCATCTTTATTTCATAACAAGACCAATAACCAAAGGGATTGTTAATAATTTAAAGGCAATGACAAGAAAAGGTTTATAATTTAAAGGCAATGACAATGACTAAGAATAGCACATTAGAAGACTTAAAATTCTTTGAAGAGCAGCAGAAAAAAAGGCTTGAGGCCTTCATAAAGAATAGTGAGACTGAAATTCTTGATTTTAAGAAAAAGGCTGAAAAAGAGCTTGCAGAAAAAAAGGCCGAGCTGATCGAAAAAAAGGAAAACCGCATCAGGGCTGAAGAGGAAAACACAAGAAAAAACCTGAAAAAGGACTTGCAGGTCTATCATGAGCGGATGTTGTCTCTGGAGTCCATGTTTGAAAAAAACAAAACAAAGGCAGTAGATGCAGTACTCAAGGAGATAATAATCAAAAATGTTTAGGCCCGCAAAGATCTATCATGTTGCAACGTACATAGGAAAGGACAAGGTAAACAGAGTAATAGAAGAGTTGCACGAAGCAGGCATATCTGAAATCCATGAATCCAAGGCCAAGCTAGATACAGAATACTCCTATGATGAGATAAAAGATATTGAAGACACGCACTCAAGACTAATGTTCATCCATGAATCACTGGAGAAGTACAGGGTGGTGTCCCAGCCAGAGAGGATATTTAAGTCACTCTTTTCTAAAAAAAAGAGGGATAAGAAGAGGGATGAGACAGCAGCAAAAAAAGCCAATGCAAGAACTGGAAAGAAGGAGAACAGCTGCATAAGATTCAAGGGCAATGTGATTGCAGAGGTAAAAAAGCTGATAGCACGGCTGGAGCCAAAAATAAAGGATCACTTAAAAGAGCGCACAGAGATAAAAGAGGCCATCAAGAAGAATGAGTTCTATATCTCAAACCTCTATCTGCTTCCTGACATAAAGACAGATACTTTTAAGTCCAGTGAAAACATAATCAAACACATTGGCTTCATCAACAAAAGCAGCCTCAATAGGATTGAGGAAAAGATAGGCTCTTTCTCTGTTCTTGGGCTAAAAGAGCTGGAAAAAGAACAAGCGGTACTTACAGTATTCTCATATAAAGACAACAGCGCAAGAGTGGAGCAGACATTGCATGAGATAGGGTTTGGCGTCCTAGCAGTGCCGCTTGAAGACAAAAAGCCTATGGAGATAATAAAGAGGCTTAAGGCTGAGAACGATGCATTAAACAAGAAGAGAAGGGAGATTGAAGATATCCTAAAAGAGCTGCAGAAAGAATATGAGGAATCAAACAAGGTACTAATCGAAGAGCTGGGGATATGCCATGAGAAGGTCAATGCCCTGAAGAACATAAGGTCAGGCGACTCGTTCTCAGTGATAGAGGCATGGGTCCCTTCCACACAACTAGCACTGTTCAAGGAGCTTATCAAGAGAAATGCAAAATACTATTATATTGAGATAGAAGAGAGGGATGATGCACCATGCAAGTACAAGAATTTCTCGCTTGTCAGGCCTTTTGAGATGATAATGAACCTTTATTCCCCGCCAAGATACAGGGATTTTGATCCTACACCTATCGTGGCTGTATTCTTTACCCTGTTTTTCGGCTTCATGCTCGACGACTTCTTTTACGGGCTGTTCCTGACAGTCATATCACTTATAGCCCTGCTAAAGATGTGGAAAAAACAGTCCATAAGAGACATATGCGTGCTACTCTCTATCCTTGGCATCTCCACCATGTTCTGGGGGGTCGTGTTCGGCGCATACTTTGGAAATTTTTTTCAGGAGATAGGGGTAAAGCTTCCTATGTATATAGACGGGATGAAGCAGATCATGCTGGCCCTCGCACTTGCAATAGGGCTTGGGGCATTGCATCTCCTGGTAGGGCTTGTTGCGGGGTTCTATGATAATATAGTCAAGAGAAAATTTAAAGAGGCTTTCGGAAACCAGGCGGTCTGGATAGTCTTTATGGCAAGTGCAATGCTCCTGATGTTCAAGTTCAAGACAATGGGCCTCATACTGCTCGGGATCTCTGTTCTGATGCAGATAGCCTTTACATACATCTCATCAGGAGCGGTCCCTGCAGCATTGTCTGTATTTTCATTTTCAGGTTTCCTGGGTGACCTGTTCTCCTATGCCAGGCTTATGGCACTCGGGATAGGGACTTCGGGGATATCCCTTGCTGTAAATTTCATGTGTTTCCTTGCAGCAGACCTTATCCCTCATGTAGGGATAGTACTGGCAATCATAATCTTCATAGTAGGGCATACGTTCAACCTGCTTATGAACGGGCTCGGTGCGTTCATCCACACGACAAGGCTCCACTTTTTGGAGTTTTTCACTAAGTTTTATGAAGGCGGAGGAAAGATATATACGCCTTTTGAGGCTAAAAGAGAATACCTAATAGATAATTCATAAATAATTCAAATAATATTGGAGGTTAGAAAATGGCAGCAACAATGGGAACTGTATTTGCAGTGAGTGGTGCAGCTGTAGCATTAGGGGTTGCAGGTGTAAGCACAGCATTGGGAGTCAAGGCAGCAGGCATTGCAGGAGCAGGAGCTGTTGCAGAGAAAAAAGAGCATTTCAAAAGTGCGCTTGTATTACAAGCTCTGCCGCAGACGCAAACAATCTATGCATTCATTACAGCTTTGCTGATATTGATGGGTGCAGGGCTGTTAGGAGGAGGGATCAAGGAATTGACAAATGCTGAAGGCCTTGCTATGTTTGGAGCAGGACTTGTGGTTGCAATAACATCTATTTCCTCAATTATGCAGGGAATAGTAGCAGCTTCAGGAATTGTGTCATGCACAAAAAACGCAGATGCGCTGGTCCCAAGCATAGTCTTCACAGGACAATGCGAGACCCCTGCAATCTTCGGCTTTATTGCAGCTCTGATACTGCTAGTCGTAGGAATAGGCGTGCTTGGTTAATTTTTTTATTTGATTGGCCCAACAGGAATCAGACCCAGATCTTAAAGCAGCTAAGAACAAGATGGGCCTATCCTGTCCTTATCTTGATAAGAGTATCTTAGATAAGAGCAAATCAGATGAGAGGAATGCGGTGATAACAAGATGGAAATTTACGGAAATGTAGAGAGCATCAAACAGGCTATCCAGAAGAAGTTTGATGATGATATCAAAGCAGCTGACAATGAGAAGAAGGCACAGATAGAAGGGATCATGCGTGAAGCCAAGGAAAAAGAGGAGCTTATCTCAGCAAGAATTTCCACTATGACAGAGTCTGAAGTAAAAAAAGCCACCTCGAAAATAAAAAGCGAAGAGATACTCAAGGCAAAGACAGAGTTTGAGCAGAAAAGAGAAGAGATAATAGACAAGATATTTGAGATGGCGATAAAAAACGCCAGGAAACTCGCACATGAGAAAGGATACATTGAGATGGTCAAAAAGAGCCTGCCAAAGGAACAGCATTACGAGCTCATATGTGATTCAGATGCCTACAAGAGGTCATTTCCAAAGGCAAAGCTCAAAATAGACAAGGATATAATAGGCATAAAGGTGCTGGCAGGTGATGTCACTTACGATTTCACGATAGACAGCGAGATCAAATCAAAAAAAGACATACTGAGAAACAAGATCAGCGGGGTGTTGTTTTCTTAATGGCACAGGAAATAATCTTCGTATCGCTCGCTGTCGCATTCACGCTCTTTGTCCTGGTATATATAATCATGTCTGTCGTGCCTATAACGCCATTCATATATTCAAACTCCAGGATACAGGCAAAGGCAAACCTGCTGATACCAAACCAGAAGATAAAGGCACTAACAGAAGCTAAGTCATTGAGGGAGCTGGCAAGCAAACTAAAGGACACTGGCTATATCGATGACTTGAACAACACAGACATCGACAACCTAAAATCATTCCATAAGGCGATAGAGAGAAATTTTTTCAGAAGCCTAAAGGAACTCAATTCACTGAGCCCGAAAGTCATGAGGCCGTTGTTCGAGTCCTACATGGCTTTTTTTGAAGTCAAGATACTGAAAGCCATATTCAGGGCAAAGTTTTCAAACACAGGGATAGCAGAAGGGACCATCTACCCCATAGGAAGGCTTGACAACATCATGCTGAAGCGACTCGTCGATACAAAAACAGTAGCTGACATGGCTGTGATACTTGAGCCAACCCCTTATAACGAGCTCTTCAAAGAGAGTTACAGTTCGACTGAAGAGTTTGAAGTCGCTGTAGAGAACCTCGCCTTTGACATGTTCCTAAAAAGCGCGAAAAGCAAGATGCACGACGCCAAGTGCATAAGGGACATGATAAAGAAGAAATGCGACATATTCAACATACTGGCGCTGATCAAGATGAAAGTGCGGAAAGTCGACAAGGCCAGGCAGAAGAGCCTTGTTGTTGACACGCATTCAGCGCTAAGCAAAAAGTATGACCTGCTGATAAACGCTGAAAAGCTTGAAGACTTTATCAGGATATGCAAAGGGCTACCATACCATGATACATTGAAAGAGGCATATGAGAAATACAAGAAAGACAGCATGCTCGTCCACTTCGAGCATGGCCTATACAGGTTCTTCAAGAATTATGTCGAGGACAATGAGCTCTCGCATATGCTTGGGCCTTACCCATTATTCTCGTACATGATAAAGAAGAAAAATGAAAACAAGAACCTTTTCATAATCAGCAAAGGCATAGACTCAAGACTGAGCCCTAAGAAAATCCAGGAGATGATAATATGATCATTTTAGGCAACCCCCAGTTTGCAACAGGGATGAAGCTTGCAGGCATAAGGGAAAGTTACGTCATAAGGACAAGGTCTGACGCCTTGGATGCATTAAAAAAGATAAAGCCGGATGACTTCATAATAGTGAACGTATCTGTCATGAACATTATGCAGGAGCTAAAAGAATACAAGAACGTGGTAAGCCTGCCTGACAATGTCGAAGACTTCAGCTCGGTCGACGATCTAAAAGAGATAATCAAGTCAGCAGTAGGGATAGAGCTAAACGTTTAACAACCGGTTACGATCAGTTTAACCAACGATCATTTTAACAATCAAGAAAAGAAGCGTAGAGAGGGACAAGCAAAATGGGAAAAATACTAAGCATTGCAGGTCCTGTCGTCAAAGCAGACGGCATGAGAGGATGCAAGATGTTTGACGTCGTAAGAGTTGGTGAGCAGAACCTGATAGGCGAGATCATCCAGCTAAAAGGCGACACCGTGACAATACAGGTCTATGAAGACACAAGAGGGCTGACACCTGGTGATAAGGTTGAGTCTACAATGATGCCATTGAGCATAGAACTTGGCCCAGGGCTCATGAAGTCAATATATGATGGTATAGCAAGGCCGTTGCCGATAATCGCAAAGATGGCAGGAGACTTTATCACCCGTGGAATAGACATCACAGCGCTTGACCACAAAGCAGGATATGAGTTCAAGCCAACGGCAAAGGTCGGAGACAAGGTCAAAGGAGGCGACGTAATAGGGGAAGTGAAGGAAACGCAGCTCATCACGCATAGGATAATGGTGCCCCATAACATATCAGGTGAGATCACAAGGATAGAGAAAGGGACATTTACCATAGACCACCCTGTTGCAGAGGTCAAGACAGAAAACGGCAAAAAGGAAAAGCTGCTCATGTATCAAAAATGGCCAGTAAGGGTCCCAAGGCCATTCAAAGAAAAGCTGAACCCAGAAACACCGCTTATCACTGGACAGCGCATCTTTGATACCCTTTTCCCTCTGGCCAAAGGAGGCACAGCTGCAATCCCCGGGCCGTTCGGCGCAGGGAAGACAGTCTCCCAGCAGCAGCTTGCAAAATGGTCTGATGCGCAGATCGTCGTATACATCGGCTGCGGTGAGCGGGGGAATGAGATGACAGAGGTGTTAGACGAGTTCCCAAGCTTAATCGACCCAAAATCAGGCAAACCTATGATGGAAAGGACAACGCTTATCGCAAACACCTCAAACATGCCTGTCGCTGCACGTGAAGCTTCAGTCTATACAGGAATCACAATAGCAGAATACTTCCGTGACCAGGGATACGATGTTGCGCTCATGGCAGACTCAACATCGCGTTGGGCAGAGGCAATGCGTGAGATCTCAGCAAGGCTTGAAGAGATGCCTGGAGAGGAAGGCTATCCTGCCTATCTGGCGACCAGGCTTGCACAGTTCTATGAGCGTGCAGGAAAGGTGATAAATGTCAACGGGACAAACGGCTCAGTCTCTATCATAGGCGCAGTAAGCCCGCCTGGAGGGGATTTCTCAGAGCCTGTGACACAGAACACGCTTCGCATAACAAAAGTGTTCTGGGCGCTTGATGCCCAGCTTGCGTACAGGAGGCATTTCCCGTCGATCAACTGGCTGACAAGCTACTCTTTGTACGACAGCAGCATCAACAGCTACTTTAAGGAAGTTGCAGCAGACTTCCCTGAGCTGAGGACAGAGATGATGACCCTTCTCCAGAAAGAATCCGAACTTCAGGAGATCGTGCAGCTTGTAGGCCCTGATGCCCTGCCTGAAGAGGACAAGCTGGTGCTCTTCACAACAAAGAGCATCCGTGAGGACTTCCTGCAGCAGAATGCATTTGATGACGTTGATACATTCTGCGACATAAAAAAGCAATACCTCATGATGAAGATGATACTCAGCCTTCACAACAAGGCGCTAAAGGCTGTCAAATCAGGGACAAGGATGGGGGTCATCCAGTCCTTAAGGGTAAAAGACAAGATCGCAAAGATGAGGTATTCAAAAGAGATAAAACATGATGTTGAGCAGATAGAAAAAGATCTAAAGAATGAACTAAGGGAGGGCAGCTAAAATGTTAAAAGAATATACCTCCGTTTCGGTCGTGTCCGGCCCGTTGATGGTCGTAGAAAACGTTGCAGGCGTGTCCTATGGCGAGCTTGTGAGCATCAAGACATCAACAGGGGAAGAGCGCAATGGAGAGGTCCTTGAGATCAAGAAAGACAAGGCGATCATCCAGCTGTTCGAAGGGACGCAGGGAACAGACACAAAAAACACCAAGGTAAGGTTCATCGGCGAAACAATGAAGGTAGGGGTGAGCACAGAAATGCTTGGAAGAGTCTTTAACGGTACAGGAAAGCCGATAGACAACGGCCCTGAAATCATTGCCGAGCAGCGCCTGGATATAAGCGGAAGCGTCATAAACCCAGAAAGAAGGATGCACCCTGCTGAATTTATCCAGACTGGCATATCTACTATTGACCTTATGAACACCCTTGTGCGCGGGCAGAAACTGCCTATCTTCTCTGGCTCAGGCCTGCCGCACAACAAGCTTGCCGCACAGATAGCGCGCCAGGCTCAGGTCAAGAAAAAAGGAGAGAGGTTTGCAGTGGTATTCATCGCCATGGGCATCACAAACGAGGAAGCGCTGTTCTTCAAGAACGAGTTCAAGAGGACAGGGGCACTAAGCAACGTGATCATGTTCTTAAACCTTGCAAACGACCCGGCAATCGAGAGGATAATCACGCCAAGGATAGGGCTCACTGTCGCAGAGTATCTTGCGTATGAGAAAGGCATGCACATATTAGCTATACTTACTGACATGACAAACTACTGTGAAGCGCTAAGGGAGATCTCTGCTGCGCGAAACGAGGTTCCGGGAAGGCGTGGCTATCCTGGGTACATGTACACAGACCTCGCATCTATCTACGAGCGCGCAGGAAGGATCAAAGGAAGGGATGGCTCATTGACACAGATGCCCATACTGTCCATGCCTGACGATGATATAACCCACCCAATCGCCGACCTCACAGGATACATAACAGAGGGGCAGTTCGTACAATCACGCGACCTGCACAGGAAGAAGATATATCCGCCAGTAAACGTGCTCCCATCGCTTTCACGACTGATGAAAAACGGCCTTGGCCCTGGCAAAACCAGGGAAGACCATGCAGACGTGTCAAACCAGATGTATGCTGCCTATGCACACGGGCTTGAGCTCAGAAACCTGGTTGCAGTGATAGGCAAGGAATCCCTCTCAGAGCTTGACCTGAAATACCTTGGATTTGCAGACATCTTTGAAGAAAGGTTCGTAAAGCAGGATTATGAGGATAACCGCTCAATAGAAGAGACACTGTCGCTGGCATGGGATCTATTATCGGTTTTTCCTAATGAGGAGCTGAAAAGGATCAAGGAGGAGTTCATCGCAAAGTATGGGAAGAGCAAGGATAAAAAGATGAAAGGGAAGATCAAAAGCGAGGTGCCTGTTACAGGGTATGTTGAAGAGCCTGGCTCAAAGATTGATGTTGTGCCAGAGCCGCTAAAAAAGAAAAAGACTATATAATCTATAGTCTTAAGCCTTAATGGATCTTGTTATCCGACAGCTGCAGCAGATGATAGCTGATGCATGCAGTTCAGGATCAGATTCTTGTGTCCTGCACTGCAAAAAAGACCAAAAGTGAGACCACAAAGAAGAGAAAATGGCAAACATAAAACCGACCAGGATGGAGCTGCTCAAGCTTAAGCACAAGCTAAAGCTGGCCAAAAAAGGGCACAAGCTCCTAAAGCAGAAGAATGATGTCCTGATCCTAGAATTTTTTGAGACGCTCAAGTCAATAAAAAAACTAAGAGAGGAGCTGGGTGGAAAGCTATCGCGCGCGCAAAACTCACTGATACACGCAATCGCAATAGAGGGCGAGCAAAACATCGAGCGCATCTCATCCAGCCTTTCGTCTGACACCTGCCTGGAGATATCCAAGAGATCGATAATGGACGTTGAATTCCCTGAGATAAAGGATATCAAGGTAAAGCATAACGGCTATGGCTATTACGGCTATACAATCGAGCTTGACAATGCTGTGCTTCTCTACAGGGAGCTGCTCAAGCCCCTTCTCAAGCTATCTGAAAAACAGCTGATGCTAAATTATCTTGCACAGGAGATCAAAAAGACAAAACGCAGGGTAAATTCCTTAGAATGCCTTATCATACCTAGCATGGAATGCACCAAAAAGCTTATCATGTTCAAGCTCGAAGAGATTGAAAGAGAGAGTTTCATAAGGCTAAAAAAGATCAAGGAATTTCTTAACAAGGAAGATGAAACCTCGGCATAAGAAGAATCTCTACTACTGGATATTTATAAGCAAGATTGTCGCAGACATCACAGTGATAATCGGCTTTTTTATCATATTCTACCTTCTAGTGCGTGTACTATTCTAGTATTGTACTATTAATCTTCTATTATGTCTAGTATTATTATGCCATCGCATCATTCTAATATTATAGTGCATCTCATGCTTAAATATGATCAGATATATGAAAAATATCATGTTTTCTACTAAAAAGTAACAACAATTAAGAAACATTTATATATAAGTTCTGATTACACTACATCAGCTATAAGTTCCTTTCACAGGGATTATAAGTTAATATAACAAGGGATATTTATAACAATGATTGTTTATAGATTGTTAACATTTATAGATTGTTAATATTCAGAGCAGAGTGTTAATATTTACAGGAATACAACAGGAGATGAGGGTTTAGAATGATTCTGAACGATAAACTGATGAACAAGATGAAGGCATTTGGCCTGAACAGCTATGAGGCAAAGATCTGGGTCGCTCTCTTATCAAGAGGGGTATCAAGCGCAGGTGAACTGTCTGACATATCAAATGTACCAAGGTCCAGAGCTTATGATGTTCTTGAAAGCCTTGAAAAAAAGGGATTCATCGTGATGAAGATCGGAAAGCCGATCAAATACATCGCAGTTTCCCCTGATGAGGTCATAGAGAGGGTCAAGAAGACAGTAACTGAACAGGCAGACATGCAGACAAGGATCATCGATGACATGAAAAAAGAAGATATAGTGGACGAGTTGAACATGCTCTATAACCACGGCGTTGAAGTCATCGAGCCAAGCGAGTTCACAGGAGCGCTAAGGGACAGGAACAACGTATACAACAATCTCAATCTCATGATAAAGAACGCTGAAAAGTCAATAATCATCATGACAACCTCAAAAGGGCTTGTAAGGAAGGCTGATGCGCTTAAAAAAACCCTTGAGAAAGCAGGAAAACGCGGGGTTGACATAAGGATTGCTGCAGAGATAAACAGCAAGTCTGAAGAGGCAGCAAGGCTCCTTGCTGAAATAGCAGAGATCAGGCATGTTGAGAACATCAGTGCAAGGTTTGCAATAATCGACGGAAAACAGGTTACATTCAACCTGATAGACGAAGAAAAGGCAACTCCTGCATACGACGTTGGCGTCTGGGTAAATACAGAATTCTTTGGCACTGCGCTGCAGAACATGTTTGAGAATGTCTGGAAGACTGCAAAACCCATAGCACAGGCAAGGCAGATCTAGGCTTTTTTCCATATCTAAGCTTTTCTCACTTTTGCTTTTCTGTTTTTATGACCTTTGCATTTTTTCCATTTGATGTTAGCTCTAAACAACTGATAAGAAACAATAGCTGTGATAAGAAAATAATGGACCTGGAGGGATTCGAACCCCCGATCTACGGCTTGCTCCTGCAGTTGATGCCTGATAACAAGACCAGGCACAAACCCAGAATAGAAGGCCGTCGCATTATTGACCCCTGAAAAACCTATTCCAAAAGGCACAGATCATCTCTGTCCAGGCTATGCTACAGGTCCTTAAATCATACATAATTCATACATAAATTATGCATAAATCATATTGCATAGATTCAAGAGGATGTATTTAAAGGTTATTGTAGGTCAATATGTGTATAAATGCAGTTGATAACATAAGAATTGAATAAGAGAAATCATGCCAAATCTGGGATTATACAAACTACACCAATCTCTTTCTTATATGGGCATGGCCGATCTGTTCTCATATCAAGGGTTATCGCAGTAGCAGAACGGCGGTGTTGTAAGATCCTGATAAAAAGCCTCTGCTTTTGCACCACATTTTGGGCAGACAAACGAGACCATCCAACCCTGTTTGCCGCATTTCGGGCAGCACGCGTCCCTTCGCGACACCTCAACCATCTGAAGCTTGCAGAGTCCACAGTAGAATGTCCGTATCTGGATGTTCTCAACTTTCGAGTCCTCATAATCAAAACTGTCTGCCATAAAAACCACCTAAACCATAACATATAACCAAAACCCACCCTATAACCAAGATATAACCAAAAACAATCCTATAACCAAAAACCACCTTCTCTATGCAAGAACCTCAACCACTCATTATACTAGACTAACTCTTGTAGACAAAGCATTGGGCAATCATTTATGAATCCCTTATCAAATCTCTGAACCTTACTGTCAACTTATGTATCAAATATGAATAACATCAACTATGAATAACATCAAATATGAATAACACCAAATATGAATAATATTAGTATATGTCATACAACTTATATCATTCTATACATCTTATACATCTATATATCTAACCCTTTTTAGATGGGTTTGCTTGATAGCTAACTAAAACTTAACTAAAGCTAATATAGGCATCCAAACTATATAAACTTTTGCCTAAGAAAACTTTTGCCTAAGAACCTAAGAATAAGCATCAGCTCTTTTTCTCATCAAACAGGTCCTTGGCAAACCTCTCTTTCCAGTAGATCGTATGCGATGCCCTCTTTTCAAACAATGCTATTGCAATGCTTATTATGCTTGTCTGAAAAGCTTTCATCTCTTCATCGCTGAATATCGCCTTTGCATCACCTATGCATTCCCTGATAAGAGAGATGTTGTGCTGCCTTGCTTTCTCATCGACTGCAGACTCCTCTTTTTCTGAGAGAAATATCTCCTCAAATCCATATGACCCTGACTTAGATCCTGCCATGGGCCCTGCCTTAGGTCCATATCTAAGCCCTGCCCCAGGCCCAGCCATGCTGTTTTTTTTAGGGAACCTTGCTGAAAATGCCATAAGGTAATAGAAGCCAAAAGAGTTAATAACCTTTATCAGCCGAACTTCGCAGAACCTTCTGTGGGTCTGGAAAAGATCAGTATTTTCTCGAAAAGCTTAGGAATCCTGTATGCCCAAGCATCTGGAATTTCGGCCTTGCCCGCAACCTGTCAATCTCCCACTCCCTCTCTATTATCTCGATCGTTCTCTTATACAGCAGCTCATCAGTGTCAAGCACAGCCTCGACCATCCTCTTTGCCTGGGTTATGTTTGGCGAATAGCTCACGAGATACCCCCCATGCTTAAGAGCAGCAACTGCATGCGGAACAGCTCTCCACGGCTCAGGGAGATCGAGTATCACTGCATCAAGGTTCTTTTCAGATATGCCATCATATATATCCCTGTTCTTAAGCACAACATTCTTCAGGCCGAGAAAAGCTATGTTCTTTTTTACTGTTTCAATAAAGTCCGGCCTGATCTCATATGAATACACCTTTTTTACGATATGCGCAAGAAAGCAGGTTGAGCCACCTGAGCCTGATCCTGAATCAAGAACGACTGACTTTGAATTAAGCCCTGTCTCAGCAACTATAGCACCCATGTCCTTAGCTATTATGATCTGCGCATTCCTCCTAAGCTTCCTGAAATGATCAGGAAATCCTGCAGCAGAAACCATCATCTCTTTTCCTGTCCCTGTCATAACTGCATCTCCTGGGGATGTGCTCTCTATAGCCTCCTTTTTTATGCAGCCATACTTTGTGTGTATGTCGTCGCCCTTATAAAAGAACGACTCGCCTTTTCTTGTAAAGAGCATCTTCATACTAAAAACCCGCCTTCAACCTTCATACTAAAAACCTCAAACAAATCTCATACTAAAAACCCACAATTGACCTGGCCTTATTCCAGATATTTTTCAGGTATGGCTCTGCTGCCTTCTTCTTCCCGACAAACCATATCCTTGCCTTGAGTATCCATACAACATTGTTCTTCTCCTTCTCATAGTAGAGGTATGATGCAGCAACAATTGAGAGCAGCAGAACAGGGATTACCCCATACCAGAGTATCTTGCTGAACAGTGTTGCCTCTCCAGTCTCTTCAATCACATCACCCTCGTCAACAGATGTGCTGCCAGGAGTCTCTGTATCAGGCTTCCTGACATGCTCAGCTGCAGCTGTGCTGTTACCTGCAGATGTTGAATTAGCAGTGCTGCCTGATAACAGTTCACCTTCACCACCCAGGCATATGCCAAAATCAAGGTACTTGATCGCATCCTCGTATTTGCTCTTCTCAGCGACAAGCTTATAGCTTCCTGCCTCCTCTGCAATAAATGACGCCCTGCCGTCCTCATCAGTGGTGTACTCGTCCAGCTCTACCCATTCCTTGTTCTCAAGCAAAAAGATCTTGACTGTGACGTCGCTTACATTATAGCAGGCCTCCCTGTTATTTATGACCGCACCTTCAACCTCGCATTCGCCTCGCTCTACAAGCTCATAGGTCTCAAGTGTGAAGTTCCTGCCCACACAGTTCTTTGCTGGAACAAGGATTGCCATATGCTTCTCAGTGGATGTGTCACATGGGCCGCAGTCCTCAGGGCATGTGCTGCAGCTCTCATAGGTAGAATCGCATTTAGGCTCGCCTGCTGCGTCAAGGTCACCGCAAAAGCCAACAGTGAATGTTATCTCTTCAGTGTCTATCTCAGTCCCATCACTGACAAAGATCGTCACATTCCTCGAACCCTTATGCGAAAGCAGCGGCGTGAAGTTTATCAGGCCGTAAGATGCCCCAAGTGAGATGTTGTATCCTGACGTGATCCGAAACCAGCTGAGGTCATCAAGCAGACCATAGGTATGCAGGTCGTCATCAAAAAGATAGCTGTTCTGGTTGTCAGGGTCTGTTGAGCCCAGGAGATGGAGAAACGGCTCGTGCAGGTATGCCTCAAGGTTCCCGACAGTGCTCAGCAGAGGCGGGTCATTTGAGCCTATAACTGTAAATGTCACTGCCTGGCTTGATACAAACATATCATCATCAACATAGAACGTGGCAATGTTGGTCCCGACATGGGCGTTTTCCGGGACAAGCCACGCTGTTGCTGTTGTCTGCGTAAGCTGCGCAAACGTGAAATTGAAGTCAGAGCTGAAACTGAGGCTATCCCCTTCTATATCACTGCCTTGGATAGTAAATGAAAGGTTAATCCCTTCTGTCCCTGACAAGGGATTCAGGTTTACAAATGTAGGAGGGTTTGCATTCATGTCAATATACTCGCTCCTTGTTGTGCTTGATGTCTGGTTAAGCGCATCATACACCCTGCACTCGTAATATACCGTATGGCCCTGCCAGTAATCCCAGTCCTCATCGATTGCATACCAGTACCTGCTTAGATATGGCGTCATGTCTGCCCATGCAGTATAGCTAGTGTTGTACGCCCCGCCGATATAGAACCTGTGCCTGCACTCGGGCGGGTTTGATGCAAGGAAATTAGCATCATTGACTGCAGCAGACACATTAAAGACAGCTGCACTGTCATGCCGAAGGTTAGCAGGCGCCTGCGCCCATGTGACAAGTGTCGGTGCAGTATAGTCTACAATAACCGAGTCCGAAGCAGCAGTACCAATATTTCCCAGATGATCCTCTGCCCAGACATAGAAGGTCTTGACACCCTCTGAAACAGTTACCTGCCCGCCACTAAATGTAGTGTTTCCTGTCTTGGTCCCGCCTTGTGTCCCTGAAAGGTCCTGGTCATCGTAGTAATAATACAATATGCCACTATATGTATCAGCAAAGCCTGACCATGAGATCAGGACTGTGCTGTTTGTCGTATATGTCGCACCCCCTGCTGCAACAACTGCTCCAGCAGCAGGGCCCTGGCTGTCAAAGCCTATTGCATAGTTCTTCTCAACAGGGTTTATGTTTCCAGCAGTATCCCTGCACCTGAAATAGTAATTATTCATCCCCTGGCCTGAAAGGGAAAGCGATACTGAATGCGTCGTTGTCTCGTTGCCTGCCATTACAGTCATAGATGCCCATGGGACTGAAGGCACACTCCCATACCTGCAGTCAGCTGCTTCATCGGTTATTACAGAGACAGGTGTTGGCGTCGTGTTCCTCCATGAAACATTGAGAGGGTTGAACAAGACAAAGACAGGCGCAGCAGTATCAAGTACAAAATTAGAATAGCTTATTGTCGCATAGTGTATGTTGTTATGATATACCCTAACATTCCAGTAATAGGTATCGTCTCCTGGAAGCGCTTCTGCAACATCAAGGGTGTATGAGAGGCCGGATATGTTGTTATGTGTCAGAACAGGTGAGCCCATACCAGGGTCATCATCTACTACAAGCGTATAGTTAGTTGTTGCATTATCTGCCCATGACCAGCTGAAGTACGGCATTGTCTGGTTGATGCTTGAGCTGTTCAGCGGAAGGGCAGATATAGAGGCTGATGACAGGATAGATATAAACAGGACTATAAAGATGAATACAAAAATGGAAAATATGCCATGTGTGCTGTTGAAAAGCACATTTTTCAATATTTTACCTTTCTCCATCATATCTCCTCAAGCCTGTTTACCCCAGATGCCTTATACCTCTTAACAGATCTATCCAGGTTGGCTTTAGATATCCTGACTTTCCCGGAATTTTCAGATAATTCCTTTATTATCTTCTCCTGCTTCTGAAGAGGCTCAGCAG
Source organism: Candidatus Woesearchaeota archaeon (assembly GCA_016935125.1). GTDB lineage: Archaea > Nanobdellota > Nanobdellia > Woesearchaeales > DSVV01 > JAFGRM01. The sequence continues at coordinate 21,393 of JAFGRM010000041.1, forward strand.
GTATGACCTTAAGAAGGATGCCTTCGTCTGCAACAGTATACATGAGAAACCCTGTTCCGTCAGCGATCCCAAGCTCCTGCCTTATATCTTTTGGAATAACGATCTGGCCGCGGCTGTCTGACTGGACTATCTTTGGGTATTGCTTCATAATGCAGTCACCTCAGTCATGCAGACCCACATCATACAGATATCCTTCATGTCGAAATCTATCATGCTGGCATAGGTCATACTTACATCTGTCATACTTACATCTGTCATACTTACATCTGTCATACTTGCATAGGTCATGCAGACACCTCAAGACCAACTATACCAGAAAACATGCCAGCAGCATATATTGCCAAAGAAACCAAAGCCATATCCTTTCTGCCCATGTCATCCACTTCTTTTGTTTTGTTTTTTATTTTCTGATTTTCAGATTTTTTGTATGATTTTTAGAGATATTTTACAAAATTCTTATAAATTTTCTGATTTTCAGATAAAAGTGTATACAGTTCTATTTAAATATTTTGGTTATTCATAAGAAGAAGATGAAGATAAAGATGATGATGAAGATGAAGAAGATGATGAAAAAGATGAAGAAGAAGGAGAAGATGAAGACATCTGCCTGTTGCATTGGCGTATTGTATCATCATATGCCAGAATATCATAAACCCAACTATCATATGCCTAAGTATTAGATATCAGATCATCATATGTCGAATTATCACATGTCTAATCATCATGTGCCAAATCATAATATGCCAGATTATCATATGTCAACAACAACCCTTGCAACATAGCCTGCATCAGTCTTCTTTAGGAAAAAATCATGGTATGTAACTGCCTTTACCACTGTCTCGCCTTTTTCAGGTGTTACTGGCTCACCCCTGCATAAGGCAACAATCCTTTTTTCAGATATCTCTTTTATCTTGAACTCAGAATAGAACATGCCGTCTATATCAACTGATGCTATCAATTCCTGCAGCCAGTTTACCATAAGCTCAGACAGATTTTCAGCAGTTGCGCTAATAATCTTCTCCTTTGCCGGCCTGACCTCATCGATCCTGCAGATGACACTAAAGAGCGCTCTTGCTGAATTTGAGAAAAGTGATCCCAGGTCAGAGCCATAGGCTTCCCAGCTGATATCTGATGTTATCCCTTTGATAAACCTAAACCCCATATCTGCCATAATATCACCACACCAAGAATTAATCAGCAATCATATTTAAATCTATTTTAAATCCAGTAAATCCAGTATATGTCCAAGCTTATAGCAAAGCTTATAGCAAGCTTATATCTATCATCAAGCTTAAATGCAGTTTAAATCGTTAGCATTTGTAGTATATTTAAATCTTAAATCAGCTTAAATCTAGTTTACTGTATAGCTCGCAGTCATAATAGCGGTGCAACCGTAGCCATAATCATCTTCGCTGCAGGCCTTTAACTTCCACTCAAATGTGCCGATCATTTGTCCGCTGCCAAAAGAGATTTTACAGTCTCCATCTACACAGTATTTTGAGACATCTTCTGGAGAAATATCCTGCCAGGCCCATGTCTCAGTGCTTCCTGTTTCTGATGTGTATTTAGCATAAACCTGATAAAATGTTGCGCCTGTTGATTTAAACTCTGCAGTTATTTCTTCTCCTAACTTAAAAGTATCCTTGTCAAAACTAAAGCTTAATAATTGCAATGGCTCTGCTACTGCTGATTTAGGGCAATCCTTTTCAAGGCACTCATAGTAACTCATGCCTGAGCCAAATAAACTAAAAAATCCTTGAACAGCACAGTTCCCTTTTATGTCTGATGGACAGTCTTCATAAGAATACTGGCAGATATTGTTTTGGCATGCATAACCATCACTGCAAGAACCACAACTCTCTCCGCAGACAGAGCCGCACTCAATAACTATGTTATCCTTGTCAGCCTTTTTAGTGCAGCAATCCTTACCTGAACAGCCAAGTTCATCCTTGCATTTGCAATAAATATCACAGGTGCTCCAATAACAAGGATAGATTGGTCCGAATTGCGGCTGGG
>JAFGRM010000042.1 GCA_016935125.1 Candidatus Woesearchaeota archaeon
ATAAAAACAATTTTATTTGTGATGATTATTTTAGATATAAGCCAATAAATAAAAACAGATTTTCTACTGTGTTGATATTCATCAATAAATATGAAAGATGGTGGAAGATAATAGATATTACCAATAGTCTAATTAAAAATGGAAATCTTTATATCATATTTTTTTGTTATGAATTTGATTTTCTGCAAAAAGGCATTTTTAAAAAGCTGCCATTTTGGTTTTTAGGGTTGAAGTACAGGGTCAACATACCTGATAGCAAAATGTTTATTGTTGAGGGAAAGAAATGAACAGGGGAAGAAATGAACAAGATTGAACAAATCTATCATAAACTGCTCAAAGAGTATGGCCCCCAGGGATGGTGGCCAAGAATCAATGAGAAGACGCTCCTATGTGAGTATCACAAGGGAGACTATGGCTTTCCAAGGACAGATGCTGAGCGTTTTGAGGTCTGTGTCGGGGCCCTGCTGACCCAGAACACTCAATGGAGACCTAATGTGGAAAGGGCGATGATTGAGCTTAAGAGGCTAAACCTGATCGACATTGACAGGATTCTAAAGGCAAAGCATGAGGTAATTGCAGATGCTATCAAGAGTTCAGGCTATTTCAACCAGAAAGCAAGGAAGCTCAAGAACATAGCCGAGTTCCTCAAAAAGCATACTATTCGGGAGCTGGAGAAGATGGAATTATGGCAGGCAAGAGATCTTCTCCTAGGGATAAACGGAGTCGGAGCTGAGACAGCTGACTCGATCCTCTTATATGCACTTCACAAGCCTATTTTTGTCGTGGATGCCTACACAAAGAGGATTTTTGCCAATCTCGGATTCATAAGGCCAGATGCGACATATGATCAGGTGCAAAGGCTCTTCATGGATAATCTTGAGCATGACACACGGCTTTTCAATGAATACCATGCCCTTATAGTTGAACATGCAAAGAACCATTACAGGAAAAAGTCAGAATACCATCTCTGCCCATTGTATAAAAAATACAGAGTGAACAGATGATAGTGGAGCGAGGATTGGAGATCTTTTAGTCCTGAGTTGGAATCTTTTAGTGGGTTAGAATTTTTTAGCTGCTTCTTTTGCCAGGGTCTTGTCTTGCAATCTCTTTTGCATACTCATCTTTTTGATACTTTATATGAGAGCATTCATCATTAGGATGATATAGCTGGTAAGGGCAGTTGCAGCCCCAACTTATTTCTTGCTTGGGTTTCCAACCCTCTTTTTCAGTTTTAACCACTGTTCCTCTTGTTATTCTCTGGACAAGATAGCTCTTTTTCTGGTCAGTGTTGCTAGGTACCAGCCAGGCCTTGATATTGCCCTGTTTAAAATCATCATCTCTTGCGTATTTCTCATTAAGCAGCCCTATTGCTTCTCTTATATATGCTTCTCTTGTCTTTTTTTTGTCGACCAGAAAACCCTTTTTGTTATGAGACCTGTTGTAGATAGGATCCTCAAAATCATAGCCTTCAACCCTCTCTTCATTAGAATAAAGCCTCTTCTGGAAGAATGACATCATGAACTGGATACTGATATCATCTGAAAGATTGTCTAATCTCTGCTCTATTGTGTTGGGATCATAGCCCCTTGTCCCGATGCCGTTGTTTTGCATCTTGCAGATTGCATTTGCAGCATGAGTATCATCTTGTGTTGCCCTATACCCCTCATCAGCAAGCCTGTTGACAAGTTTTCCTAATGACAGCCCGCCTAGCTCATTGGCTCCTATTTCTTTGAGCTGGTCAACCCCGTAGTACATGGCAAAGATCATCGGCAGAGGCAGCTCATCCAGGACAGCTTTTGGCGATCCGAAGATATTGGAGAGGTTTTTATTCTCAAGCTGATAGATTCCTCTAAATATGCCCCTTGCTATCCTGAGGTTCAGATGGTCACCATGGTCTTTGTCATCATAGTTCTTGTTTTCATAATCTTTGTCACCATGCCTATAGCTTGGGACACGCATTGAAAACAGTTTAACTATACCTTCAGTCAGCTTGTCTGGGATAAGGGCTTTAGCATGAGATACCCTCTCTATTAGGTCTTCAGGTTTATTCTCTATAGGGTCTTCAGATAGCCTGTCTCCTGTGTCTTTAGGTTTATTTTCTATAGGATCTTCAGATAGCTTGTCTCCTAAGTCTTCAGGTTTATTTTCTATAGGATCTTCATCTTGATTGCTGCTGCTAAAATCAAAGCTAAGCTGTTCTGGCTGTCCAATCTTTTTTGGGTCATTTCTTCTTGCCATATGAGCTATAATATGCTTACTGGTATATAAATGTTTCGTTACTAAGAAGTAGTGATATATATTATGGTGTTTATTTTTTTCTATTTTTTGCTGTCTCAATCTTCCGGATGGCATTGTCAGCTGCCTGCATGAGCACATCATAGACATCAGAGACTGCAGGGCAATAGCACATCTCCAGTCCTGCAAGATCATATACTGTCATCCCTGCCTTTATTGCAGTTGACACAACATCTATCCTATGTGAGGCGCCTTTGAACCCTACTGCCTGTGCACCAATTATCCTGTGCGTCTTTTTTTCAACTATAAGCTTGACATATAGCTCTTCTGCTTTGCCTGCCCATTCTGGCATTGTTAAGGCCTTGGCCTTGCCTGTTATGATATCAGTTCCTGCATCCTCTGATCCAAAGCCTGTTGATGCAATCTCAAGATCACCTATTTTTGTTACAAAGGATGTCAGTGCGCCGTCATACACCCTTTTTCCACCTGCTGCATTTGCGCCTGCAACAATGCCCTGCTTGTATGCAGCTGATGCAAGCCTTGTTACCCAGGGCCTTTTGTCAATCAATGATCTGAGCTGGACTATGTCGCCTACTGCATATATATCTGGATAATTGGTCTGCATCCTCTTGTTGACAAGGACACCCAGCTTTCCGCATCTGATGCCTGCGTCCTGCATCATCTTTAGGTCTGGGCGTGTTCCTGTTGCGATTATTGCAACATCAAAATCAGGATTAGGATCATCACCAGCTTGGCAGCAGAAATCTATGCTATCTAGGCTGCCTTTCTTGCTGTTAAACCCTTTGACTCTTGCCTTGAAGATAAGCCTGATGCCTGATGCCTTAAGATGCTTCTCTGCAACCTCTGCCATGTCCAAGTCAAGGGCATTCGGAAAGCTGTGCTCCATTGATTCTATGACTGTAACATCCATCCCTCTTTTCTTAAGCGCGTATGCGACCTCTATGCCTATTGCTCCTGCGCCTATGACTGCAATCCTTTTCTTTTTTCCATCAATGGACCTATCCAGAGCAGAGATGTCATCAATGGAATCTATCTTGAATACGCATTTTCCTATGAGCTTTTCTGCACCAGCAATCTCAGGGATAAAGGCCTTTGCGCCTGTTGAGATTATAAGCTTGTCATAGTTGACATAGATTCTTTTGCTGTTCTTTTTATCTTTTTTATCCAGCGCACATACCCTTTTTTTTTCTGGCTCTATAGCTATAACCTCATGCCTTAGCATTATCTCTGCACCAATATCAGGCATATTGCCTATGATGCTTTTTGAACTCAATCTGCCTTCAAGAAAGTAAGGCAGGCCACAGCTGTGAAGAACCTCAAAATCCTTGTTGTCGATCACGCAGATACTTATCTGCCTGTCATGTTTCCGTGCTGATATCGCTGAGAAAATGCCGCCGGTCCCAAGGCCCAGTATGACAAGTTTCATATTATGGCCCCAATAATGCTTCCGACTATTGTTGTGTTCTCAAGAAATACTTTTGTATAAGGAAGCGTATTTTCATATCTTTGCAAGAAGAACAATATGATCAGGATTAAGAGGATAAGCGCAAGCACTATCTGCATTACCAATAATTTATTTAATCTTTTGAGACGCTTCATCTCTCCCCCTTATTATTTATCTATTCCTTATCTTATGTCTTAAAATAGTTCCAGCCGGTA
>JAFGRM010000043.1 GCA_016935125.1 Candidatus Woesearchaeota archaeon
AAACTTGATATAAATACAAGAAAATTAATTTAACTAACTAAAGATTAACTACTTAATGTTAGTTTATTTTACAACAAAAGATTTATATACTAAATATGTTAAAAGATTTTGCATGCATGATTATGAAGGCTTTATCAAACATGGCAACAGGATGCTGATCTACACGTATTCTACCAAGCACCTGCTGAAAAAAGATAAAGTAAGGTTCTATTATGCCCTAAAAGGCAGGGATGGCAAATCTGGAGTCGTAAAGAGCATGAAGATTGTCCACCTTGGAAGGACTGTCCTCATGATCCACGAACGTTATGATGAAGATATCCAGCAGTTCATGAAAGTATGGAACCTGCCTTACACAAGAAGAAAAGCGGTTGTAGACGAAGAGTTAATGAGAGGTGGTCCTCCATGAAGCCCTCTTACTCCTCCATGAGAGATCATTCCATAACAACTGCAGGAATCATTGTGTTTATCTCAGTTACCCTCATGTTGGTTATCCTTGCATCAGCTTCTGCAATCGCCATACAATACACAGTCTGCAGCACAGGATGCAACTTCACCACCATAACAGAAGGCCTTGATAACATCTCTGGCTCTGCAAACACGCTCCTCATAAACGGGTCTGGATCCTATCAAATGGCAGGCACAACAACATCCCCTGTCAATGCCTCATCCAGCTCAGGCGCTATCGAGATCAGCGCCCATGATGTTGTCCTCGACTGCAACAACACAAACATCACAGGCAACAGCTCAGGATACGGCATCTATGCCTACGCAAGCAACATAACGATAAGGAACTGCAGGATCGACAGCTACGCATCAGGCATATTCCTAAATGATGTCAGCGGCAGCTCAAGCATCATCAATGACACCATATCCAGCTGCTCATACGGGATAAGGCTGACGAACACAAACAGCTCAGCCATAGTTAGAAACACAATAAGCTCTGCACTGACAAGGGCGATCCTGTTCAACTCAGCAGTAAACAACAGTGTCATCAGCTCAGCCATAACATCATCTGCTGGCGATGTTGAATCTGCTGGCAGCGGGACTACAAACAGGCTAATCAACACGACATTCGACTCGACCAAGCTAACATTTTCTGAGAATGCCAATTTGTATGTAAACTGGTTCGTGACTGCATATATCAATGATTCATATGGCAACCCGGTAAACAACACGACAGTGAACATAACTGACACATACTCTTCGGCAGTAAGCCTGCTCACTACAGACGCAGACGGATATACAGAGCAGGTAAACATAAGCCAGTACATGATAAACAATACAGGCAGGCTTTATTTTTCAAACCATACGTTCCATGCAGACAACGGGACAAGCTCGGCAACAGCAGCAGTGAACATAACAGGATCAATGACAGTGGGGCTGACATTTGATGTGATGGCAGCTTCTCTGAGCATAAATTACCCGCAGAACAACTCAAACCTCGGAAACGACACAGAATGGGTGATGCTGAACATAACGACAGATGAAGATGCATACTGCAGGTACAGCAACAGCAGCGAAAGCTTTAACTTCAGCTCAGAAGGACTTTTGTTCACGACAACCGGCGGGCCTGTGCACGGGATAAACTATTCAGGCCTTGCGCCGAACACCAACTATACTATATATTACAAGTGCAACGACAGCGCAGGAAATATCAACAGCCCGGGCATCATGCACAGGTTCAGCGTCAATATGACACCTGACACGAGCCTGCCTATAATAAGCAACATCTCGGCCGACAGGACAAACACCACTGCAACAATAATATGGGATACTGACGACATGAGCAACTCGACAGTCTATTATGGCACAAGCGCATCAGCACTGTCATCCAGCGCATCGAACTCGACCATCACAAGCGCACATTCAGTTACCTTAAGCGGGCTCTCATCAAACACTACCTATTACTACAATGTAAGCTCATGCAACGCATTTGGCTACTGCAACACCTCAACCACAGGCAGTTTTACAACGCTTGACCTTACACCGCCAGTAATATCTGCTGTTAGCACTGCCGCAACATCTATCTATTCCGCAAGGATAACCTGGACCACTGAAGAGGGCGCGACAAGCACTGTCAGGTATGGGACAGCTTCAGGGATCTATACTGCAACAGCAAGCAACTCAAGCATGCTTACAAGCCATTCTATGAACATCAGCGGCCTTGCAGCATCAACAACATATTATTACAGGGTGAACAGCACAGACGCAGACGGCAACAGCATAGAGAGCGGCGAATACAGCTTCTCGACACTTGCCGAGCCAGACTTGACAGCGCCGACAATAACATTTTCCATAACAAATATGTCCACAGTCGCAGAGTGGAGAAACATCCTGTTGCAGGTCACGACAAACGAGGCGGCAACATGCATAGTTGACGCACAGAAGCTCGGGATTACTACATCAACAGCTGACCTTGCCATGGCTTCATCATCATCGACAGGCTACCTTGTGCATACAAGGTATTTCAATGCAAGCGCTGACTCAGTAGGGATTGACAATTATTTCACAGTCAAATGCACAGACTCAAACATGAACTCTGGGACAAACGTAATCTTCTTCAGGCTCTATGACACGACCCTGCCCACTCTTGCATTCAGTGCTCCCACTCCTCAAGACTCTGGGCACACAAGCAACCAGACACTTGCAGTAAGCGTCACTGCAGGCGAACCCCCTTATACAGGCTACCCAAAGATTAAGGTGGACAGCGCGGCTGCTGCATCCATGACAGCCGGCAGCGGGCTTGGCTACACATATACATCAGGGACCCAGGCAGAGGGGGACCATACGTTCATAGTCTCGATGCGCGACGCAAAGGGAAATGAGATAAACTATACAAGGACATATACCATAGATATCACAGAGCCGGAGATCACTGTATACTTTCCAGATGGAAAAAAGATAAAGAACTGCAACGAAGTCACGCTGAATGTCAGTCTTGATGAAGAGGGAAGCTGCGAATACGAGCTGTTCGAAGACCTTGAGGATGATTATGACGACTGCGTAACAGATTGCGACGATGACTATGACGACTGCGTCGAAGATGCCAATGAAGAGGATACGACTGCTGAAAAGACAGCGGCAAAAGCCATATGCACAGATGATAAGGAATCATGCGAAGAGACATGTGAAGATGACAGGTATGACAGCAAGAAAACAGGCTCATTGAAGCTTGAATACGGCATCTCTGACTGCTATGACAACTGCGACGACCTTGAGGACGACTGCAAGGACGCATGCAGCGACACAAGGTCATTATGCTATGCTTCTGCATCTACAAGCGAGGCAAGGGAAGACTGCGAGGATGATTATGACGACTGCAAGGATGACTGCAGCGACGACCTGGATGACTGCATAGATGAATGCGACGACGAGGAGGAGTTCAATCTCTTCAAGAGCCTTGACACTACCTGCTTCTCAGACGGAAGCTACATGATAACATACTCCTGCCTGGACCTTGCCTTTAACCTGGTAGAGGAGAATGTCTCATTCGAGATCGAGGACACTACACCGCCTGTCATCCTATCTCAGGAGCCGAACGGCACGACGATTTACAGCTCATCTGCAACCCTCAGGGCATACACAAGCGAGGACTCATTATGCAAGTTCTCAGAATCTGACAAGAGCTACGCTTCTATGGAATACTACTTCATCCAGACAGGCACTGCCCACAGCTTTACAATGAATAACCTAAATGACGGGGATTATACATATTACGTCAGGTGCAATGACACCAGAGGCAACGTGATGGCCTCTTCAGGCGTGATCAGGTTCACAATTGACTCAACTAGCATCTCGAGCAACCTCGCTGTCAAGTCATTCGCGACAATCGAGGCGAACACCTCTGCCACATTTAAGCCTGACAAGCCAGAGATCGCAATAACTGAGCTTGATATTATTCTAAACGAGAACGTCAACAACGCAAAGTTCAGCATAAGCAAGGCTGCTGACAGGGGATCTGTCCCTGCACCTGCTGACACGCCCTACCAATACATAAACATCGAAAAAGAGGGTGTGATGAACAGCCAGATAAAAAGCATAATAATACAGTTCAAGGTCGACAAGGCCTGGCTCAGCTCAAACAGCCTCAATTCAGAGCATATATACCTAAGCAAATACACCACGCAATGGAACGATATACCTACAACACAAGTAAGCGAAGACAGCGCATACTACTATTATGAGGCTGAGGTAAGCGACCTGAGCTTCTTTGGCATAATGGCCAAAAAGCCTGTAGAGCAGGCCGCAGATCAGCAGGCAGCTGACAGCACACCTGGGCAGGCAGAAAAGATACCTGTAGATGGAGACTCCTCTAATGCAGCAGCTGGAACAGGAGAAGAGAGCAAGGCTCCAGATGTCGAAGAGCCTGTCGAGATCAGCGACAAAGGAGGCTCATCGCTCCTTATATGGATACTCCTTTTGTGTGTTGTGGTTGTGGGAGGCGGTCTTGCCTTCTATTTTGTCTACATGCATAGACACCCCCAACAAGACTCCTCGGCAAGTCCGCAGATACAACCAACACGGGATTCTATGGCTGCAGCAGGCACAAGCCCTGTTGCAGCTGTTTCCTCCTCTTCTGAGGACACAGGTGCTTATGGAGGTTCCCTTTCTTCTGAGGGGCCTGATGAGGTTGCAGCATATATACATGAATCACTAAAGTCTGGCGCAGCCCCTGAGGATGTAAGAAGGATCCTTGTCGAAGCTGGCCATGATGAGAACAGGATTGACATGCTCTTGGACCAGGTCTCAGCCGACAATGCAGACAATGAGCTGGTGAACTACATCAGCGCATCTCTTGCAAGAGGACAAAAGCCTGATGATGTAATGAGCACGCTTGTTGATGCAGGCCATGACCCTGCAAACATCAAAGCATTGATGAATCCGCTAACAGAACATTATGAAAGGCTCTTTTCTGACAAGGAACTTGTAGACTATGTCTATAAGTGCCTGAGTGAAGGGCTTTCTGGCAAAGAGATAGAAAAGCTTCTTGTTGATGCAGGCCATCCTGCTGAAGACATGAAGATGCTCATAGATAAGGTAAAGAACGAAAGATGGTTTATCCAATCAGGCAGATCAGAATAAGAAAACCAGAATGGAAAAACAAGAATAAGAAAACCAAACTGGAAGAACCAGACCAAGAGAGGAAAATAACCTAAGAATCCTCTTAAAATCTTCTTAACCCGCACCTTTGCATCTCTATCTATTCTATTATTCTGCCAAACCTTGATTAGGTTAGTGAGGATTAGTGTAGATATTATGTTAGAGAGGACAATAATGATACAGACTGCAACAGACATACACTGTTACCTCTAAAGAATGCTACATAAAGTTTTAATAATAATGCAGTTATAATGATTTAAAGTTTTTGTAGTGGTGGTAATATGGGGCTTTTTGGATTTGGAAAGAAAAAGAATGAAGAGCAAGCATCTCAGCCAGACAGCAATGTGAATATGCTTGACCCACCTCCAGCGCCTGCAGAGATGGGTACGTTTGGAAAGATAGAAGATACAAGATCAGGCATGGATCCTATATTTTCTGAGGTGGAGCAGACAGCAGTAGACAAGCAGTTCCAGACCCCTGAAGAGTTGCCGACAGACTTCCTGCCAGATGAGATCAGTGTAGAAAATCCAGAGCCTATGCCTGAATCGGATGAGATAAGTAGCAATCAAGCAGCACCACAAGAGCCAGGTCCAGAGCTAGCTGCACTCCAGAAGGAACCTGCTGCCACACAGCTTGGAGAGCTTAATCAAGAACCATCATCAGCAGGAGCAATTGAAATTGAAGGCAAAGAAGGTACAGCTGGCGTAGCACAGGCACCAAGAGACATAGAAGCAGTCCAGCTATTCAAAGGGAAAGACCATGGTTACGATGAGCCGGCCATGCCCGGCGAGCTGCCAAAATATGAGCCTACCACATCAAACTTTGACATCAAGAACGAGATTATGTCTGAGATCAGGTCAGCAAAAGACTTTGAGAACCATATCCAGAACATCAAGGCAACAGTTGACCAGGACAGCTTCAACAGATTCAAAAGAACACCTTATCTAAACTATAACCAGTTCAAGGAGATGGTCAATGTAATCAACTCCATCAGTTCAGAATCACAGGTCGGACAGGACGCAATTCTCAGGATCATCGAGATAAATAAGGACATGGATTCCTATTACAGGTCATGGCGTGAAGACCTTGATTATTTTGAGAAAAAGATAATTAAGCTGGATGGAGTAATATACAAAGGTGATTAGAAATGGTCGATTCAGATGTTCATGAACAAGCGGTTTTTGTCAAGATAGATGAATACAAAGAAGTTATTGATTTGTTTGAGAAGCTAAGGACTAAACTTGCCCAGGCAAAAGACACACTCAATAAGATTGTTGAACTCAAAAAAGAGGAGCAGACCGAGATTGACCTATGGAACAACAGCATAAAAGAGATAGAGAAGAAGCTGCATTTCATAGACCAAACACTAGGCGAAACAGAGAATTAATGAGGTTTTAGTATATGACAAGCCAAAATGAGATCTTTTACGTGCGAATAAGCGACAGCAAAAAAGTCAGGAAGACTCTGCTTGAGGCATCAAGAGAAATTATACTTATCCTGCAGAGATATGAGATGTTCAAGCGGCTGCGAGAAGCAAAACTAGAACTCATGGAAGACCTGTCAAACCAGTTCAAGGAAATCCATGAGATCACATCAAAGATGAAGATAGAGATGCCTAAAGTCAAGTTTGCACATCAGGCTAAAACAAAGAATATCAAACCTGCTCAGGAAAAAGAGGTAATTCCTAAGGCAAAAGCTCCCAGGGCAAAGAAGCATAATCTTGAGAAGGAAGAGGAAGCTGAACTAAAAAGGCTTGAAGTTGCAATAAATGAAATAGAGAAAAGGCTTGAGAAGATGAACTGATTGCTATTTCTTATTTTCTGTTTCTCAATATAATTTTATATATTTATCGATTAGACAGGATTAAAGGTTAACACTTTTCAATAATTTTATAAACTATTTGCGGGTTCTGGACTTAACCAAACCTTATCTTGCGGGGGTGCCGGAGTGGCCAAACGGGACAGACTCAAGGCATTTGAGTGCAGAGTGCTGCAGGATGCAGTTCGATGAAGATATCATTTGTGGGCCATCTGTTGGCTTAGTGCCTACGAGGGTTCGAACCCCTTCCCCCGCACCTTAACCTTTTATTCTAACAGTGCTCTACACAATATTTGTGTAGTATTCAGTACTCTATACATAATATTCTTGTGGTTCTCTGATAGGCTAAAACAGAAGCAGACTACCTGTCCGAAAAAGGGAAACTGAAAACAATGGCAAAAATTGCCGACAGCCAAAAAAAACAGGCATATCCAATACATTTTAATATCAGAATGCTGGATTTTATTATCATGACAATAAAAGAGAACCTCGATAAGGTATATGACAAGATCAGGGCAGCAGCTGAAAGGTCAGGAAGAAAGGCAGAAGATATAATGCTTGTTGTCGTAACAAAAAGCGCGACAGCAGAGCAGGTTGATGAAGCGATTGGCTGCGGAGCAGCTGTTATAGCAGAAAACAGGATTCAGGCAGCAGAAGATAAGTTCAGGTCGCTTGACAGCCTGACTAAAAAAGGAAAAGCGCCTGCCCCGGAAAAGCACATGATCGGTCACCTGCAGACAAACAAGGTCAAGGCTGCAGTCAGGCTTTTTGACCTTATCCAGTCTGTAGACAGCATAAGGCTTGCAGAAGAAATCGACAGGAGAGCCAGTGACATAGGCAGGGAGATGCCTGTATTTATCGAGATAAACCTATCAGGCGAAGAACAGAGGTATGGCATCCGACCAGAGGATCTAGATGCGTTCTACAAGAGCCTATCAAGGCTGAAAAATCTCAAGGTCACTGGCCTTATGGGCATTGCACCGCACATCCTTCCTGAAAAGACCAGACCGTATTTCAGAAGGATCAAGAAGCTTTTTGACAGGCTCGGGCTAAGATGGCTCTCTATAGGGATGAGCAATGATTATGAGATAGCAATAGAAGAAGGCTCTAACATGGTCAGGATAGGGACTGCAATATTTGCTGAACAAGAGAGACAAGCCATGTAAAAACTATCTGGCAGCCATCTCCAACATCTAATCTTATACACACAAATTCTTGCATACATATAGAAGAATAACCTAAATACTACTAAACATACACATAAATATTACTAAACATACACATAAATATTACTAAACATACACATAAATACTACTACACATACAATAGAAATGAGTATTCCAATATAGACTTTGGACTTCCAATATACTTTTAAAAGCATATCAAAAAGATAGTTGCCTATGAAAGACGAAAATGAAAAATTTGTAAATTTTATGCTTGACAGCGCAAAAAAGAAATTTGATCCTATGCCTCCTGAGAAAAGACGCGAGCTCACTGATGAAGAGCAGGAAAACGTCGACAATTTCCTAAAGGACCTCAAGCGTGGAATAATAAACAGGTGATTCATGAGCAAATGCTCACATATGGTCTTCTTATTTGCGGAACAGTTCCTGGATATCTTTCTTGAACCGAAGAAAGCTGTCCTCTTCGATCGCCTGCCTCATCCTCTCAATAAACCTCTGCATGAAGTATATGTTATGGTATGTCGCAAGCCTTTTTCCTACACCTTCCTTGTTCTTCAGAAGATGCCTTATGTATGCCCTGCTGAAGTTCTGGCAAGCAAAACAGCGGCATCCCTCTTCTATCGGGCCAGTGTCTTCTGAATACCTCTTCTGGCCCAGCCTCAACCTGCCTTTGAATGTAAAGAGCGTGCCGTGCCTTGCATTCCGTGTCGGAAAAGTGCTGTCAAAGCAATCATAGCCCATGGCAACTGTCTCCAACATATCAGCAGGGTTTCCTACGCCCATAACATAATGCGGCTTCTCTTTTGGAAGAAGAGCAGAAGTCTTCTGTAAAACATCATACATCGACTCGATCGGCTCGCCTATCGCAAGCCCTCCCTGCGCGATCCCGTCAAACCCAAGCCTTACCATGAACTCTATGCTCTTTTTTCTCATGTCATAGTCAAGCCCTCCCTGTGCAATGCCAAACAGGAGCTGCTTATCTTTCTGGTCGATCTCATCATGATGCACCTTGCATCTCCTTGCCCACGAGTGAGTCCTAAGCGTCTTTGAACGCACTTCTCTTATGCTGTCTCCTGCATGAGGTACATCATCAAGGCACATCGCAATATCTGACCCGATTGTGTGCTGAACATCCATTGCTTTTTCTGGTGTTATCTCATATGTGATACCATTGAAAGGTGACCTGAAAAATGCAGCTTGATGCGTGCTTTTCATTATCATATCGTCATCAAGGGACTGGAACCCGCCGCTGTCAGTGAACACCACTTTATCCCAGTTCATGAGCTTATGGATACCTCCTGCCCTTGATATCAGGTCAAGACCTGGCTGCCATGAGAGGATAAGTGAGTTTGATATGACAGCTTCTGTGCCAATCTTGCCTAAGTCTTCTGAATCAAGACACTTTACGCTGCCTTTTGTAGCAACAGGCATATAGAAAGGGGTCTTTATCCTGCCATGCGATGTCTGAAGCTCGCCTACGCGCGCCCCTGTCCTGCTGTCCTCAGCTAAAATCTTATACATAAGAAAGCGGATAAGCGCACCTGATTTATATTTTTCTATTCAGATGCGTTTCTAAAGCTCTTTGCCAATCAACTATAAGATTTTAAATCTACAATAATTAATCTTTCACTTCAATAAGGCCATGCACATTTTCTTATGCCTGCATCCTTTACATTGCATCTTATCATGAGGCCAGATCAGGATATTTCCCTGATGCTGCTTTTCAAACAAGAACCTATCATGATATGATCCTACAGCACAGAAGGGAAGCTTTTCAAACAGGATGTCTGGTTTTTTTGTCCTGCTGTTTAAGATTTCCATTGCCTTTTTTATGTTTTCAACAACAGAACCAAATGGGGGTATGAGTTCATGCCTGTTTTTCATCCTCCCCTGGTCAACCAGCCCTGATATCTTGATGCAGCTTGCACCTAAATCGCATAACAATCCAGCAGTCTCTGGCAGATCAACAGTGTTCATGCTTGTAAGGACAATAGTCACTGTAAGAGGTATCTCTCTTGCGACCAGGTTCTTGAAGCCTGATATTGTCTGATCAAAACTGCCAGGTGTTTCTGTTATCCTGTCATGGATCTCTTTTCTGTTGCTGAAAAGAGTGCTCACGACTTCTGCGTTTATTTTCAAGAGCGAATCAGCTATGCATTCTTTTGCATACACCCTTGCATTCGTGTGAATCATACATGATATATGCTCTTTTGACAGGTATTCAAGAACTGAAAGCATATTGCTGTTAAGATAAGGCTCTCCGCCATAGATAACTATTCTTTTCCTGCCATCCCTTGTAAGGTTGCAGATCTCAGCTTTTATCTCAGCCATGCTCTTTGAGATGTCAAGACCTGGCACTTTGTCCTGACAAATTATACAATTATTGTTACATCTGTTTGTAAGCCAGAGAATGTCATTTGATCTGAAAAAATCATCCTTCATATCCTGTTTATCATGCATATCCTGCACATAATTGTTCAGATATATAAAACATACTTATGATTTATATGAAACAAATTGATGATTAACATAAAACATACTGACTATCCCCCAGCCGACTGATCATGGTAAATCAATCATGGACAATCAATCCTACAGAAATACAAAATAGCCATTACACAATTTTCCAAAACCTATTTAAATAATACAATAAATCCAGATCTTGCATGGCTGAACAATATCTCTCAATAAAAAAAGCGACTGAAAGGGAAGGAAGCATTGTATCTGTCCGCGGCTGGATACACAGGGAGCGCGGCTCAAAAAAGCTGAGGTTCATAGTCTTAAGGGACGTTACTGGGATAATCCAGTGCGTAATCGAAAAGAGCATTGTCGGAGAAGATAAATTTGCTGCGATAGAAAAGCTTCAGGTCGAGGCATCGGTCTCTGTTACAGGAAAGATAAAAAAGGACGAGAGGGCGCCTGGCGGATATGAGATATCTGTAACATGCTTTGAGATCATAGGGAACTCTGACACATTTCCAATAACAAAAGACCAGTCTGCTGAGTTCCTTTCTGACATGAGGCACCTGTGGATAAGGTCAAGAAGGATGCAGGCAATACTCAAGATAAGGTCGACAGTATTCGGAGCCATACATGATTATTACAGGAAGCTCGGGTTCTATGAGTTCCAGTCGCCGATATTCCAGGCCACGCAATGTGAAGGCGGATCAGACCTGTTCGAGGTCAAATACTTTGACAGGATAACATACCTTGCGCAGACCTGGCAGCTCTATGCAGAAGCAGGGATATTCTCTCTTGAGAAGATATACTGCATAGCACCGTCGTTTAGGGCAGAGAGATCCAGGACAACAAGGCACCTTACTGAATACTGGCATGCTGAGATGGAGGCTGCCTGGTTCAGTTTTGAGGATATGATCGATAACGGTGAAGGCCTGATCAAACATATTGTAAAGGCTGTGCTCGACAATAACAGCGAAGAGCTTGATCTCCTTGAGAGGGACACAGGCAAGCTTACGCCCACGATCGAAAAGCCATTTGTCAGGATGAGATATGACGATGCAATAAATATTCTCAATGAGAGATGCGATATGAAGATAAAATGGGGCAAGGACCTGAGGACAATAGAAGAGGACAAGCTCACAAGGCTCTATGACGTGCCGATCATAGTCACGCATTACCCTAAATCTGTCAAGGCGTTCTATATGCAGGAGGATTCCAAAAACCCGGATGTTGTACTTGGCTGCGATTTTCTCGCTCCAGAAGGATACGGCGAGATCATAGGCGGCTCGCAGAGGGAAGCTGACAACTCAAGCATCATCCGAAGGCTAAAAGAGCAGGGAGAAGACCCAAAAAACTATGAGTATTACCTTGACACAAGGCGATACGGCTCAGTCCCTCATTCTGGATTCGGCTGCGGTGTTGAGCGAGTCATAACCTGGATATGCGGAATCGACAATATCCGTGATTCAATACCTTTCCCAAGGACAATGCTTAGGACCAGGCCATAAACCACAAAACCGGCCAGATGCAGTAAAAAAGAGAATAAGAACATATCTTTTTCCATGCACCTGTAACATCACTAGACTTCTATTGGCATACAGGCAATAAATGCCCTATAACATATACTGCAACAGTTGCCGCTGTATACATGTCCTGTCCACCTATATCGTAAGGACAAAGTTTGTATTGGTATTGTTGCTCTTGTCCTTGCACGCAAAATAGAGCTCGCTTGGCCCTGAACTAACATTTACTTCAGCAGAGCATGGGTAAGAGCCAAGCGGGTAGCCGACATTATAGATCACGTCTGACTCAGCTGCTGAACAGTTGATCTCAAGCATGTCATCGTATACAACATTAGAAAATGCATATCTGCATGAGCTGAATGGCTCATTAACAAGTATCCCGAACGTGTTTAGATTATCCCTAAGGATCATAGGAGGCTTTATGATATCAAGGATCTCTGGTGGGATATTGTCAGATGCTGGCGCATCCATATTGAATATGAGGATAGACTCCTCATCATTAGAGAAGCCTGAACTGTCATAACACTTGACAAAGACCAGGAGATAGTCCATGGCAGTAAAGTTTACCGAAGGAAGCCTCATCGTCACATCGTATTCTGTCTTATAGCTGTAATCATTCAACATTATCTCAGGCAGGGATATTGGCAGTGATGTCCCGCCTGTGCCATATCCAGGAGGATACATGCTGAGCTTGCATCTTGTCGGCTTGCTTGTCTCGATGACAAAACTTATCGGCTGATATGGATGGAGCCTGGGCGTGATGTTGTATTCTGTCCCTCCGTAATAATCATTGTAGCCTTCTATATAATCATAACCGCTCTGGATCTCTTTGAGGTATACCTCTGGCAGGTCAAAAGCGCTGATGCTATCCAGAGTGCATTCCCCATCTGAATAGACGCAATTCCTCCCAAGGCTCCTGCATTTGTATTCTGTACATGGATGGACAAGCGATGCACTGCAAAGACTGCACATGTTCACTGTCGGTGCAAGCCATTGGTCGCATATCGCATCGCCTGAGCCTGCGCCATGAGGGATATTTGCTGAGCTCTCTATGTTGGTATTTGTGATGTCAGCATGCAGGACAAACTCATCTCCTCTTTTTACATAACCATCATCCCAGTATGCCCAAAACTCTGGAGTGATGTCCTGGTTATAATAGCCTAGTGTTGTCAGCTCATCAGCTATATTCCTATAATTGCCGCAATCACCGCTTCTCTGGCAATAGAGCAACGCAGAATGCCCCCAACTTACCGGGAAATTATTGCCATAAAAGTCCTTGGTCATGCTTGCGACATTGCATATATCTTTAGCATCATCCTCCCAGAACTTGAATCCAGGAGAGACTGTAGGATGGCATTTCATCTCTGTCCAGATATAGTCTGCCCATGAGCAGTCGCGGACAAGGGTATCCTCGCAGTCACTCTGTGTGGTCTGTTCATTGCAGTCATACCACCGGTTCAGCCTGCAGCCTGACACCCTGTAGTATTTCCCGAACTCTTCAGCTGAATCCTCTGCACACAGCTCTTCACGATAATCACGGCACTCTTCAACGTATTCTACCCCATTTATGCAAGAATGGAGATAATGCCTTGAGCCCACATAATCCTTGCCGTTGCCGACCATGCTCTCATAACTGCACCACGAATCTCCGTGCTTTCTCGAGCCGCCTGTGTAATTGTTGTCTACATAATCATAGACATTGCTGCAGTCCAGGTTTATGCAATGCGCATTCAGGCATCTCAGGTCATCCTTATGGAACACACCGCCCATTGCCAGGCAATCGTTTTCAGTTGTCAGCTGGCAGTTATAGTTGTTCTCACAGCAGCCTTCAACAGTCGGCTCGATGTATTTTTCGCATGTGCAGGCTGCAGAATCAACGTATCTGTTCGGGCTTTTGCACAAGGACTTCTCAACATTCTTGAAGCACAGCCCGTCTTCTCTGATACAGCAGCCGCCCTGCTTGTACCTGATAACCTCTTTTCCGACTGTATCTACACCCTTGATCGCAAAATTGAAAACAAGCATCCTCCTGAAATCAGGAAGGTAGTGCTTCAGCTCGTAGATCGTGTCAGGGTAGGGCTTATGCTTCTCGACCATTATGCAGCCGCCCTGCTCAAGCATGAAATCCTCCTTGTTGAAGTAGCCATCTGAGGCTTCAGCATTGACAATGTCAATGGACGCGGCATAGAGCCTTCCGAGAGGGATTGCGATGCTCGCTGAAAAATCCTTGACATTCTTGACAGATTCTCCGCGTTCAAGCCCTATAGGGTAACTTAGCCTTATAAACACAGAATTGTTGCCAACTGTAAAATCCGCCTCTGGCTCGCCCTTTGTCACCTTAAAGCCCTGCTCCTGGTATGGGTCCAGGTTGGTACACAGCTTTATCCTCTCTTCAAATTCCTCTTCTAGCTCAGCCTCGATCTCATCCCTTGACAGCATGTTGTTGCGGTAACCAAAACCACTCTCATAATAGGCTAATATGTTCAGCCGGGTATTATCATAAGAAACATTTGAGTCTGGCTTAAGGCTTCCGCCTTTCTCTGCTATCTCAAAGATAAGCGGCTCTGCAACCTGGGTTATGCATGTCTGCACAAAATCTGTTATTGTGTCCGCACCTTCAACATCAGAAGGGATATCAGTGTCCTGCGTGCTTGTGAACAGGTAATAGCCAAATGCAACTGCAGCAATAAGGGCTATCCCTAATACGATAAACAAAGTAATCTGACCCCTTTTTGACATTCTGCAGATAATTTTAGCTATTATCCTATTTAAAGCTATCTAAAAGAGGATGATGCCCTCTTAAAAGAATATGAAGCTCCCTTAAAAGAGGATGAAGCAAGCTGGCATATGATAAAGCCACAACCTGCAGCAGAAAAAGCATGACCGATAATTTTAAGCATGACCGATAATTTTAAATATCTGTTGTCACAAGAAGATAGATATGAAGATAGGTATAAAAAAGAAAATGACAGATATGAGTATGAAAAAAATATGATGGATATGGATATGAAAAAGAAAATGGTGGATATGAAAAATACAAAGAGAACATATGTTCTGGCAACGCTTGCCATTCTTACTGCTGTTCTTATCATCTCTACTGCATGTGATGACGAAAAACAAAGGATAGACCAAAATAATAACGATCAGCTCGAGACAAGTGCCAGGATAGAGATGGAAGAAAGCCTCAGGAAGGATAATTACACATACCAATCATGCATCGACTATGGTGGTGTGTGGGATGAAGCCACATTACGTTGCGAATTTGAGACAAATACAACCACTGCAAGTAATGAAATGTTTTATGGCGGCGGTGATGGATATGGTGACAATTAGTGATTCCTCTTGAGAAGAAGGAGAAGGTAGTTCAGGTGAAGGTGGTGTCAGCTGTTAGGCTCTCAGCCAAATTACTCTTGCCCGAACTCAAGATTTCAAAAGTTTCCTAAATGACCGATAATTTTAAATATCTGTTGTCACAAAAGATAGATATCAAAACAGATATAAAAGGTATGAAAAAAAATAAGGTGGATATGAATATGAAAAAGAACATGGCAGATATGAAAAATACAAAGAGAACATATGTTCTGGCAATGGCTGTTATGGTTGCCGCCCTTCTAATAATAACTACAGGATGCGATGAAGAGAAGGAAAAGATAGATGCAGACAACAACAAGCAGCTGAATACAGATTCTCAAAACGAACTATTCAGTGCCCTTAGGGAGGCTGAAACTACTGCATTATCACAGGAATCATGCCTTGATATGGGGGGGGTATGGAATCCAAACGCTACCCCTCACTGCGATGTCCAGTCAAATATAGAAACTGGCTTGAGCTGCTCTTATGTGGAATCTCCACAGCCAGAATACTGCTACAGGGCATACTCTGGCGAAGCTATCCAGTGCTTTTACAAGGGAAAAACTGATTCAGACAACCTCTGCAGAAATGGTTACATATGCGGCCCAGGCAAGATGATGAGCATGAAGATCGCAAAAACAGAGGATGAAGAAGAATACACTTACCCTGGCGGATCTCAATCCAACACATTTGACCCGGAGTATTATCAGGTCTGCCAGGCACAGATGGGCGGCTGCCAGGGGCTCTCACATGCTGAATGCGAAGAGTCGATAGAATGCTTCCTAGAGATCATACAAGAAGGCGACCAGAAGTATTATACATGCAAGCCTGAGACAATAAACGACGGCTGCCACCACATAAGCAAGGCAGCATGCGAAGAGTCGACAGAATGCTTCCTGGAGATGATAGAGCTAGATGGAAAAGCCTCTTTCACATGCAAGCCTGAGACAATAAACGACGGCTGCCACCATATGGGCAAGGCAGCATGCGAAGCCTCAGAAAACTGCTCTATCGAAAGGACAGTTAACACAGAAAAAGGCGAAATCAAGGAAAAGTGCGTGCCTAACTAAGAACTACTAAGAACTGTAACTGTTGATAGTCTCAGCATCACAGTCAACTAAGACCATAGTAATCGTCAAGCACTAGAACATCTATATCTTCTGTTTCCTTTGCTATATACAGCTTTCCTTCGCCTATCTCAGTTATCTTCTCAGCAAGCTCTGCGCCCTTGTTGTCCAGGTTTATACCTATGAGCGATATTGTTATCCCTGCTGCCTTTGCGACTGATGCTGCCTTAAGGGTGTCCTCCTGTGGATTCTCACCGACTGTTGGCAGCGCATCTGTAAGAAGTATCAGGTGTTTTGCTGAATCATCATCTGGGAATAGCTCGATGGAGCTCTTGATCGTCGCTGCGATATCTGTCTCGTTTGATGCACGTATCCTGGATATCTCAGAGAGAAGCATCGGAAAATCAGCTGACGGCATGATCCTTGTCCTGACATCCTTGCCGAACACGATAAGCCCTACCTTGTCCTTTTCCTCTATCGCCTTAAACGCAAGAGCGACACCTGCTCTCTTGCAGTTCTCGATCTTTTTCCCTTTCATAGAGCCAGATGAATCAACTGCATATATAACATTGACCCTGCCTTTTGACATATGGGTATAAGACCTAAAGTCTATCGCTGATGCCTTGCCGTGCCCCCTGCGAAGCGCTGTCTTAATAGTCATCCTCACTGCAAAATCCCTGTATGAATCATCTTTCTTGTATGGCCTTATCTCCTGCTTTTCTCCATACGAGTTCTTCTTCTTATGCAACTTCTCTCCAATAAGGCCTTTTGGGGCAAGCCTGTTAAGCTCTTCAGAATAAAGCACGATCGATGCCAGCTCATAGCCCTTCTCTGTCAAAGACATGCTCTTGTCGATGAGCTTCCTCTCTTTCATGCCCTCTATGCGCTCTGCAATCCTCTTCTTCAGCTCGCGCTGGAACTCAGGGATGCTAACATTCTTTTCAATATAATCAGGGTCATAACCAAAAAGCGCCCGGATGATCTTTTCGCCGTATATATGCTTTGCCATAGAATAATCCTTGACAAGCTTTTCAAACATCATGTCTGGCGTAAAAGAGCTGAACCCTGAATTGATCGCATCGTTTAATAGCTTTCCGTCATCTATAGTCTGCTTGTCGTTTTCCAGAACTGAATTCATAAGCTTGTCCTGCTCAGATTGCTTGTCAAGCTTGCCTGTAAGCTCTTCAGCTGAAGAGAGCTTCTCCTTTTTTAGGTCTAGCTTTTCTTGGGATAGATCCCTGCTACCGGCAACCACCCTGCTCCTCATCATTGACAATATCAGGATACTTGTCCTGGATGAATCTGTCGAATTCCTGCTCGATCAGCTCTCTTGGCTCCTTTAGGTACTTTACTGATGGCTTGAGCTTGATCCTGTGGGCAAGGACTGAGACAACGACATCTTTTAGGTCAGGATAGCTGACAACATCGTTTCCGTTGAGATATGCGTTTGCCTGGGCACGCTCATAAAGCCCGATTGTCGCCCTGACAGAAGGTACCTTCTCAAGGCTCTCCTCTTCCCGAAGCTCGCGGATGAACCCTACAATTATCTCTTTTATCAGCTCAGGCGTCTCGACCATGTTGCATCCCTTGCTGACCATGACATCCTTTTCGATCTGGTTTGTCTCAGGGTAGGTCATATAGACCACATCAAACCTGTCAAGGAGCACGTCTGACAGCCTCTCTGTATTTATGTCGACAGGGTTCATAGTGCCGACAAAGATGAAATTTGTCTCGATATCTACATCATAGCTGCCAATGGTCGCCCTGCCCTCTTCAAGCACCTGCAGGAGCGCGTTCTGAAGCTTTTCAGGGCAGCGGTTCAGCTCGTCGAAAAAGAGCACAGAGTTATTGGCCTTGAATATCTTACCTGGGGTAAATGCCTCTATGCTGAGCGGCCCGTATTCCATCGCCTTTATAGGGTCTATGTCACCTATCAGGTCTTCTGCAGATAGGTCAGGACTTCCCTGTATCCTTACAAAACGCTGCTCGCCCTTTATTATTAGCTGTGATTTTGTCTTCCCTGACCTGCATGCAGGACAGACAGGGTTGGCAGGGTCGCATTTGAACTCGCAGTCGTTAACTGTTATCTCAGGAAGAAGCTTTGCAATGTTTTTTGCAATGGTCGTCTTGCCGATTCCTGGCTGGCCGAATATGACAATATGCCTGTTCATAAGAAGCGCGGACTTGATCTGCTTTTTTGCAGTCTCCTGGCCCAGGATGTCAGTGAATA
The DNA here is from genome assembly GCA_016935125.1 of Candidatus Woesearchaeota archaeon. Lineage (GTDB taxonomy): Archaea > Nanobdellota > Nanobdellia > Woesearchaeales > DSVV01 > JAFGRM01. Next base: position 18,734 of record JAFGRM010000043.1, read on the forward strand.
TGTCATCCCTGCTCCTGAATATCTCTGCCAATGAATTCCTTATTTTCGGTTTGATGTTTTTGTTGTCCATTTTCATATACCTTTTATCAAAAATATCAGAGGAGTTTTTCAAGGTTTTAAAAGTTTACTGAAAAGGATGCAGTTCTTTTGAATGTTGCCAGAATATGCCAGATGATTGACAGAAGCTGCGAAACACTGATTTAAAAAACATGATGCAAAAAAAGCATGAGGGTTCTTCATGACCGTTGTATGAACATGCATAGTCGTGCAGTCATGCATGGTTAGGCATATTCGTGCGTAGTATTACATGGTCATACATAGTCATGCATGGTTAGGCATATTCGTGCATGGTATTGCATGGTCATGCACAGCTCAGAAAAGGACCTGCAAAAGAGAGCCTATGCTTCCAAGCACAAAGCCTGTTGCAAGCCCTGATATCAGAAGCATGATGACAAAAAAAGAGCACCCTCCTGCCTGTATCATTATCTCCCTGAATATTATGCTCTCAAGCGCCTTTGTTTTCTGCATATTGGCCTTGTCATAATTGAGCGCATTAAAAGAGATTATAGATGTTGTGTTTGTCATGCCATAGACAGAATCTATCACAAAGACATGCAGAGGTGTGGAAACAAACAGCCTGATAAACCACACAAAAGAATCTGCAACTGAGCTAAGCCTAAGAACAAGCCTTCTTCTCATGTCACTTACCTTACCTGAAAGATATGGTATTATCAGGGAAAAACAAAGTGAGATCGAAGTAACCAGCCCTACACCTGTAAAATTCCCAAAGACATTCATAAATATGAAAATGGGCCATATGATCTTATGCGCCCTTGACTGCAGGCCCTTGCCCATCAATGCAAGATAGTCCCTGAAGCTGCGGCCCTTGAATATCTCATAGAATCTCAAGGGCATCTTCTGGTGGTTATCATCAGAAAAGAATAGTGGGATGGTTGATATGAAAAGAAGTATCGAGACAACAGCAAACATGAACTTGAACCCGAAGATCGCAAGCATTATGCCGCCTATAAAAGGTCCTGCAACATTTGACAATGACACCAATGTCTGTAGTATGCCAAGCTCCCTGCCTCTTACCCTCTTTGTGCTGAAAATCGAAAAATCAGTATGATATCCTACCCAAAAGAGCCCGTCATTGACTCCTGCCAGAATCGCCACTACGTAAAGCGGCCAACCGAAGCCTTCCAGTGAATAGAGCATGAGATAAAACACGATGACTACAGGGGTGCTTGCAGCAATCGAATGCTTGAACCCATATCTTGACGATATGAACCCTGCAGGAATCGTTGCCAGTGCATGAGAGATGTTCAGGATGATATAAAATATAAATATCTCTTTTAATGCACAGCCAACGCTCAAGAGATAGATAGGGATAAAGATAGTTATCATCGACAGGGCAAATGATCTGATTGCCATGCTGGAATACAGCTCATTCAGCTTCTCGTTCCTGAAGAACTGCATGAAATTGTGGTGCTCAAGCATGACTAAAACCTGACCCCAAATTTATATAAATGTTTCTAAACCCAGCATTTCCATTTAGAGATACTTGGTTATGGCAAAAACCTTTATATATCCCCTGTTTTTCTCAAGAACCAGATAGGCCATGCACGTAAGACAAGCCATGCACAAGCCATGCAAAATAAGCCATATTACGGGGCTGTAGTATAACCTGGCTAGAATAGCTGGCTCCAGTTTTGGAGCGATGAGCTGCAGGAACCCTGCGGCGATGAATAAAGCTGCGGTCTGTTGAAGCCTTACCGCTTCAAGGAAGAGACCAGCGGATCTGGGTTCGAATCCCAGCAGCCCCATTTTTTTTATATTGAGTTCTGGGTTCTGTTTGGAATGGTTTTGAGTTTTGTGTTAGATTGTTTTGGGTTTAGGGTTTTTCTTATCGTACTGGAGCTTTATGCTCTAGTAGCTGCATCTCCGTGGCTGCGGCGGAAAACGCAGGTGAGAATCCCAGCAGCCCCATTTTTCTTTATAGTCTTGATAATTTATAAAAATCTGAGGCATTTCGTTCAAACCCCACAGGGAAAGGTATTCACGACAATGTCCTTAAACACAGGGATAAGCTTGTAATCAGATATTATCCTGTTCTTGTCCCTAAGCTTTGTGAATGTGTCCTGAAACTGCTCATAATCATCGCATCTGGCGTGCAGCAATAGGTTGAATTCACCAAAAAGCTTCCAATACTGGGTAAAATCATTTATCTGATAGACTTGGGAGAGAAGCCTTCTTTCCTGCTCTTTTGAAAAGTTCCTGTACCTGATCAGGGCTAAAAATGCCTTCTTAATCCTGATATTGTGAAACATCCTGTAGCCTACAACTATCTTTCTCTCCTCAAGCTTTCTTATCCGCTCTTTTACTGTCTGACAGCTGCATCCAAGAGCCCTGGACATCTCTGCAACAGGCATCCTGCAGTTATCCTTTATTATCCCAAGCAGCCTGAAATCAAGATTATCGATATCTATGTTCTCTTTTGAAAGCTCGTATGAGACCTTTCTTTTTAGCACGAGCTTGTCAGTCTTAAGAAAAGGGTGGTTGAAAAGCTCATGCCTTATTACCTGAAGTGTTATATGGTCGCCGAAGACGTTTGGAAACATCCTGTTCAGCTCCTCGAGAAAATCCTCAATCTCCTCTATATTCCTAACGACTAACTGGACCATTATGTCATAGAACGACCCAATCTTAGCAGCCCACCACATCTTCTTATGCTTGCTAAAATATTCCATGACCGCAGTCTCGTTTTCAGGCATGTTCTCTATCCTAAAAAAGACATGATATTCGTAATAGCCGAGCTTCATGTAATTTATCAGTGCAGCGAACTTTTTGATCTGGTTTTCATTCTTTAGCTTCCTTATCCTGTAATTAATCGTCTGTTGTGGGATATCAAGCTTTTTTGACATCTCACTCTGGCTGATCCTGGGGTTGTCATCTATCAGGTTCAGTATCTTTTTATCAATTTTATATAACATTTTTGGTAGATAAGCAACAAAAATATATAAAATTTTTTATTATTACCAAAAAGAGATTGAATAGATTTATATAGTTCTCTAATATATATCTTTGACATAGTTATCTTTGGCAGTGTTATCTTTTAAGTGTCTTTTGTAGTGGTACCATTTGCAGCGTGTTTTTGCATCTGAAAAATAAAGGGGTTCTAAGAGGTGGTTGGATATGATTGACCGTAAGGGATTTATCATATTGTCCCAACTGAGGAAAAATGCGCGGGAAAGCCTTACGAAAATGAGCAGGAAAACAAATATTCCGGTTTCGACAATATTTGAAAGATTGAATAGCGACGACAATGCCATCAAGAAGCACACCACCATAATAGACTTCAATAAGCTGGGCTACCTTACCATAGTAAATGTGCTCCTAAGCGTCAAGAGGAGCAATAAAGAAGAGCTGCAGTACTACCTTATGAAAAACAGGAATGTCAATTCTCTGTACAAGATCGCTAATGGCTATGATTTTCTTTTTGAGGGCATATTCAAGGACATGTACGAGCTTGAGTCATTCATGGATGACATAGATGAAAACTTCCAGATAAAGTCAAAGCAGGTTCTCTACCTGTTAAAAGAGATAAAAAGGGAAGATTTCCTCTCAAGCCCGGAATTCGTCGAATGTGTTGGATAATATTTTTAAATACTGCTGCATTATCGCACTATAGGTGGAATTATGGCTGAAGATGAAAAAAAGAGCACTCTTTTGGGGCTGTCGATAAATGATATTGCAGATGATATGCTGATAGTATTTGGAGAAGACGCAACCAAGGTGCAGAACCGCCTGATCAGGCTAGGCTATGACATAGAGAATATAAACTCCTCGCGTGAGTTCCATACATTCAACGCTTCAAACAAGGACTATAGCTTCCCGCTGATCGTTGCAGGCCTGGGCTCTGCATCTGTTGAATGCGTCCTTAGTGAGATAGGCATGAAAAGACAGGAAAGGGTCGACCAGCTGACTGCAGGTATGAAAGAGGCTGAAGCTGAAAAAATCGATAACGACTATAAGATAAACCTTTATCTGGCCGGCACATGCGGCGCATCAAAAGATTATACATTAGGCGAGACAGTCATCCTTACCATGGGCAGGATCAACAATAACGGCTCGTCGTGGTTCTACCAAAGCGGAAGGAAAAGGTTGTTCGGGCCATCTGCTGGCCTGCTCAAAAAAGCGAATGAAGACCTTGGCATGAAGGTGGGTAATATCTTCTCATCAGACGCATTCTATGGGTTTGGGTGCATATTAAAGGACAATCAATTGGAATACTCTGGAGCACCCCTAAATGCCGAAGACACAAAGCACAAGGGATTTGAAAAATTCAAAGAGCTCTACAACAGCAAAGAACCTTATCTCATCGATATGGAAACAGCTGTATTCTACATGTTATGCCAGAGATTGAAAGGGCTGGAAGGCATAGCGATCAAAGGCGTATCAAATTTTGTGCCGTTTGATGTAGACAATGCAATAACACATAGCAATGAGAGGCTCGCGCTTGAATCATCAATCGACAGCTGCGTAAAGCTGATCGAAAGCTCTTTTATGGGCAGGGAAGGTGCAAGGGATTATGATTCGGCAGATCGGTCCAGAAATAGAATATATTGAAGATCATAAAGATAAAAAGGGATCATAAAGACAAAAAAGATATGGGGAAGATCACAAAACAGAAAAAATCTTTCTTTCCTCTCTTAATACAGCCTCAAGATTTGCCCGTGTTGCAGGGTTTTGGGGCACAAACCTGCACGCGGATCCCTTTGTATCTGCAACAGAGATATCATACGTCCCAATCCTTCTTGCAATATCTATCGCCTCTTTCTTGTCAAAGCACAGCAAAGGCCTGAGCACAGGGATCCCTACTGCGTTGTCAAGCACAGATAGGTTCTCGAGCGTCTGGCTTGCGACCTGGCCAAGGTTTTCGCCAGTGACTATGTAGCCTGCCCTTATCCTTTTTGCAAGGGCCTCAGCTTCCCTGTACATCGCCCTTTTGCACAATACGCATGTCAGCCTGCGGTTGGCATTTTCAGCTATCCTCTTTAGATCTGGCATAAAATCCTTTATCACCAGCTCTGAACTGCTGTTGCCATCTATCTTGACCTTGATCTGCCTGACCTTCTTAAGATCAGTTGGGTTTGTGTTGAGGTGCAGGTATGTCAGTTCGACACCCTGATTTTTCATGAGCCAGCTTGCAACAGGGCTGTCAATGCCTGTGCTCAAAAGAGATACTGCCTTATTCATCTTATTATTTATAGTAATCACCTTTTATTAAAATACATCTCACAATAGTTCTATGGGATCACCCTGCCTGATAATACCCCCTTTTAACACCCTTGCAAAGATCCCTTCTCTTGGCATGATGCATGAGCCTACCTTTTTTGATATCTCACAGCCTGCATGGCATTCCTTGCCAATCTTTGAGACCTCAAGCATAGCATCCCTTATCCTAAGTCTTGTTCCGATCGGCAATGTGTGTAGGACAATGCCTGATGTTGTGATATTCTCTGCAAAAGCACCAAAGCTAAGGCTGTCTGGACCGAGTTTCCTGCAGATCTTTTCAAGGTTCTCTTCCTTGAATCTTTCATAAGATTCGCAGGCAATAAGAGATAGCTGCCTGTCTCCATCGCCTGCATGCGCATCATGCTCAATTCCCTGCTCTTCAAGAAGCCTTGCCTCAGTGACAGGCTGTTTTGCTGTCCCTCTCATACTGCTTACATTTATCGAGACTATTTCTGCCATCTTATCTTCTCCCTGTTGATTGCTTCAATCTTTCAACAGTAATCCTTAACTATCAACTTCCAACAGTAACCCTGAACCATAGATCTAAAAAAGTAATCCTGAACATCAACTTCCCACAGCAATCATTGACTATCAATCTTCAAAAAAATAATCTAGGCCATAAATCCCCAACAAACTTTCTTGATCATCAAAAAAGGCTTACCTCTACAACATCGCCTTTCCTTACCACTTCAGTATTCTCATCGATGCATATGAAGCCGTCTGCATCAGAGAGTGTCGTTATCGCGCTTGACCCTTTCATTACTGGGGAGGCTGTAAAGAAAGGGCTGCTCGTGTCAAGCCCATTTTTCTTTGCCTCTGAAACCTTAAGCCTTACAGGCAGGAACTCAAACCTCCCTATTGTCGATGCGACCTTCCTTTCCAGCACGGCATAAGCCTTCTTTAGCCTGAATTCTGATCCCATCATCCTGTAGATTGCAGGAAGCACCAATGAGTATACATTTGAAAGCGCCGACGTGGGATAGCCTGGCAGCCCTATGACAGGCGAAGACCTGACCTTTCCCACAAGAACAGGCTTACCTGGCTTTGATGCGATACCATGCACAAGGACATCTCCTATCTGCCCGACAGCATCCAACATGAAATCCTCGCCGCCCAAAGAGGAGCCTCCTGAAAAGATGAGCAGGTCTACATCATCTATCCCTGAAAGGATCGCCTTTTTTATATCGCTGACATTATCACTGACCAGCCCAAGGCAATGGACATTGCAGCCATGCTCTTTTAACGTATCAACTACAGTCCTTGTATTGATATCATATACCTTGCCTGGCAAGAGCGCCTGTCCCGGGCTTAAGACCTCGTTTCCTGTTGAAAAATAAGCGACTGAAGGTGCCTTGCTTACCTTGACGCACCTTATGCCAACAGAAGAGAGCACACCGAGGTACCTGGGGTTAAGCCTTGTGCCCTTGCTAAAGATAAGCTGGCCTGACCTGACATCACTCCCTGCCGAAATTGTGTTCTCACCTGGCGCACATGCCTTATAGAACACTATGCTGCCATCCTCCTTTTCTGCATACTCTATCATCAAGACTGCATCAGCACCCTTTGGCAGGGGAGCGCCGGTCGTAAGCTCGATGCATTCACCTTTCCTTACCTCTTTTCTCGGGATAACCCCTGCTGTAACAGACTCTATGACCTTAAGATGCTTTGGGCTGGTGTTCGACGCGCCGAAAGTATCTTCTGCAATGACAGCAAACCCATCCATCGCGCTCTTCTGGAAATGAGGCACATCTATCGATGACTTTATGTCCTCGGCAAGAACCCTTCCATCCGCATCTTCAAGACTGACAGTCTCTCTTCCTGTCTTTCCAGCCACATCCTCGATTATCCTTGATGCTTCAGCAAGCGATGCTAGCTTTCCAAAACCATGTTTTGTCATCTTCAACCTTTCTTATTCAACCCTTTATAATCCAACTCGTTTTCATCTGATACATCATCAGACCTGCCATTATATTTTCCTGTATATTTCCCAGCAGATTCTGCATCCAGTCTTTCATGTTGCCTTTCATATTGTCCATATTGTTCTTCAACCATCATCTCTCCCCCAGATGCGTTATTATGTGCCCTGCTTCAGGCATGATAAGGTTTTCCATCGCAAGCCTGCATGCGCGTGGGCTGCCAGGAAGGCAGAAAACCGCCTTTTTGCCGACTATACCTGCAGTCGCCCTGGAAAGATACGCTGCAGGGCCTATCGATGAGAAACTAAGCTGCATAAACAGCGGATTGAAGCCAGCAAGCTCTTTTTCAAACAACGGCCTGACTGCCTCTATCGTCACGTCTGAGCCAGATATTCCTGTTCCGCCGTTTGTTATGACAACATCAATGTTTGGGTCCCTGCAAAATTTCTTGACAATGCTCAGTATCATCCGCCTGTCGTCATGGACCACAACATGGAACAGTACGCTGTGCGCATCTGAACCTATCAACTCTTTTATGGCCTTTCCGCTCATGTCATCATCGATGGCCTTGCTGCTGGAAACAGTGACGACTGCAAAATTCAGCCTCATCTGCACTGCCCCCTTGTGTTCTCCTGTCGTATCAATATCTGCTTCTGGCTTTTTTTCTGGTGTAGTGTTTTTTTCCTGCGTTGCATTTATCATGATTCTTACCTCACTGCATCTCTCATTATATTAACTTGCTATGTTAGCCAACTCACAGTCTCTTTGCCTTTTCCTTTACTCTTATCCCTGAAATCATAGTGTTCGGATACTGGCCGTCTGCGTCTTTTTCAAGATACTTTACCATGTCCCATACTGTAGCAAGGGCAGCAGCAACACCCACCAGCGCCTCCATCTCAACACCTGTCTTTGCTGTCGCAGCAACCCTGAGCTTTGCATAAACCTCATCTGAGCCCACCTTGAACTCACAAGAAACATCCTCAACAGCTATCTGGTGGCAGTGCGGGATAAGCTCAGGTGTCTTTTTTACTGCAAGGATCGCCGCAATCTCTGCTGCAGCCAGCGGATCGCCTTTCTTAACATCGCCTGACAAGATAAGGTCTACAGTATCCCTGCCAAGTGTGATCTTCCCTTCTGCAACAGCTGTCCTCAGGACAGGCTTTTTCCCTGATACATCAGCCATACCCATATTTATCCCTCGCCTTGACCGCTTTTGCCAGCGCACAAGCTCCCTTAAACTCAAATACCTCATCCTTTCTCATAAGGCATGGCATAATCCTGCCATGGCAGTCTATCCTGACCTTATTGCATCTGCTGCAGAAATCTGGACTCGGCCTCACCACCTCTACAAATATGCCGTCCATGTAATATCTCATCCTTCCCTGCATAGCCCTTTTTCTAACAGACTCTGATCTCTGCCTAAGCTCATCCTCAATATCCATTAGAGGATAAAAATAGCTCTCAAAGATACCCATGTCACCTAACCTCACAAGCTCTATCAGCTGGAGGTTGATGCCTTTAGCTGCGCAAAAATCTATCATCGGCCAGATCTCGCCATCATTTATGCCTCTTAACACGACCATGTTGAGCTTTACCTGAAGTCCTGCACGGACTGATTCAAGCATGCCTTTTTCAAGGCGTACTGCATTTTTCGGAAGCTGGCTGCTAAGCGTAAGCGTATCACAGCCTATGTTGACGTGATTTAGCCCTGCATCTGCAAGCTCGCATGCGCAGGAATGAAGCAATGTGCCGTTTGTAGTCAGGCCTATGTCTTCATAACCGAGCATGTCCGCATACCTGACTATCTCTGCAATATCTTTCCTTAGAAGGGGCTCGCCGCCAGTAAGCTTAAGCGAGCTGATGCCTGCCTTTTTTGATTCTGAAAGGATCTCAAACACCTTTTCTGTGCTGACCTCATGCATGTTTCCGGCATCTCCTGTAGTATCCTGTGTATTCCCTTCCTTATGGCAATAGAAGCAGTCAAGGTTGCACCTTTTAGTCAGGGAAAGCCTTAGATGGTCCACATGCCTTCCTACTGCATCGATCATCTTTGCATCTGTCATCGTTGCATCTGTCATCGTTGCATCTGTTATCGTTGCATCTGTTATCGTTGCATCTGTCATCGTTGCATCTGTCATCGTTGCATCTGTTATCGTTGCATCTGTTATCGTTGCATCTGTTATCGTTGCATCTGTTATCGTTGCATCTGTCATCGTTGCATTGATCATTTTATGCTCACAACCGCATCTTCATATTTTTTTAACAGCTCTTTTCCAAATGGGTTAAGCGTTGTACTGCCGCCTGCGTCTTTCCCGCCTTTTGAGGTCACTATTATCTTTTGCTTCAGCCTGGACTCGATCCTCTTTATGTAGTTATATGCTGTCTTGTATGAAAGCCCGCACGCTTCTGCGCTCTTCTTAAGCGAGCCAGTCTGATCTATGCATCTTAAAAGCATGTATCTGCCCTTGCCTAGAAGTGGTCTCCCCATATAATCCAGCCATATCTTATATTTATAGCCAACATTCTTCAGTTTGGCTGGTTTCAGTTCAAGGCTGTCCTGTCCTTTATAATCAATCCTTATTCCCATCCCTAAAAGATGCTACCGATATGTATTTAAATTCTTTTCGGTAATAACAAAGAACAAACAAGAACAAAGAATAAACAAGAACAAAGAACAAATAAGAAGTAAATTTATATAGAAGTTAGATTATAATTATACAAGAGATAGGCAAATAGCAGTAAAATTATAGGGAAAAAAGGGGTTTAACAATGGTCAAGTACGCTGAAAACTGGTTTGAAAGCCTTATAAACAAGCTTGTCCTGATCTCGCTTCTCGTGATAATCGCACAGCTTGTGCTTGAACTGGGATTCAAGATAGAATTCACAAAGAGCTATACCCTGATCAGCGATTCTATAATAAACAGCATCTTTATAATAGATCTTGTGCACATATACCGAAAAAAGGATTCTGTAAAGACATTTTTAACCCAAAACTGGCTTGATATAATAGCATGTATCCCGCTAAATTCCCTGTTTAGGGCTGTAAAACTTGTCAGGATCGCCAGAGTTGCGAAGATAGTCGCAAGACAGGGAAAAGCAACAAAGCTTCTCCCTACAGCAACAAAACTCAAAAGATTCTCTCTAGTGCATACGACAAAGCTGTTCTCAAAGGAGACCGAGGTTGACATGCATATTGACTTTACAAAGGACAAGATCATTGACCTTAAGCTCTCAAAGCTTGATCATGAGATGAACAAGATATACAACATAATCAACAATTACAGGTATTAAGGCAATATGACCCAAGAGATAATTACAGGCGTCGACAAGCTGGTCCAGATAATCGATACTGCAGGAGGCAGGATCAGCCTAAAGGATGCTATGAAGCAGATGAACGTCTCAAAGCAGCTCATAGAAGAATGGGCAAATACCCTTGAGGAATCAAAGAGCATCTGCATCGAGTACAAGCTCTTCAACACATACCTAGTTAGGGGTGTGAGCAAAACCGAGCTGTTGAAGAAAGCAAAGGACCTTACATTAAAAGAAGAGGCGTTTGAACAGAACCTACAGGTAAACATCAGGGATTTTGAGTCAGAATCAGAAGGCCTCAAGGACATAGAAAAAGAGTTCGATGTCCTGGGCGATGAGCTGAAGAAAAAGCGCAGCGCAATAGAGCAGGAGCTCAAGCACCTCTATGAGTTCGACAAGCTCAACAAGACATTTGAAGAGGAGCTTGCGAATGTTGACAAGAGGTCAAAAGTCTATATAAAAGATATAGAAAAAGAGATCAACGACAAGAAGAACGAGTACAGCAGGCTCCTGTCTTTGATCGACAAGGAAGCCCACGAAGTCGATGAGAAAAGCAAGAGGCTCAACGAGTTCTTGACAAAAGCCGAGCTGCTGAACAAGGAGATAAACGACTCAAAGAAAAGGATCTCAGAACTCCAGGCTGCAACAAAGAACATAAAGCCGATAATAAAGAACCTTGAGTCCAGCACGGTAAAGACGCTCTTAAAGGCACAGGAAGATGCTGTGAAGAGGATCTCTGACAAACAGAAGGCCTTTTTGAACGAGATAATGATCAAGAGAAGGTTCATGAAGATAGGGCTAAAAGAGAACCAGATGATAAAGCAGAAGATAGATCATTTCTTCGCAAAACAAAAGCAGCTTGAGAACAGGTTCAACAGGCTAAAGGACGAGAAGGCAGCAATCTCTAAAGAGCTTAACGATATCATGAAGCTTGCAGACGAGTACAAGGTCATTGCAAAGAGAAAGGACGTCACAAAAGAATTCAGCAATCTCCAGGAACGCTCCCAGCAGCTCAACGCAAGAAGAGCAAGATTCAGGCACGATATGAGTGAGATGAGAACATCAGTCAAGGGAAAGAAGGCAAAAAACAAGAAAAGGTAAAGGCAACATAACTGCCACATTCTCTTATCACTATCCATTCCTTGACCCCTTAAAATTTCTAATGTTGGACATCATATAAAACCAAAAGAATTATAACCATTAATGCCAATTCCCATATGGAAAAGAGGAACAGGCATACAACATGGGCCCAAAAACCAAAAAACAGAAAGAAAAAGAGGTCATCCTTGTGATCTGTGCGCATAATGACGACCATATACTTGGCGCTGGCGGCACTATTGCAAAATACATAAAGGAAGGCAAGGATGTCATAGTGGTTATATTCTCGTACGGCGAGACATCTCATATGTGGCTCAAGAGAAAAGAAGCAGTCAAGATGAGGGTCAAGGAATCACACAGGGCTGACAAGATATTCGGCGTCAACAAGACCTATTATTACGGGCTTGCAGAAGGGAAGTTTGAAGAAGAGTTCGAAAAGAGGGACCTGAATAAGAGGCTGAACGCGCTAATAAAGATTCTGCGGCCAATAAAGATATTCACGCATTCGCTCGATGACCCCCACCCAGACCACAGAGCGGTCTACAACATCCTCAACAGGACAATGGATAGGACCAACTACAGGTGCGATGTCTATTCATTTGACATATGGAACCCATTCAACATAAGGAAAAGGAACAGCCCGAAACTTGTTGTTGACATAACTGATACCTATAAGCTGAAGATCAGGGCATTCAGCCTGCACAAGAGCCAGTGGATGACCAAGATCATCATGATGCCGCTCACTTACATCAGGGCTTTTGCAAACGGGCTAAACAGCGAGGTAAAATACGCAGAGGTGTTCTACAAGCTAAGATGAAAAGAGAGAGGGATGAAAAAGGAAGTATGGAAAACAAGGAAGACAGGAAAAAAAGGATCCTCATCGCGACTGACGGCTTTCTTCCGAGATGGGATGGGATAGTCAGGTTCCTGCTTGAGATAGTCCCAAGGCTAAAGGAAAGATATGATATCAAGATAGCTGCACCGACATTTGAAGGGGAATACAGAAACCCACTCGACGTCGATGTGTTAAGGTTCAGGCAGCTTAGGCTCAGGTTCGGTGACATCTATTTCAGCTTTGTCCGTGCAAAGGACCTTGAAGAAAGTGTCTTGTGGGCAGACATTGTCTTTGTCCAGTCGCTAGGCACGATAGGCATGGCGGCGATCAATGCAGCACACAAAAAAAAGCCTATCATCGCATTCACGCACCTGATCGAATGGGACATATCGACAAAAAGCCTCAAGAGGTTCAAAAGGATAGTCAATGCCCTGACAAAAGCTATCGCAAAGAGGTACTACAACAGATGCGACCTGCTCATCCATCCAACAGAAGAGGTAAAGGAGATATTCTGGAAGAACAGGATACATAAGAAGAGTGAGGTCGTTGTCCTTGGCACAGACACTAAAAAGTTCAGGCCTGCTGCTGACAAGGATGCTGCAAAAGAAAGGCTGAACTTAAACCCAAAGCATCTGGTAATAGGCTATCACGGCAGGATAGGTAGGGAAAAGGACCTCCTTACATTATACCGCGCGTTCAGGAAGCTTGAGAAGAGCAATGAGAACATCCGCCTCCTTATCGTCGGAAAAGGCGTAAAGGAGCAGGAGAGGATGTTCAGCTCAGACAGGAACATAATCCTACCAGGATCAAAGCTTGATGTTGTGCCATACCTACAGGCGATGGACATCTATGTCCTGCCGTCCCTTACAGAGACTACATCCCTTGGCACGATGGAAGCGATGTCGTGTGAGCTTGCAGTCATAACGACAAAAGTAGGATATATAAAAGAGTATATAGAAGAAAGGGAAAACGGGATGCTATTCCCGTTCGGAAACTCTATGAGGCTCGCAATGAAGATCCAGCTTCTTATCGACAACCCAGAGCTCAGGCAAAGGCTTGGCAAGAACGCACGCATAACAATCCAGAACAGGTTTAACTGGGAAAAGACTGCTGAAGAGCTGACAGAGATCATAGGAAGATACTAAGGCAGAACAGACACAGATATAAAAAACATCCAACCATAAAAACAGAAGGCCAATGGGTGATTTAAGAGATTAAAGAAATATCTGCATCAACGATCATAACCATGAAGGCCTCAGGTCATTTTTTCTTAAAAGACACCCTGCTGTCAAGCGACTTGCTTATCACAATATCCTCAACACTGCTGCTGAATACAAGAGGCATGTCACACCCCTCTGGATTCATAAAGGACATCTGCTTGTCTTCAGTGTAATGCTTGCATACTGCATTCTCGCAGTTGATATACTCAAACGGTTTTGCAACCCTGTATATCCAGCTTATCTTCTGGGCACTGCAAAGGCAGATGCAGGGCTCATCCATGGGGCAATGGATGACATCGCGCGTTATCTGAAGCTTGATAGTCCTTGGAAACATGGGTTCTCTGCATTCGCCTTCAAGGGTGCGGACGCCGGGGTTAAAGCCTACAACCACATAATCGCTGCTCAGCTGAAGATTTAGTTCTGTAGACTCACCTGTCTTCAGGCTTTCAACAGAAGAGTAAAATTCCATGAAGCCTTTCATCACACCACCCTCTTTTTCTCGGTCTATGAAGACATCAAAAAGCCCGCTTATAAAGGCGCTTATCGCAAGCAGGGCCATGACCGCAAGAACAAGCCCTATTACAGTATTAAGGCTAAGGCTCATGTCCCCTCTTTTCTCTCTGCTGCTTTTCTCTATGCTACACATCATAAAATACCTTGCTATACCTTTGTACCTTGCTTCACCTTGCTTCAAATCATAGGCAATTACAAATTACAGGTTATATAGTTGGCAATAACATTTAACCAGTTGTATCATTGGCAATAGCAGTTTATATTACAGGCAACAACAGTCAATCCTCGCTGTCATCACCCTTGCCATAATATTTTTCAGGATCGTTGTCGTCGCTGTCACATACGATCGTCTTTCCATCTACTGTTATTGTAGCCTTTTTGTAGCCGTCATTGTCAACATCTGTGTCATCAGCTGTTGCCATGCACTTGTTCTTGATAGTAATGTCATTGTTTATCAGCCCTATGCTTCCCATGAACTTTGAAAAGACCCCACCTGATATGAACATCAATATCAGGAGTGTTGCTAAGGCAAGGACAGCCATGATTATAAACCAGTTTACCTCAGCTTTTTTCCCCATCTTTTACCTCTGTTGATCTTACTCCAACCAATCTTAGTGTAATTTATCTTAGTGTAATTTATCTTGCTGTGATTGATCTTATCGTAACTACTTTGCTTTTTCCCTTTTTGCAGCAGACAACCCCTTCATTATCACCGCAGTCAGCAAAAAGCTGGTATTGCGCATCACATCTCTTTGTTGTGCATTCCCCTCCTGCAAGTGAGCATGCAGTGACACAGCATACAGTACTACTGCTTGTGCTTCCTGTACTCTCATCATTGCTGCATCTGTAGTCCATAATACGGCCGTCGTAGTTTTCACATGCAGTCTTATCGATGCAGTCTCCACGGCCTGTTGTCTCACAGTTGTTCAGCTCGCCTGAGAACAACCCGAACCTGCCTGAAAAGACTATAAGAAGCACGATCAGGACTGCAAGCGCAATAACAGCCATGACAATAGTATTCATGCCCATCTCTATGCCTCTCTTATCATTGAACAACCTCTTATCACTCAACCCATCAAATAAGTTAGTGAACAAGCCATTGGACAACCTGCGATTGTTATTCTTCTTCATGGTTCTCATGGTTTCTATGGTTTTCATGGTTTTCATTGTTCTAGTGGTTCTTATGGTCTCTATGGTTCTCATCTTTTTCATATCCATCCTTGATGACACATCCATCCTGATGACACCTCACTCTCTTATGGGACATCTGCCTTAGCAGCATCAGTGCTGCAAGGCCTATTAAGGAATACCTTCCTAAGATTGAAGCTCACTGGCTCCTTGCAATCACCCCATATCCATCTATGGCTAGGATTAAACCAGCCAACCTGCTCTTTACAGTATTCCTCATTTAAAACCTTTACCCTGTTATCAGAAGTTATGCCTTCAACCCGCAGCAGCTGTTTTGTCTCAACCCCTGAATTATCCTCGTTTGGAAGGTTCTCGAGAGAATACTCAGTCATGT
Source organism: Candidatus Woesearchaeota archaeon (assembly GCA_016935125.1). GTDB lineage: Archaea > Nanobdellota > Nanobdellia > Woesearchaeales > DSVV01 > JAFGRM01. Next base: position 34,445 of record JAFGRM010000043.1, read on the forward strand.
CGTCTTTTGGCACTGTCAGCTTGAGCACGTTTATGCCCATCGGCGGCTTGTCGCTGATCAACAGATATATAGGTGTGCCTGAACTGACAATGCTCTTGAAGATATATGACTTCCCTTCAGAGGTTGTCATCTCCTGTATGCATTCTGCATGGTTTATATCTGCTATTATATGCATCTGCTCTATAGTCACGCTCGCTTTTGTATATTTGGCATCATCCCTCAACGCCTTGTTGAAACCATCAAAGCCCTCAATATATTCATCAATCCTCTGCTGCTCTGCTCTTGAAAGGTCCCCACCTGGCGATGCCTCTCTTACCTTATCACATGCCTTGTCAAAAGCCTGTATCTTAGAAAGCGGCTTGCAGGCAGCCTCTGCAACCTGAAGCCCGAGCCTCCCAAGCATGCCTCCTACTCCAAGCGACCACATTATAACCAGGATCAACGCGAGTGCAAGGCTTACAAGTACCCAGTTCGGGCCATCTGCCCTCTTGTTCCACCTCAAGCCACACCTACTATTCAGGGCCTTGTTCTTGTTTTGGCCAGGCCAAATCAGGGATATCATGACCACCCCCTGAGAAAATCAAGGAACCCATTCTGGAATTTTCCAGTATTTGCTATTATGACCATAATTATCAAGAGTATGAGAAGCGTTATTATAAGCCCGACAAGCCACATAGGCATATCCCCTTTCTTGTTTTTTATCATTCTACATCATTCTTTTTTCATTGGTTTATATTATTTGCTCTTTGCATAGCTGCAGTACTATATATCATCTATATCATCTATATCATCTGTTTCCCTGCACTCCTGGCATATATGTACAGTTAAGGTTTTTCAGGCTGTGTTCGTTGTATGGGAAAAGCAGTATGCATGCCTGCCAGTCAGCAGCCTTTTCGCTTCCTGACAGATAACCTCCAACAGATCCTGTTGTTGCACCTGCAATCGCCTGCCCTATTATTATTAATGCTGTTGCCTTTGAAAAGAATGGCTCAGGCATAAGTATTGCAGTGATAACACCAGAGGCAGTCCCTGCAACAGTGCCCCATTTCCCGCCTGCAAATGATGCCCATACCTTCTGCATATAACCTTTTTTTGTGTAGAGGAACATGATGCCGTAATCCTGGCTCGTATCGATCGCATCCTCTGCAGAGAGCTGCGGACCTAAAAACAGCTCAGGGGTTGGGTTAAAACACTTAAGGTATTCTGAATATTTCCTGTTATCATCCGGCTTTGGAATCTCATTCTGCTCAAGATAACTGTAGAACCCTTCCAGCTTTGGAACACCCTTGAAGCTGATGTGATGAGTTAGTATACAATAGCGCTCCTCGCCTGACTCTCCTGAGAAGAGATTCAGCTTTCCCTCATGCATCATGTCCCATGAGGTATACATCAGGTTTGCAAGCTCACGCTTGACTGATTCAGGATTGCCGCTAAGCTCCCTGTAGGATACAGGGCATGGCACATCTGAGGTCTGCCTGTCGCTTCCTGTATCAAGAAGCGAGCCAGGATTCATAAAGAGCCTGAGAAAAGAGTCATCTCCCTTGACCTTTACTGCAGAACTGATCCTTATCGCTTCCTTACACATCTTTGCCTGCTTTGTATCATCATGCACCTTCATAAGCTTGTATGAAAATCCCATGATGCTAAGCAGTACTGCAAGGCCTATTATAAGCGCGATTATGGTCTGGTTTGTCATCGCCCTTTTCTTCTGTAATATCTTCCTATTTATTCCTTTTTTGGACATTTTTGGATATTTTATATACTTTAATTAATCTAATTATATAATCTAATATTAAGCTTGCTTTAGTTTACAAGCACTGAGCATACCTCTGGTACGTTTTCAGGCCGCGCAAAAAAGATGAAATAGGTATCTTCCATGCGCATAAAATTATCATCATTGTTTATTATTGCCTTAAACATATTCCCGAACTGCTCGTTTGCTTTTGAGTATTTCATGGCCTTGAAAAACACCACATACTCATCATTGGTCGAAAGCTGAGTGTTATTATCAAACCCATGTATATAGATGCTCTTGTCTGCTGAATAATACAATTGGGTCAGGGCACCTGCAAACTGTGCTGGATAATCCATAAGCATATACTTTGAATAGTTGACATCATAGCTGTTTTTAGTGTAGTTGTGCGTGTTTAGGTATTCTAAAAACCCGTCTGAACTGCCCAGATCTATGCCCTTTGCACCTGCATCCACATCAAAAGATATATGGCTGCAGATCAGGCATGTAGCCCTGTTTTTCATGAGCACATCCTGATCAAATACATCGACCATCCCTTCACCCATCTTAAACCAGCAGTCAGCCATCTCATTAGCTACAAGCTTGTAGAACTGCTCTGGCTCTTTTGTTAGCAGGGTATTGAAACTAATGTATGTGTCATAGTTGCCCTTGGCATTCCTGATCTTGGCATCTTTCTCAGTCACCTTGATATTATGTCTTGGACAATTAAGCGTCACAATCTTAAGCCCAAACACATCCTTGCTCTGCGCAAGAACAGACAGCCTGCATTGCTCATCAGAAACTGTTTTTTCAAATATCTTAAGCGCACCTGAAAAAAAGCTAACAAGCACCAACAAGACAATCACTGTCAGGATTACCTTATTCAGCGTGCTTGTTCCTGCCTGACCTCTTTTTGCCCTCATTTACGCACCAAAACCATATACCTAATTTTTGATAATCAAATAATGTCTTCAGCAATCCTTATGCCCTGAGCCATGCTATGCCAACCATGATATCCTAGCATCATATCCTAACTGTGTTATTTCATCATCATGCCTTAACTATACCATTCAACCATACCATTCAACAATGTTAGCTCATCATCATATCCTAAGCAGTTTTGTCATCCCATCAGATACTGTTGCAAAAAAGAATATGCAAAATATGATGATTATCACAATTATTATTATCTGCCTCAATGTCAGGCCTGCTTTCCTTGAGCATCTCAACATCCTCATAGATATCATGCAATAAGACTCTGTTTGTTTCTGTATTTAAAGTTTTAGGTAAGGATCATTAATGGCCAAACATGGATTAGATAAGGGTCAGATAAGGATTGACTAAAGATTAACTAAGGATTAACTAAAGCTCAAGCGACAAGCAGCCAATATGCAGCCAAGGATCAGATAGAAATCAAACAGCAAGCAGCCAATATGCAGCCAAGGATCAGATAGAAATCAAGCGACAAGCAGCCAAAAATCAAACAGGAATCAGGCAATCATCAATCCTTGATACAGCATATTGTGTCCAGCTTTTCCCCGGTTTTTGGATCAAAGCATGGCCCTATAGGGGTTCCACCCATCTGTATACACTCAGGATTTGATTCCACACAGTCACCGCCTTTATCTATACAGTCATTTATCCCCTTATTGAATATGCCCATCCTGCTTGAGAAGATGACTATCAGAACAACAAGAACTATGAGTGCAATGGCTGCAACAACTATTGTTGACATCGACAGCCCTTCTGCCTTCCGGGTTTTGTCAAACAATCCTAACATCTTCTTAATACCTTTTTTATCTTATTTTTTTATCTTTTTTATCTTATAGATCAACAAACATATCAACATATAAAAAATAAAAATATACTAATTCGTAGACCAATACAACAAGTGTTATATGTTCAGCTCGACACAACATACCATGTATGGATCCTGCTTGTTGTCGCTTCCATAGCATACTGCTGAAGGATGCATAGTGTATCCATCATCGCACACCCTGTCCATGCACACTCCGTTCTGCTTTGTGCAGTCGTTTGAGCTCTTTGTGAATATGCCCATCCTTGCCATAAATATAACTGAAACAATAACAAGAACAAGAAGTGCGATGGCTGCAACAATAATTACGTTAAGTGAAAGGTTCTGCGCTCTTTTTCTAAACATTTGACCACCTCATGTGAAGCTTGTTGAAGCTTTTAGATCGTTTGTACAGATCTGTGCATTGAACATCTATTGTGCATCATCCACACAATCATACATCATGTATCAATAACACATAGTGTATCAATCATAAAAATTGACACTATTGGCAGTACATCAATCATTGGTTATCGTATGCTGACTATTACTGAGATTGCTTATATATAAATATTATGATAATTAGAATAGATATTATGATAATTAGAATAGATATTATGAT
>JAFGRM010000044.1 GCA_016935125.1 Candidatus Woesearchaeota archaeon
AGCATTCAACATCGACAGGCTGATACGAAAGGGAATTGATATGATTCTGATTCATATCAGAATCATGAGGGTTTCATATTAGCCTCATAAGATATGTTATTCATAAGATATGTATGTGATATGCATTTTAGGGCATGCATGTGATATTCCCTATGACAATCTGTTATTACCACCAATAACAACCTAGCTTTTACTGCTAATAACAACCTAGCTCTTATTGTCAATGACAACTCTGCTATCACTGCCAATGACAACCTATAAATAGGCTGCAGGATTCCTCTTCTGTATGAGATTTGCGCATATGGCTGACTGCCACATCGGTGCATGGAGAGAGCCAAGGCTTAGCAGCCTGAACACAACTGCCTTTGAGATGGCTGTGCAGAGATGCATAGACAAGAGTGTTGATTTCATAGTAATATCTGGCGACCTTTTCAACACCTCGCTTCCAGGGATAGACAAGCTCAAGTCTGTCGTAGTGATGCTAAAGAAGCTTATGGATTTTGGGATACCTGTCTATGTTGTCGCAGGAAGCCATGACTTTTCTCCGAGCGGAAAGACCATGCTTGATGTGCTTGAGACTGCAGGGCTTATAAACAATGTTGTCAGGGGCAGGATCGTCGAAAAAAGGCTCCAGCTGGGGTTTACAGTGGATGAGAAGACCGGAGTGAAGCTGGCAGGGATGATCGGCAAGAAAGGCATGCTTGAGAAGAGCTATTATGAGGATCTTGACAGGGAGAGCCTTGAAAAAGAGAAAGGGTTTAAGATCTTTATGTTCCATACTGCGTTGTCTGAGCTCAAGCCAAAAGGGCTTGAGAAGATGGAGTCTGCTCCTGTATCCTTTCTGCCTAAGGGGTTCTCTTATTATGCAGCAGGGCATGTGCATGAGGTTATTGACAAAGAGCTTGAGCCTTATGGAAGGATAGTCTATCCTGGTCCGCTGTTCCCTAACAATTTCAAGGAGCTTGAGAAGCTGCAGAGGGGCGGCTTTTATATATATGAGGATGGTAATCTTTCTTATGAGCCGCTACAGATAAAGAATGTCTTTTCAATAAGTTTGGACTGCAGTAACATGGCGCCTGAGCAGGTTGAAGCGCATCTCATGGATGAAGCTAAAAAGAACGAGTTCATCAACACCATCGTCACTATCAGGCTTTCTGGCAGGCTTTCATCTGGAAAGCTTGGTGATATCAGGCTCGGTGATGTCATGAGGGAGTTTTATGCAAAGGGCGCGTATTTTGTCATGAAGAATACATCCAGCGTGTCGATAGAAGGCCTTGACGAGGTCATGGTCAGGCACGAAAGCGTCGAAGAGACAGAGGATTTAATCATCTCAGAGCATCTTGGCCAGATCAAGCTTCCTAATGTTGACATCAATGCAGAAAAAGAGCTTACCCATGAGATGATACAGATATTTCAGGCTGAGAAAAAAGAGGGCGAAACAAGGGCTGAATATGAGAGCAGGCTAAGAGAAGGGTTCGAGTGCTGCATAAGAAAGCACATCAACCTAAAGCCGCAGAAAGTGGCCTGATTTTAAATGATATAAATTAATCATCTTAAATGATATAAATTAATCTGCTGATGCAATATATATAATATATACTTTCTTATCTGTCTTATATATAAACTTGTACACTTAGATTTATATATCTACACTTAATATATACACACTTAGATTTTGCTTATATCTTTTGTTGCAGCAGCGATCTTTTGTTTCTTATGGTGCGTATAATATATCTTTGCGTTGTACTTGAATATTATTGGGGATATTATCGTTGTTACAAATGTCATGAGGATGACTGATGAGAATATAAGAGGGGTAATAAGGTTATTATCATAGGCAAGCTTTACAGCTATCAGCTCCACTGCACCCCTTGCATTGATGCCCCATCCGATGAAGATACCCTCTTTTATAGTGCCTCCTTCAAAGAGGTTGCCTATCATCGCCCCAAGCAGCTTTCCTGCTGTTGCGATAACTATGATACTCCCTGCTATCATCAGAAACCACCTGTTGTACCTCATCAGGTTAAGGAGGTCGGCGGTGTATGCGATCCAGATGAAGAATACTGGCTCGAGGAAGCCAAAGGTTATTGTCTCAATTATATCAACAACTTCAGTCTCCTCTTCAACCTTGTGCTCTTTTAAGAGTGTCTGCTTGACTATGATGCCAGCGATAAGCGCCCCTATTACAACCCCCAACTGGAGGAAGTTTGCAATAGCTGCCATCAAGAGCACGACAATAAATGAGGCTGTAAAAAGCTCATGATGGGTGGGTTTCTTGTCAAGCATCTTGAAGGTCAATGGTATGAATATGAACCTGACAAGGTATATTATAGCTATGAACAGGACTATATCGATCAATATGTTTTCAACGCCAATGAATGAGCCTGTGTTTGTAGTCTTCCTGATAAGCGACCCTACTATGGCAAGTATAAGGATCTCGAATACGTCATCGATTATCCCAGCTTCAAGGACTATCGTGCCTATGTAGGTGTTCAGCATCCTGAGCTCCTGCAGTATTGCCGCTGAGACTGCCTCTGCAGTAACTGAAAGGCATGCTCCGAGGATAAGCGCAGAAGCATTGTCAAGCCCGATTAACCTTCCAAAGACCATGCCGAACACAAACGGCACTGCAGCGCTCATAAAAGCTATGCTCAATGATTTTCTTGAGAACTCTATCAGCTTGTGTACATTTATCTTGAGCCCAATGAAAAAGAGCAGGAATATCAGGCCCAGGTTTGCCAGAGACGAGAACAGTGTCTTTGAGTTCAGTTCGCTGAACAGGATGTTGCTGAAGAACGGGATGCTTATGACAAGGCCTGTTGTCATGTGGCCGAGTATATTAGGTAGGCCGATTTTCCTGAATGCCCATGATATAAGATGTGTTATCCCCAGGCATATCAGAAGAGTTATTATGAAGTCCAACGGTTTACCTCCTTTACCCCTTTTTTAGATCTTTGGCTCTTTTTTAATTGAAAAATTGGTTTTTTTATCATTTAAATGAATCTGTCAAATCTCTTTTTACATTATACTGTCAGTAATTGTATTTAAAAGTTGTCAATATTAAAAAGATGAGGCACTGGCTTAAATCATCGAAGGCAGTCTCCGGCCCTTTTTTTCAGATCTCTTCTAGTTCTTTTTCAGAATAAGATATGATCAAGTATAAGGGAGAGGTCCTTCTCTTTGATCACAACATCACTTACACTGTTCAGCTCTTCTGACTTTGAGTTGAATGCGATTGAAAGCCCCGCCTCTTTTGCTATAGATATGTCGTTTTTGTAGTCTCCCACAAAGACGCATTCTTTTGTAGATATGCCTTCAGTTTCTGCAATCCTTTTCAGGCCTTTACCTTTCTTGTCGCAGTCATAATCTGTCGGTATGATGTCCTGCACATTCCCATAATCATCAAACACAAGTTTGTTGATAAAGACATAGTCAAAGGGGTGGCTGGGAAAAAGGAGGTCAAAGATAGTGTCAACTGAACCTGATATGACTGCGAGCTTGATGCCCTTTTCCTTAAGCTGCTTGAGAGTCTCATGTGCGCCCTGCATCACCTTGAGTTTTGCTGCAATCTCTTTGAAGCTTCCAGTGTTCAATTTGTGTTCCTTTAGGAGCCTGAGGTCGCTTTTGCACCATTCTTCGTATGATATCTCACCTGCATAGAACCTGTTTGCTGTAATTGCCGCTTCTTTTAGGTCAACGCCAAGATGCTCGTATAATGTTATCCATATGGATTCAGTCTCATCGATAAGTGTCCCGTCAAGGTCAAAGCACACCAGTTTGTATCTCATTTTTTCTTGTCTATGTCGAGTTTCATGCCAAGCTCCTTTAGCTGGAGGCTGTCGATCTCATTAGGCGACCCGTCCATTGGGCACTGGGCAGCCTTGTTTTTTGGGAATGCTATGACTTCCCTTATGTCGGTCAGGCCGGCGACAAGCGCAACCAGCCTGTCAAGCCCTATGCCCATCCCGCCGTGGATCGGCGCTCCGTACTTATAGGCCTCAAGCAGGAACCCAAACTTTTTCTCTGCTTCCTTCTCATCAAGCCCTATTACTTTCATAACCCTCTTTTGGATATCAGGGTCATGGATCCTGATCGAGCCAGAGCCCAGTTCTGTCCCGTTTAGGACAAGGTCAAACAGGTCTGCCTTGATCCTGCCAGGGTCCTTTTCAAGCAGCTCGATATGCTCTGGCTTTGGCATGGAGAACATATGGTGTGCAGGGGACCAATGTTTCTCGTCGTTGTCCCATTCAAAGAGAGGGAAGTCAACTATCCAGCAGACCCTGAACTCGTCTTTTTTTACGAGCCCGAGCCTTTCTGCAAGCCCGCGCCTGAGCCTGTCAAGAGATGCGTTGGCAGTGCTCTTATCATCAGCTACTATGAATACGGTCGAGCACTCCTTTTCTTTTGCGCCTGACAATCTTAGGATCTCACGTTTTTCATCTTCAGATAGGTATTTAGCGATGCTGCCATCTATCTTGCCGCCTGATGCCTTTAATGCGACAAGCCCCTTTGCACCGCACGCTTTGCAGAGCTCAGTGAGCTCATCTATCTCTTTTCTTGAGAATTCCTTGTCAGCGACAAGTCCCTTCACAACGCCGCTGTTCTCTGCTGCTGCATTGAACACGCCAAAAGCGCTGTCCCTTACAGCGTCTGTTATATTGAAGAGCTCAAGCCCGTACCTGAGATCTGGCTTGTCGGTGCCGAAACGCTCCATTGACTCATCAAAGCTTATTACAGGGGCATCTTCCATCTCAATGTCCAGTATATCCTTGAATATCTTTTTGAAGAACCCGTTTACAAACCCCATTATGTCAGAGCTTCTGACAAAGCTCATCTCAAAGTCTATCTGTGTGTGTTCAGGCTGCCTGTCAGCCCTAAGGTCCTCGTCCCTGAGGCAGTGCGCGATCTGGTAATACCTGTCAACACCAGCTATCATGAGGAGCTGCTTGTAGAGCTGTGGCGACTGTGGAAGCGCGTAGAACCTGCCAGTGTTTACCCTGCTTGGGACAAGATAGTCCCTTGCGCCTTCAGGGGTAGAGCGGACAAGAAGCGGTGTCTCTACCTCGATAAAGTCATTTTTTGAGAAGTATTCATGCGCAAGCATCTTAATGTCATGCCTTAGCTTGAGGTTTTTCTGCATAGTCCGCTTTCTTAGGTCAAGATACCTGAACCTGAGCCGGGTCTCGTCAGTCACCTGGGCATTTTCGTCCATGTCCATGGGAAGCGCACTTACCCTGCCGAGGATCTCGATAGCTTTTACTATCACTTCGATCTCTCCAGTCTTCCTGTTGGGGTTTGCCTGCCCTTTTGCCCGTGGCCTGACAATACCCATGACTGCGATGACTTCCTCTTTTTTTAGGCCCTGTGCCTGGGAGAAAATACCCTTGCCTTCGCTCGAGTCAAAGACCACCTGGGTAAGGCCATACCTATCCCTCAGGTCTATGAAGATCAGTCCGCCCATAATCCTTGCAGAGTTTACCCAGCCGTTGAGCACGACCTCTTTACCATTGTCAGATATATCCAGTTCGTTGTTCTTGTGTGTCCTAATAAGTGTGAATGCCATGATAACCAGGTTACATGATTTATATTTATAAATATTTATGAAATAGAGCATAAATGAATAGGGAGAGCATAAAAAGGGGTGAGGGCGAACTGGTGAAAAGCAAGCCCCAAGGTTCTTACAGTACCTTGCGATGACCTGCAAAATCAGTAACTTTATAAACAGATGAAGAACCCAAGTGAATATTGCCGAACTGTTGCTGCAGGCTATTACAGCGACAGATAGGTTGTCTGAGGCTATAAAAAGGATAATCAGGACAGTTTCATGATTTGGGCTTATTGCAGTTTATTGCATTATGTTACAGACATGGTGTGTTGCATCCACATTTTTATTTATATTATCCGTTATATTATATAAACTGCAGGTTGTGCTGCAATATAGCATAAGGACAAGAAAAAGAGCAATACGCAGATACATGGATAAAAGGGTATGAAGATAATTAAGGTTAATGAAAATTTAGGATAGATCAGATAATTTCAACGGAGGAAATCAAGATGGCTGAAGAAGAGTTTTTAGTGCCGACAAAACAGTATCTTAAGGCAGGGATACACATTGGGACAAAATTCAGGACAAAGTATATGGAGCAATTCATATACAAGACAAGGCCGGATGGTCTTGCTATACTGAACCTACAGAAGATAGATGAGAGGATAGGCATCCTTGCAGAGTTCTTTTCACAGTATGCTCCTGAAGATATTGTGGTTGCGAGCAGGCGTGAGAACGGCTGGAACGCAGTAAACCTTTTTGGGAAATACACCGGGGTCAACACCTTTGCAGGTAGATACCCGCCTGGAATCATGACCAACACCAGGCTAGATAACTTCATGGAAGCAAAGGTGCTTCTTGTAACTGATTCATGGCCAGACAGGAATGCGATCAGGGATGCAGTGAATGTGGGGATACCTGTTGTTGCGTTATGTGATACCAACAACCAGGCAACAAATATAGACCTGGTAATTCCTTGCAACAATAAGGGCAAGAAGAGCCTGGGCCTGCTTTTCTATATCCTGACAAAGGAATACCTCCTAAAAAGAGGGCTTATCAAGAGCCCAGATGAGTTCAAGGGCACAATCGAAGAGTTTACTGAGGAAGAATAGGTATTTTTATAGTAGGCATTGTGTTTTTCAAAAAAGAAAACACATCTACTTTGCTTTTGTTTTTTTATTCTGATTTGGGGTTAATGCCCCTCCGCTTGAGGTGGGGTTGTGAATTGTTTGCTGTCTGGCAAATTAAGGAACGAGCGTTTGTGAGTGATATTATTTAGGCATTTTCTTTTTATTTTTATCTTTGAAAAAGAGATTTTATGGATAAACATATATACTTAAACGTATATTATGGTTATAGGGGGTGGTCTTATGGCAAGAGATGCTTTAGATTTAATAGCCAAGATCTTACTGATCGTTGGCGGTTTGAACTGGGGCTTATTTATCTTTGGAATAAACCTGGTTGAAATAATTAGTTTTGGTGTGAACGCAATTGGGAACATAGTTTATGGTTTGGTTGCGATTGCAGCTATTTTTGAACTG
>JAFGRM010000045.1 GCA_016935125.1 Candidatus Woesearchaeota archaeon
AAATATTTAGTCCCTTCTAAAGCTAGGATCAAACTAACAAGGCTTTGTAACCTGGATTGTAAAATGTGCTATGCTAAAAGAAATAAAGAAGAGAATAGTTTATCTTTTGATATTATAAAAAAATTACTTTTTCAGTTGAAAAGATTTGGTGTAAAAACTATTATTTTAAGCGGTGGGGAGCCTTTATTAAGAAAAGATTTTGAAAAAATTATATCAGAAATCAATAAAAATAATTTTAAAGGGGTTCTGATGACTAATGGAACTCTTTTGAACAATAAAATTTGTGAAATTCTTATGAAAAATGATTGGGAAGTTTCAGTTTCCTTAGACGGTCATAACAGAAAAATCAATGATGAAATAAGGGGGGAAGGATCCTTTACTCTTATCGATAAGTCATTGAAAAACCTCATTAAGAATAGGGATAAGTATAAATCAGGCAGGGTTGTTTCAAATTCAGTAATACAAGACATTAATTATAAAAACTTAAACGATATTGCAACTTATATAACAGAATTGGGTTTGAACAATTTTTATTTTAATTTCATCGCACCACTGGATAAATTTAAGAATAAAAAGCAATTTTTAAATTTGTTATCTAAAAATTATTATTCCTCTGCCGTTACCAATAATATCTTTAACTTAGATTTGGTGTTTGATTATTTAAAGATTGATAAATCTCATGAGAAGATATTGGATACTTTTTTTAAGAACAATGATGTAATTTGTTTTGCTTGCGATGAAATTTTAATCGATTATGATTGTAATGTTTATTCTTGTTGCAGTCACCTTCATCAAGGAAAGAATATTGTTGGCAATATTAAACATAAAGATATTGAACAAATTTTTTATGGAGAAAAATTCAATAATTTACGAAAAGAGATGTTATCATTAAATTCACATTTGTGTCATGGTTGTGAAATGATTTTTAAATACAATTCAATTAGTAAATATATTCATAAAAGATAATATTAATGGCCAATTGTATGTTCATACATATATTTTATCACATCTTTTATGCTTGAAATATCAGGCATATAGTTTATTGCACCATACCTACAGGTGATCACATCATATTTTTTGACAAATTATTTAAGACAGCATCTTTTTTAGGTAGTTATGCTTTTAAAATCATTTAAGGATTTAATCATGGTCATTCGGGTTATTGAGTGGTTTGAGAATCTTTTTTTTGTGAATATTGCATGTCTTATAGTGCTTTTGCTTATGGGTTTGAGTAAAGAAAGGATCATCATCTATCTTGTATTTTTGGTTTATATCTTTTTTGGCTTATTGTATGGTTTTATCATCAACTCATTTGCAGATAAGGAAGATGATGTCCGCACAGGCAAGAACATGATGTTTAATACATCATCAAAAAAGATGATATACTCACTGGTAATAATCTCAGGCATTTTCACCTTGATCATCCCATTCTTGTTTTTTGATATGTACATAGCTTTTATAGGCTTGGCATACTTATTTTTCGCAACATTTTATTCATTGAAGCCACTTAGGTTCAAGGAAAGGGGGCTGTTAGGAGTGATTGTTTCAGCAACAACAGTAGGTACGCTTCCTTTTACAATGTTCATTTATATTGTTCATGCGCCTTTTATCCTTGGTATATTTCTTATGTTCTGGCTGTTCCTGCCAGCGTTCATAAGTGATGTTATACATCATATAGAGGATTTCAACAACGATAGGCTGACAAGGACAGATACATGGGTCCAGAGAATAGGCCTGAAAAAGTCTTATGCAGTCCTTAGATATTCAATCTATCTTATGTTTGTATCATGCTTCTTCCCACTGTTCCTATTCAACATATACAACGGCCTGCTTATATGTTTAGTATTGTTGACAATCTCTGTATGGAACTTTCTTGAAGACCTTTTGTATCCAGCTCAGCAATCTTTGCATTAATCGCCGTTCTCTAGAATTTTGCTGATCCCTGTCCTTAGGTTTGTGGAACAACTGAGCCCAGTAAGGCTTTTCAGCTTTTTTGGGTCGCTTACCCTGTTTCTGACCTCATAATCTTCTCTTTGTTTCGGGATTTTTCCTTTCTTAATATTTGATTTTGACTTTGTAAGCTTGACCACGATCTTGGCAAGGTCGATTATCTTTGTCTCTTGCCCAGTTCCTATGTCTATTGTTCTGTTGTCTGTTTTTGAAGATTCTGCAACCCTTATGATAGCTTTTGTCGCATCATCTATATATGTGAAATCTCTTGTCTGGCTCCCGCTGCTGTAGATGATAATATCATTGTTGGCAAGCGCGTTCTTTATGAATTTGGAGACAACCATCTTATCTTTCTGATATCTTCCATAGATATTGAAAAGCCGGATTATGGAGTACGTCAGTCTGGAATTTCTGAGCAATTGTTCAGAATATAGTTTTGCTGTATTATATGCTGTAGGGCTTTTTATCGCCTCATAGACTGAAGAGGTGGATGAATATACTATCTTTCTGACACCTTTTTTTCTTGCAAACTCAATGATGTTCCTCATCCCAAGGACTTCTGTGCTTCTTGTCTCTTCCGGGTGTGCTGCTACATAATCGACACCAACAGTCGCTGCCAGATGAAATATGCAGTCGGCTTTTTTTATCCTGGAAAACCAGCCTTTTTTCCTTACATCTGCACAAATAGAAGTAATATTGCAATGTTTTATATCAGCTTTTATCTTATTCTTGTCTAATATGATCACCTTGTTGTCTTTAGAAAGCGTTTCTGCAAGGTTCCTACCAATAAACCCTGCTCCGCCTGTTATCAAAATGGTCTTATTCTTCATTTTGGGTTAGCTCTATTCTTCATCTTGGGTTAGTTCTCTTGTTTTTAGATATTAATTTAATAGTTCAGTATCTTTCTGCAAGCATCTTCTTCCAATTCTTATCTTTCTTCTTTGGTAGATATCACATTTGGTGTTTGCGCAGAATATATAAGCCTTGCCTTGTTAGTATATAATATTTTGGTTTCTTGTTTTAACATAAGTTGGAGATGAAGATTGTTCTTTTTAAGCCTTAATTATGATTATAAATAATCTAACTAGTAAGGCATCTTGTCAAGGAGCTAAAGGCAGTTGCACCAGAGCTAAAGCGTGAAATGGAATCAGGAAGGATCAGGATAACTGATCTTGAGTCTTTCCAGGATTATGAGGTCATACCCTGAGCTATTGTCAAGTGCAGCTTTAGCCTTTCTGTATCCTGCTCCTTGTTCCTATTTAAAGAAGTTTTCAAGAAGCCTTGGAAATATTGAGAACTCATCTTTTCCTGTCTTGATATGCTCCATTGTTGACATCGCAAGCCAGTATGCGACAAGTGGTATTCTTGTGTTATAGTAAGAGTACGGCAGGCTGCCATAGCCTTTCAGGAAATGGTTCACTGCTCCCGGGCTGAATATCCTAAGGAAAAGCTCTGCCTTGATGATATCAATCTCAGGCATCCCTATAAGGCAGGCTTCAAAGTCCATCAATGCCCTGATCTGGTTATTGTCACAAAGGAACTGCCACTGATGAAGGTTTCCATGTACAAGCGAGCTAGATGTATTTTGCCTGACCACATTCTTGAAGAGGAGCAACAGCTCTTCCTTGTTCTCTTTTTTGATTATGCCCTTTTTTTCCAGGATATCAGCTGTCAAGGAGAACTCTCGGACAGCCTTTTCTTCAGGGCCGAAGCTCTTTATGTTCTTTTTCTCTTCTTGGCTTAGTTCAATCGAATGCAGCTGTGAGAGTATCTTTCCTGCCTCCTGGGCAAGGTAAAGGTTGCTGTTATCTTTTAGGATATCAAAAAGAGATATTGGTGTGGTTTTTGGGAATACAGCATAGCTTATGTTCTGTTCAGCATGGTTCCCTGAACAGAGAAGCGGAAGCAAAGGTATATCTTTTGCCTTATTGCTCTTGTGCAGTATGTCATACGCAGTGGTCTCGTTCAGGTATGCTTCTTCTCCTTTATAGAACTTGATAATGTATTGCTTCTTGTCTTCAAGAACAACAGCGAAAAGCGAGCTTGTCAGGGAATCTATCCTCTTTATGCTGCTGATGTCTTTCTTGAATACTGACCTAATCATGCCCTCTTCTTTTGATTGTTCCATGTTCTCACTGAAAATCACTGCATACCATGTGGTTGAACCTTTCAAAGCAAAGGGGTATAAAAATATATCATATCCTATAAACAATATATTCCAATATCTTAATGTCTTAGGTATATGATCTCTTAGATATATTATGCATCATCAAGCCCTTGCGATCTCCTTATGTGCTACAGCATAGCCGAAACTCTTTGTCTTGAAGAGTTCGCTTACCATGAATCCATGCTCTTTTAGTAGAGTTTTTATATCATCCCTGTTGAATTGTGCAATCAGGCATCTTTTTTTCCCAGTATTGTCCTGGAATTCCATATTTTTCCTGAGTTGGTCTGCAGTATCCTTGTTCCAGAGCCTGAGAGTTAGCTCATTTACTGCCTTGTTTCTATGGAGCTTTTCCAGGTAGTCTGAGATTTCAGCATCTGTCATGTAAAGCAGGCTGAACAGGTCAACTATCCTTTTATAGCTGGCTCTGCCTGACCCATTTATGCATGGCATGTATGGCTCTGCTGTCACATCAGCATGCTCTTGTATGCTTTTTATGAAGCCAGTAAACTCCTTATGGATGCAGAGCTGATTTTTTATTATAAATGGAGGGTTGTATTCCTGCTGTTTTTTTTCATAGTCTTTCATGTAATAATGGATAAGAAGAGGCTTGTCTTCATCATCTCTCTGCCCTTGCCCTTGGGCCATACCATGAATCTTTAGCAGGCTGGATATTATATCAGCCTCGCTCTTGCTGATGCTGCCATATAGCATGTGCTGTATCGTCGCTCTCCTGAAGCAGATGTCGCGTTCAAGCTCATGGAAGATAATAGTCCTTACTCTTGAATCAGGCCTTAGGTACTGCATCCTCTCAAGCGCATGCATAGACATCATAAGGCAGAACATGTCTTCCATATCCCTTACGCTGAACTCTTTTCCTGCAAAAGGGAACAGGTGCGGGTGGAGCTCAGACAGGCTCTTGTGTTTTATCAGGTGGTAGTTGTTTTCATATTCTTCTGTTCCAGGTATCGGCGTGAAGAATGTCAGGAACGGCATTAGGCCCATCTTCCATATCTTGATTATGCCCATGACCTGCTCTCTTAATTCATGGCCAGGCATCCCTATTAGGCAGTATACGCCCAAGTCATTGTTGTTGAAACCTGCATCAAGGATGTCAGCTATCGCCTTTTCAAAATCATCAATAGTTGTTGACCTGTGGAACCTCTCAAGGTTTGTCTTGTCGTTTGCAGACTCAAGCGGGATGTTGAGCTTCCTGTAGCCTGCCTTGTGCATCTTTTTCAAGAGCCCTGGTGTGAGCAGCTTTGGAGCAAGGCCCTCTGGCGCTTCAAGCCTTATATCTATCTTGCTTTCGATAATCATGTCAAGGATCTTCTCAAAATGGTTCTTGCTGTTGACAAGAAGGTTGCTTTCGGATGCGACAAATCTTCTGATCCCCATCTTCCTGTGTGCATTGATTATCTCTTCAGCAGTCTTTTTCGGGTCCCTGAACACCATCTTCTTGCCTTCCAGCATGTGGACTGCGCAATAGCTGCACCTGTTCGGGCATCCCCTTGTGCTCTTGTACATGTAATACCCAGGGTCGTAGCCGAGCATGCTGATGTCAGAATCAAAGTCATCTGCATCCCAAAAAGGGCCGATAAAAACATTGTCTATTTCAGAGTTTTTTTTGGCATGCTCAGGGCAGAGTGACGCATATATGCCACCTATCGTGATTTTAGCGTTAGGGAAGATTTCCCTGCATATCTTTGTCATCTCAGAGACAGAATCTGCATGAAATGTCATGCTGGTTGTTATGTATATCTCATCTGGCTCTTTTTCCTGCTCCAGGGTCTTTTTTATCTCATAAAGCGATTTTCCTATCAGGTAGACAGGATATCTTATTGAGCCTTTGCTCATCCCGGGGTGCCTGTGGCCGTACTCATGGTAATTAACTTCAAGCGGATTCTCTGACCATGGCCCGAAATCATGGAAGCTGATCTCATGCCCTTTGATCTGAAGGTAGTTTGCAATCTTTAAAAGCCCGTATGGGATACCGTATTCTATCGCGTTTTCAACTGCCATGTATTTGTAGATTACCCTGTCTGTAAATTCAGGAAGCAGAGGAAAGACTTCCTCTAAAGGGGGCCTGATAAGCAGATATCTCATGCTTCTGTGAAAAACAGCGTATTATTTAAAATAAGCGGTAAATAATGCCAGGGTCTACAAGGCAAAGACAAAAAAGCAGGCTAAGAAGGGATTGTATCTTATTGTCATCTGGTTTTATCAGACTTATCTTTTATCTACTTCATATATCTTATCCTTTACTATCTCATATATCCTATGTTATTGAATATCTCATATGTTATCAATATTTTTCTACATCTTCATATTTACAGCTATTTTGTCCAGTATCTTTCGTACCGGCGGAGAAGAAGATAAAATGTTGATATGTAGGAAAGGACAATGATCCCGACAAGCAGTGAGAAGACCATGAACATGTCATAGTTATTTGGCCTGAATATTTGTACTGCAAAGAATACAAATGTGCATATGAAGAGCATGAGCATTGATATCCTGTGTGCCTTGCACTCTGCAAGAAGTGTCTTCTCATCACCTGAAAGCCCGCCTTCTGCAAATGACCTTAATGATGAGAGCACAAACATGAGCATCGCAACAGTGACTATTGCATAAGGCAGTGTTTCTGCCCCTAAATCCTTAAGTATAACACCTACCACAAGCAGGAATATTGCGACTGCATACCTCACTGTAAGCCTGGCATGGGCAAACCTTGAGGCAACGCCTTTTGTAGAGCTTGCTGCTGTGCTTGCATCTTCTGGCTTGCCTGCTTTTTTCCTGCCATCTTTTGCAGCTTTTTCTTTCATGCGCAATGGGTATTGCGCAGAATATATAAGCCTTGCCTTGTTAGGTGCTGCCTCTTTTGGTTTTGGTGTTTTGATTTTGGTATGCTCAGAGAAAAATGATCTAGATTCCAGGGCATATTATGCATGATCGTAAATGGCCTAACCAAGAAGGCTTCTTGCCATAGCTTAACTTTGCTGTTATGGCTCAGAGCTTTAACTTCATAAAATCATATGATGCAACAGTATCCGGAAAGATATCGACAGCGTCCTGTACAACCTCGTTTACGTCCTTGTAGCGCTGTGAGAAATGAGTGAGGATGAGCTTTTTTACGTTTGCCTGGTGCGCGACATATGCTGCCTGTTTTGCAGTGAAATGCTTGTATTCCCTTGATTTTTCCTCTTCTTTTGATGCATGGGTGGATTCAGATATGAGGATGTCAGCGTCCTTTGCGATTCTTAGGCAGTTCTCTGTCATGATTGTGTCTGCTATATACCCTATTACCCTGCCCTTGACAGTATATGTTACGTCTTTAGGCCTTATGGTCCTGCCCTTGAACTCGATCGCATGGTTGTTCTGAAGCCTGCCCAGGAGCGGGCCCTGCTTTAGGCCGAGATTTTCTGCCTTTTTCATGTTGATCCTGAGAGTGTCTTTCTCAATAAACCTAAAGCCCTGGCAAAACACCCTGTGGTCCAGGTCATAGGCTTCCACAGAGAAATCATTGGTATCAAGGAACCTTGTCTTCTCTATCTCTATTATCTCAAGGTCTATCCTGTTGTCGTATACAAAGATCTCCATTATGCTTTTGATAAGCTTCTTTAGCCCTTTTTGCCCGTATATCTTCAGCTTCCCCTCATACTGCGAGGCACTCATGGTCTGAAGAAGCCCAGGCAGCCCCAGTATGTGGTCGCCGTGGAAATGGCTTATGAATATGCGCGTAATCTTTGATGGCCTGATTCCTGCGATCCGCAGCTGCCGCTGTGTCCCTTCACCACAATCAAAGAGCATGCCCTCGTTCTTGTAGCTTAAGAAGAACGAAAAGTGGTTCCTATCTTTTGTCGGAACCATCGCAGAGGTCCCAAGGAATGTTATCTGCATACCTGCAAAGAATTATTATGCTTATTTAATGATTTTGATTTTTCAAACACCCTACTGGATTAATCCTTGTTTTCAAAAACATATCTTATAGAAGCGTAATATATCCACTTTAACGAAACTTTTATAAACTTGGTTTTTCAATACTTAATTGAAATGAGATTTAAAAAAGGCTTTGAGGCTAATATGAAACCCTCATGATTCTGATATGAATCAGAATCATATCAATTCCCTTTCGTATCAGCCTGTCGATGTTGAATGCT
>JAFGRM010000046.1 GCA_016935125.1 Candidatus Woesearchaeota archaeon
AAGATTATGATGTTTATAAGATCATGATTTAGAAAAATATAAAAATAAGGAGTATAAGAAAACAAGACATAACAAGCTCGAAACCTATATGGTATTATGATAATATTATTCAAGATATTATGATGATTTTATGAGGATTTGTAATATGGAAGACAAGACACGCTCAAATGATGACGTATACGATGATTGGAAGGATTTCATCCAGAAACGGAACAAGTTCTATGGGGTAAAGAAGACCAAGAAGGATTAGTCAAAGGTTGTCTTTCTATTATTCATATTAGTCAAAGGATATTACAGTACTATTCAATGGTCTACTTTTATAACAGCCAATCTCAACATATTTATATAACTGCCTGATACAATTATGTTATGGCAGCTAAAATTGCAGGAGAGGTGTCTGCACAGCAGGGCTTAGGCAAGGTGTCTGCAGGGCAGGTCTCTTTTTATAAGGAGCTGATAGGCTTTATCATGGAAAAAAAGCCAGACAAGGGCAGCATATCAAAAAAAAAGATGGCTCTCTGCAAAAAGCATGGGCTTGAGAAGATCCCGACTGATATCGAGGTACTGCTAAATGCTGATGCAAAGGACATCCGGAAAATCAAGAGATACCTCTTGACAAAGCCAGGAAGGACGCTTTCAGGCGTGGCAGTAATTGCTATCATGTCTTATCCTTACCCATGCCCACACGGCGAGTGCATAATGTGCCCCTCAAATACAGGCAAGGGCGTTCCGCAGTCATATACTGGAAAAGAGCCTGCAGCAAGAAGAGGGATCAGAAACGAGTTTGACCCATATCTGCAGGTCATGAATCGGCTTGAGCAGTATATTGCATCTGGGCATCATCCTGCAAAGGCTGAGCTGATAATAATGGGAGGGACATTCCCGAGTTTTGATCAGGGCTATCAGGAGGATTTTGTTAAGTTCGCATTCAAGGCGATGAACGATTTCTCGTCTATCTTCTATGACAGGGATGGCAGCATAGATATAGTTGCATTCAGGAAATTTTTCGAGCTTCCAGGGGACATTGGATTAGAGGACAGGACCCAAAGGATCCAGAAGAAATTGCTTGAGATGAAGCTAAAACCGCGCAAGAAGGGAGCGATAAGATTAGAGTCTGAACAGGCGGCTAATGAAAAATCTGTTGTAAGGTGCGTCGGCTTAACAATTGAAACAAGGCCTGACTACTGCAGGCTTATGCATTGCAACGAGATGCTCAGGCTTGGATGCACAAGGGTCGAGCTTGGTGTGCAAACTGTATACGACCATGTGCTTGAGGATATCGGCCGCAGGCATTCAGTCCAGGATTCTATAGATGCAACAAGGACACTGAAGGATCTTGGGTTTAAGATCAATTACCACATGATGCCTGGGCTTCCTGGTGTTACAAAGGAGATGGACATGAGCTCTCTTAAGAGGATATTTGATGATTCCAGCTTTAGGCCAGACATGCTTAAGATTTACCCATGTATGGTGCTTAAGGGCACAAGGTTGTTTGATGAGTGGGAGAAAGGAAAGTTCTCACCTCTTAGCACAAAAAAGGCAGCAGTTCTCATCGCAGAGTTCAAGAGATATGTTCCAGAATACGTGAGGATCATGCGCGTACAGCGTGATATCCCAAGCAACATGATCACTGCCGGTGTTGACCGGACAAATCTCAGGCAGTATATAGACAGGCTGAACCATGGCTGCAGGTGTATCCGCTGTAGGGAAGCAGGGCATGTGTATAAGACAAAAGGATTAAGGCCAGGAAAGGTAGATATAATTGTAAGGGAGTATGATGCATCTAGCGGAAAGGAGTTCTTCATATCTGTTGAGGACAAGGAGCAGGATATCCTGCTGGGATTCTGCAGGCTGAGGCTGCCAGGCCAGACGCTAAGACCAGAGATTACAAAAGCTTCTGCTCTTGTACGAGAGCTGCATGTATACGGTGACCTTGCTGAGTTCGGAAAAAAGGCCAAGGGGCATGATATCCAGCATAGAGGTTATGGAAAAAGGCTTCTCAAGAAGGCTGAAGCCATAGCAAAAGAGAACAGCAAAAAAAAGGTTGTAGTGATATCAGGTGTTGGTGTTAGGGACTATTACAGGAAGCAGGGGTACAGGAGAGAGGGGCCGTATATGGTAAAGAGCATATGATCTGCTTATGATGAGGAAAAAATATGGTCAGGAGATATGATATACCTATAATAAAGAGCATGTGATATGCTTATTATGAGGAAAAATATGGTCAGGAGATATGATATACCTATAATAAAGAGCATGTGATACGCTTATTATGAGGAAGATATTGTACTTATGGTAAAGAACATATGATATGATACCCATGGTGAATAAGATATGATAGAGTTCAAATTCAACGATCTGAAGTTCATACTCACAGAAGATAGGCTTAGGGCAGTGTATCTTGATAATTATTATTTTGATATAAAGGCAGAGGATATGCAAAGGCTTGGGAGATGGAGGCTGACAGAGCAGTCAGGACTAGAGATAGAAAAGTCTTCCCAGAGAAGGTTTGAAGCAGTGATCAATTCAGGTTTCCTTAATCTGAGGAATAGGATAAACAACAGGAAGACTGTGTATGTACATAAGAATTCAGGGATCCCTCTTCTTGGCTCTAACTATTTCGGGCTTATTGATAGGAACACCAACCTTATAGAGGTCAGGCCGAATACTGGCTGCAACCTTAACTGCATATATTGCTCTGTCAATGAGGGCATCTCCAGCAGGGCAGGCAGGGCAGGCAGGGCAAACAGGGCAAACAATGCTGCTGAGCAAGGCACATCTGGCAGGGTTGATTACCTTGTTGAAAAAGACTATCTTGTGTCAGAGCTGAAGAAACTGGTTCTTTCCAAGAGGTGCGATGATGTTGAGGTTCATATAGGGCCGCAGGGCGAGCCCCTGCTCTATAAGCCGCTTCCTGAGCTTGTTAGAGACATCGATGCTATACCAGAGGTAAATAGGATCTCGATCGATACAAACGCTGTGCTTCTTAACAAGAGTCTTGCAGATGCGCTTATCAGTGCTGGCATGACACAGTTCAACATATCAGTCAATGCTGTTGATCCTGTTATCGCAAGAAAGATGGCTGGATGCGGATACAGCCCGCAGAATGCGCTTGAGATCTCAAGATATATTGCAGAAAAAGGCGCTCGTAAAGGCGTTAAGGTTCTGGTTGCACCCCTTTGGCTTCCAGGGATAAATGATAATGAGATAGAAAAGCTCATTGTCTTTGCAAAGGATTATGGTCTTTTGATAGGAATCCAGAATTACCTTGAATACAAGCGTGGAAAAAGGCCTGCAAAGGCTATGCCCATGGAGACATTTTATTCCAGGCTAAATGCCCTTGAAAAGAGGTATTCAGTAAAGCTCATCCTCACTAGTGAGGATTTCAATATACATAAGACTGAAAAGCAGAAAAAGCTGTTTTGCAAAGGCGAGCTGGTGGATGCTGTTGCTGTCTGTCCAGGGATACTGAAAGGTGAGATACTGGCAAGAGCCAAGGGCAGCCTGTTGCATGTCAGGAACTGTCCTGACAGCTTTTTCTTGTCAAAGGATCCTTTCCAGTCAGAAAAGCAGGTTAAGGCAAGGGTTACAAGGGTAAAGCATAATATCTTTTATTCTGTGTACAGCTGATTCTATAATATACTCTATATAACTGATTCTATTATGTAATGTATCTAGCTATTTATAAAATCTTGAGAATTTATAGCATATTGATAATTGCATACAAGCAGTTTTGTGTTAACCTACAGGCTATGATAATCTTTTAGGTTTTAGGAAGATTTGAGAATCAGATAAATAAAAATAAAAAAAGGAAAAAATAATTTTTTCCGGTTTATTCTGTCACAGTTACTGGTGTTACAGAAAGTCCAGCTTCACTTACAGTTGTTGCAACCATTTCCTTGCCAGTAAGTGTATACTGATCATAGTTCTGCATGATCTTGGATGCTCTCCAAGTATCTTCACCAGATGCTCCAGCAACGATCAGTGCGACCTTGTCACCGCTCTCGATGAGCTTGATCATTGCCTGTCCAGCCTCAAAGCCTTCATAGCAGACTTCAGGGTTGCCCATCAAAGCTGATGTGACACTGTTTGCGCATGGTCCGCCGACTGTGATGATGTTCTGTGCAGTTACGTCAGTTACGTCCTTGTCGAACTTGTTGACGCTTGACGGAATCTTGTTCACAGTCTCACTGACCTGGCATCCAGCACTGCTGCCATCGTTTACAGTTACAGCTGCACCAGTTGGTGTGACATAAAGCTCAGCATAAACCTGTTTTGATGGGTGGTTTATGACAAGGCTGTCCCTGTTCTTGCTGTCAAACTCGATATATGAACCATAGTTGTTGGTTGCATATATCTTGTTGTCGTCGTCATCAGCATCGAAGTTCAATGCGCCGTACTCTGTGCCTGCGCCAAGAGTGAATACAGGGTTTTCAATCTCAAGGCTGTCATCTGAACCATCGTCATAGACAATTGTCATCTCAATGTCAGATGCTGTTCCGCCTGATCCTGCTTCCTCTTTCCATTTGACAGTCACGTTGTTCCTGTCAGCTGCGCTTGCAATGCCTTCAATCTTTGCGCCGTACTTTGTCTCAGCAGCTGTTGGTGCTACACCATTGCTGATACCGACTGTTGCGTTGTCTGCGTTGCTGTTGACATACACATTGACAGTACCTATACCTGCTATGTAGATAGGGGTATCTGTACCTGCAGTGTAGTCATTGCCTGTGTCTGTTGTGCCGTATGTCAGATCCTCAAAGTCGATCTTTGCATTGCCTACATCAATGTCTTTGAGCTTTATGACATGGGCCTCTTTTCCTGTGACAAGCAGCCACATTGCGCCTTCGCAGTTCCTGACATCATTGTCAGCGTTCAGCATACAGTTTGCTGTTGAGGCAGTTGCATCAGTCATGTCAGCAAGGGTTGTGTTGTGCCCTGCACCGAAATAAAGCCTCTTGTTAGCTGTTATGCCCTTACCAAAGTAGACCGTGTCAGTCGCTTCATCTGCTGCAAGCGGAATAGTGACCTCTTTTCCGTCAGTGTTCACGAACTTCATGTCACCGTCTTCAGATGAGACATCAAATGTTATCTGCTCATAGTCAGCGACAACTCCACCAAAGACAAACTTGAAATTTCCGAACACTGGGTCCAGTATCTCGTTGTTGTCCTCTTCTGCAGAGAGATAGATGTTGTCGTCAGGGAGCCATGTGATGGTTATTCCTGTCCATGAGCCGCCTGTGCTTGGGTCAGCAGATGAAAGTGTCACATCTGAACCGTCGACATCACTGCCGTCCTTGTTCACTTCCTGGCCTTCTTCTAGGATGAGCTCGCTTGCTCCAAGGTTGACCTTGCAGATGTCTGCGTCATAGTCTTTTGCGTGCACAGTCTTAACATCTGTGACACCTACAGTGACGCCGCTTACTGTCTCGGTCTTGTCCTTGTCGATCCAGATTGATGTTCCGTCAATCTCAAAACCGCATGATGCAGGTGTTGAGTCTGCGACATCGACCATCTTGATAGTGTGGTCTGTACCGTCGATCGTCTTTGTGATCTGGTCTCCTTCACTCATCCACATGATTGTCTCACCGACCATCATGGTGACCTTGTCCAGTACACCTGTTGTTGCATGGAAATGCGCATCAGTTATGGTGTATGTCTGGCCCTGTATCTTGAGTGTTGTTGACTCAAGGTCATCTGCATTCTCACCGCTTGTTACGTTGTCAAACTCAACAGGAGTATCGAACTCAAGGGTGTATGTGTATGCAAATTTTCCTGCTCCGTCATCAAAGAACACATAAGGTTGAGCTGCTGGTGCATCGTCGTCATCCTGTGCATATTGGAGTATGCCTGTGCCATTGGTAAAGTCTATCCTCTGGGTGTACTCTACATCGTTCTTTGTGTTGCCCTCGCTCTCGTCATATGTCTCTGTTGCAAGCACTTCTGGAAGGTCTCCATCATCAAGAGTTGGCATGATGTCTTCCATGTCCTCTCCAAAGTTGAACTTGTTGCTGCTTGTCTGTATCTTCACGCCTTCACTTACTGTTGTAGTGCTTGCTGTTGCGCTTGAGCAGATCTCTGTCCTTGTGACAGCTGCAGCCTGGAGTGCCATTGCTATATTTGTGACACCCATATTGTCTATTGCGTCTGCGTTTTCCCCTATTACGAGAATTCCGTCAAACTGTCCATCTTTGATGAACATGTTTGGGTACTCGCTGAGGTCGGCAGCCATCGCACCGCCCATCATAGTAGCTCCCATAAGGGTTGCTCCAGTCAAGGCTGCGATTTTCTTTATTGCCTTTCTCACTTTCATTTATCAACACCTCCGTGTTTAAATTTAGGCCATCCGAGATTATTTCATCTCTACAGTGTTACCTATAGATATACCTACAGGTACATTTACTGCAATTGACGATTGTGATTCAGTTGGTTTATAAACTTTTCGCAACATTGTCGCCTTCAAAACTTCATCTTTTGCTTTAAATCCCCTGAAACCCTTAAAATCAGGGGTTTCGGGCTTGTTGTTACTGTGTGAAAGTAATCTCTCTTAACCCTGCTTAAATATGGGTATCCAGGGTTTAACAGTGATTTTACACAAGTGTGGCTGTGCTCCTTTTGTTCTTATGATTTTACTGTTCTTGCATTACTGCCTTAATGCTAGCTTACCATAAGCTTTATAAACAATCTGCTGAATCTTTCAACAACAGTGCAGGTTATAGAAGCAAGTTCACTTATAAACTTACTTTATTACCTCAAGAAGTAATATATAAAGATACTTTGACCTTAATAAGTAATATATAAAGATACTTATTTTTGCGGGGATGCCGGAGTGGCCAAACGGGACAGGCTTAGGACCTGTTGGCTTAGTGCCTACGGGGGTTCGAATCCTCCTCCCCGCATATGCCATTTTCTTAAGTTCTGTTGTATTTGACTGTTTATCTTGTATACAAATTCAGTATCGTACTGGAGC
>JAFGRM010000004.1 GCA_016935125.1 Candidatus Woesearchaeota archaeon
ATATGAAAAAGCTTCTCTGTAAAAAATGCAAAAAGGCTTCTTCATTTCAAGATATCCTTAAATCAAGATAAAATAACAATAAAAAAATACAATAAAAAATAAAATCATCTGCATCTAACTAATGCATCTAACTAATTTGCGCATGTGCCTTCAAGCTTCATCCCTTCTCCAGTGAAATCATAGGTTGCTCCTGTGTTCGAATCAGTATAAGTGACACTGACACTGAAAACAAAGCTCTGGCCTGCAAAGCATGTCAGATCAGTCGCAACAGTTCCTGTGTATGTTGCAGATCCACCTGGACCTATGGTCTTTTGCCCGCCTGAGGTCTCTGAAAGGTTCTTTCCGCCAATGTTAAATGTGTTGATCGTAACAGGGTTTCTCATGTTGTTCTTCACTACAAAAGTGTCATCTCCTCCTTCAGAAACTGCAAAATCAGTTATGGCAACGTCCTGTGTTGACCAGTAAGCTGCACTGCTTCTTCCGACTGTGCTCTTTCCGATTCCGGGAAACTTACCCATCGCAACTACAACAACCAATGCTATAACAATCACCACAGCCAAAATTATAAGATACTCTGTAGCAGCCTGTGCCCGCTTTTGAATTCCCATTTTTTGTTCCTCCTCATTTTTTTAGACTATTGAGCATCATAACATTCATATGTGCTCCATCTTATCAACAAACATGCTGATCTTCTCGATGATATTCACCTCGTCCTTGCCGTCGAGGCATAAGAGGACTATCTTCGTATTTGTCGCCCTTACCTTGTTTATGATATCTTTCGCAAACTTGATTATCACCTTTTCAGGATTATAGATCATAAGTGTCGACAGGCTGTCAAAAAGGATGTATTTAGGATCAGAGGTCTCAACTACCTTGTTCATCGCGATCGAAAGGTTAGTTAGGGCTGAAGGCGACTCTATAAAGAGGCAGTTGTCCTGCTGCGAGAGCGTCATGCTCGCCATCCTTGTCGATGTGTCTATGAAGAATATGGAATCTGTATCCACCTTCATCTTTTTCAGGTTGTTTACCAGCGACTGGTATGGCCTTCCAAGAGTGATGTAGCAGGATACGCCTTTGTTCATGTAGTTCTTTGCAAAGTCCTTGACAAAAGTCTGGTAATTATCAGGACTGATCACAAAAAGCAATGCTTGGTTTTCTTCTAAAATTTTGTTCGTCTCCATCTTAGCCTTTTGACATCTTGTCAATCATCTTAAGCAGGCTACTGAATGATTTATGGCTCAAGAGCAGCATTATCTGGCCATCTATTATCAGGTTTGAAAACTTGAATTTTGTGTCAACATTGATTATTATCGCCCTCTTGTTCTTGTCTTCAATGTTGAAATATACATAATCATATATGTGATCCCCAAATGAATGCACTATTGTCGGCACTGAATGAACAGCCTCAACGCCAAGAGACCTGTTGAGAACACCAAGCATCTGCCCTGAAACCATGTTGCCAAGCTCAGACAGCACGTTCCTCACTGAATCATCCACAAGCTTAGTAGTCCCCACCTGCTTTTTTATCATGAAGTCATAAAGCCTAAGCGCTGTATCCTTCTTGAAGGTTATCACTATATTCCCGTCGATGTTACCTCTCTCGATATAGGAGTATATGCCGAGGAACATGACAGGATCCTTGTCGGATTCCTGCTGCCGCTCTCCCAAGGATACAATGTATGAGTCTATGTTCTTGCTCTTGATATCCAGCTCAACAGCCTTCCCTGTGATCGCTTCAAGCGCCATTGAGGCATGAAATGAGCACATGTTAGTTATCTCATTCAATGCATCCTTCTCAAGCTTTGTCAGCTTAACCATCAGCATCATCTCCTAACACTTTATGAACAACCTGCACCAGCTCGTCTGCATCAAACGGTTTTTTCAGATAATCTACAGCACCTATCTTCTTGGCCAGCTCTATGACCTTGACCTGGTCGATAGCAGAGACCATGACGCACTTTGCGTCTGGATTAAACTCTATTATCTGCTTTAGCAGTGTAATGCCATCCATATCGACCATATTTACATCAAGAAGTATAAGGTCTGGCATATTAAGCTTGCAGATCTCAAGAGCATCGGTTCCAGTACTTGCGGTAAGGATCTGTCCATAACCTATCTGGACCAAGGTCTCTTTTATTATGTTGCGCATGAATTTTGAGTCATCGACAACCAGTATCTTTGCTTGGCTTCCCATTTTATGGAATCTTCCTCTCTTTTCAGGGATATTTTCTTGGATATACATTGTATAATATATTGCACATACATAGCACCTATTTACCTATCATATGGCACATATAACACTTATGGGCTCTAATGTCGAATTAGTATTTATAAATGTTACGCTTAGTAGGAGATATTGCATAAAATATTCAGCAAAAGATAAGAAGCCAATAGATAGAAAACAAGAAGCGATAGAAAACAAGAAGCGATATATAGAACCATTCTTGGATTAAATCATGCGTAGATAAGATTATGCAGTGATAAGATTATGCCTGCTTAATGTCATTAAAAGAGCCTGCGCCAAAACGCCGCTCCCTTTTTGAGTATTCTTCAAGTATGGCTGCCCAATCCTTCTTTTCGAACTCAGGCCACATCTTGTCAACAAAAAATAGCTCAGAATAAACAGACTGGTACGCAAGGAAGTTGCTTGTGCGCTTCTCACCACCTGTCCTGATTATAAGGTCTGGCTCAGAAGATAGATAAAGGTTCATAGAAAAAGTCTTCTTGTCTATATCATCTATGTCAAGCCTGCCTTCCCTGACCTGCTCTGCTATCCGCTTTGCAGCATCGACTATCTCTTCCTGGCCTCCGTATGCCATTGCAAAATTCAATATATACGCATCATGCTCCTTTGTAAGCTCCATTATCTCACGCATCTTCTGCCCAACATCATCAGGAAACATGCCTATCCTTCCAATAACATTTACCCGAATCCTGTTCTCATATATCCTCTTGTCATCCTTGAGCTCGTCAAAATTTTTCCTGAAGAGGTCCATCAGATAGTCAAACTCAGCCTTGGGCCTGTTGAAATTCTGTATTGAGAAAGCATATAGGGTAAGCTCGCGCACGCCGCATTCCCTGCACCATTCAAGGGCTTCGCGTATCTTTTTTGCACCCCATTCATGGCCTTTGTATGGACTCATCATTAGCCTTTTGGAGAACCTCCTGTTGCCGTCCATTATTATGCCTACATGGCTTGGCACCTTACTGTTATTTTCCTCTGACATCTTGAATCCGTTAATTTTTTAAAAACCCGCGCTTCTATTTAAATATTTTGTTAACAATCCGTATACATCAATCATATATATCAATTATATTATAAATCAGTACTCTGCCCTATACTGATTAATTATCACTATACTGGTCCAACAACTGCCAAAAGGCATCTATAACCAAGTAATACAAGGCAGCAGCCATGGGAAAGAAGAACATGAGAAAGAAGAACAAGAGCATCCTTGCAAAAAAACAGGCAAAATCAATCGCAGCAGAAAGCATAAGAAACCTGTTCTCAGAGGCAAGGAAGTCATTTGAGATCTCTCCGCAGCTCTCTGACAGGAATGTCAATTCCGCAAGAAGGATAGCCATGAAAGCAGGCATAAGGATCCCATCGGTTTACAGGAGGCAGTTCTGCAGATACTGCTATGCCTATCTCCTGCCTGGGAAGAACTGCAGGGTGCGCACAAACAAGAAGACCATCAGCTATTTCTGCACAAGGTGCAGGAGATACAACAGGATCAGCTACAAGGGCGGCAGAGAAAAGATAAGAGAAAGACAAACAAAATCAAAAATTATTTAAACAGAGTTCTTATAAGATTGACAAACACAAAGGCTGATGGGTGACATCTTTTTGGCATGTAAGATCACTAAGATAAAAGCAAGAGAGGTTCTTGATTCAAGGGGCAATCCCACTGTAGAGGTCCAGATCTTCTCCAAAGATAAGAACGCAAGTGCAATAGTACCAAGCGGCGCCAGCACAGGGATCCATGAAGCCCATGAGCTAAGGGACGGCGGCAGCAGGTACATGGGCAAGGGGGTCCAGAAGGCATTAAAAAACGTGAAGATCATCGAGAAGAGCCTCAAAGGCATGGACGCCTGCGCACAGAAGGAGATAGACAATGCGATGATCGCCCTTGACAATACTGAAAACAAGTCAAGGCTTGGCGCCAATGCAATACTTGGCGTGAGCATGGCTGCAGCAAGGCTTGCATCTGAATGCAAAAAGATGCCCTTATACAAACATATAGCAGCGCTTTACAAGAACAAAAGGCTGCTTCTGCCTGTGCCCTTCTGCAACATAATAAACGGCGGAAAGCATGCAGGTGGAAAGCTCCGAATGCAGGAGTTCATGGTCGTGCCCAACAGGGCAAAGAGCTTCTCTGAGGCTGCACAGCTTGTCTCTGAAACCTATCATATACTAAAGGGCATAATCGAAAAAAAATACGGCAAGTCCGCTGTAAACGTGGGTGATGAAGGGGGGTTTGCACCGCCGCTTACAAAGGCTGAAGAGGCTCTCACACTTATAACAAAAGCTATAAATGAAGCAGGCTATGAAAAGAAGATCTCGATCGCGCTCGACCCTGCTGCAAGCGAGTTCTACAACAAGAACAGCATATACCTGCTGCATAAGCAGTTCACATCTGAAAAGCTTGCTGAACACTATATCAGGCTCTCAAACAAGTATAATATCATCTCGATCGAAGACCCTTTTGAACAGGATGACTTCAGCTCATTTTCAGCGCTCATGAAAAAGGCAAGGTTCCAGATAGTGGGCGATGACCTGCTTGTGACAAACACCAAGAGGATAATCTCTGCTGCTGAAAAAAGGCTATGCAACGCCCTTCTGCTTAAGGTCAACCAGATCGGCACATTGACTGAATCCCTTGCAGCAGCAAGGCTCTCGATGGACCATGGCTGGAAGGTCATGGTAAGCCATAGGTCTGGTGAGACAGAAGACAGCTTCATATCTGACCTTGCCTCTGGCATTGGCTGCGGCCAGATCAAGCTCGGTGCCCCATGCCGCTCAGACAGGACCTCAAAATACAACCGTCTTTTAAGGATCGAAGAGGAGCTTGGAAGCAAGGCAAGGTATGCGAGATTCTGATATTGGTCTGCTTATCTGTGGACAAAATATGAGATAAGATATTAGAATAATAAAAAGCAGAGAGAGATTGTTAAGACTGAGAAAGATTATCCAGCTGCTTTCAGCCTACATAGTTCAGCTGCTTCTTCTTGAGCTGCTCTGTTGCAGTGAGGCCTTTTTCTATTAGCTTGTTGAACTTCTCCTCAAATATCTTTGCAGTCTCATAAAGCGGGCCAGGATCAACACACAACCCGAGAATCTTGTCAAGGGCCTTTATCAGCTCTGCTGCTGCCTTGCTGTCAGGAAGCTCTGAATGGGTCTCGATAAAAAGCGCAGTCAAAGGGATCTTTGTCTTTAGCACAAGAGCTGCTGTCACGCCCATCACTATCCCCTCAGACAAGAGCTTCAGGCCTGAATTTTCCAGCATCTCTTTTTTTGAATCATCGTTTGTATAGTAAAATGTATCTGGCTGCTCTTTCTGCTCAGCAGTCCCCACACCTTCCAATGATATGACCTCTTTTGCATTGAGCTGCTTTGATATCTCTTCTACATACTTTGATATCTCCCACTCCATCCCCGGGCCACCTGTTATCGAGTGTATAACAAGGATATTGTTATCTTTGTTATAATAGATGCCGACAGGATGGACTACCTTCCCCTCATGGACTGCGATGCTTGCAGGAAGGTTCTCAAACCAATGGTTGCCTATGTACTCGCACTTGAGATGATGTATCAAGAATTCTGTTGCGATCGTACCGACCAGCCCAAATCCAGGAAACCCCTGGATTATTGTCGGGCCCTCTGGCCTTTTCAAGAGATTGAGTTCCATATGAAGAAAATTAAAATGAGCTATCTTTTTATATCTTTCGTTTTACAACCTGTTTTAAAACTGTTGATAGCCA
>JAFGRM010000005.1 GCA_016935125.1 Candidatus Woesearchaeota archaeon
AATTACCAAAGACCATCAAAAGGCTATGCCCGCATTGCAGGAAGCATACTGAACATAAGGTATTCCAGAGCAAGAAAGGCAGCCCCAGCTCGCTTTCCCACGGATCAAAATACCGGGCAAGGAAAAGGGGTCTTGCAAAGGGGCTTGGTAACCTTGGAAGGTATTCAAAGCCTGCAATCACTAAATTCAAGCTTACAGGCGCAAAGACCACAAAAAAGACTGACCTTAGGTATGAATGCAAGGAATGCAAGAAAAAGCATTCTCAGAGCAAGGGGATAAGGTCAAAAAGGGTCGAGTTTGTCTGAGCAGTGTTTGGGTTTTTCTTTCTATAATCTCTCTATCAATATAATATCACTATCAACAACATTTATAAACATATGGCCTTATAGTTGAAACTATGCAAGATACAGCCAACCAGCATGCAGGCACAGGGCAATCATCACAACAGAACTGCATATTCTGCCACATAATAAACGGAAAGGTCGAGTCAAAAAAGGTGTATTCTGACGAAGACACAATAGGCATACTTGACATCAACCCTGCAAACCCTGGCCATGTCCTCATCCTGCCAAAAAAGCATTATTCTATCATGCCGCAGATGAACGACCTGGAAATAGGGCATATCTTCATGGTCTCAAAACATATCTCTGGAGCTCTTCTCAAGGCGCTCAAGGCTGAGGGCACAAACATCTTTGTTGCAAACGGCGCAGTTGCAGGACAAAAAGCTCCGCATTTCATGGTGCATGTGATTCCAAGAAGAGAGGGTGACAACCTCAATATGGTTCTACCCGAATACACTGCCAGCCCTTCTGACCTGATCAAGGTAAGAGAGATGCTTCTTCCAAGGATAAAAGAGCATCTTGGATTGTCAGAAGAGGATATTGAAAAACTGTCTGGCGCAGCAGCAGACAAAACACAAAGCCTGATGCCTGATGAACTGATGAACATGCCTTCTGATGCAGCAAAAAATCCTGCCTTGCCTGTGCAGGGCGTGTCAGATAAAGCAGTTACAGTGGGTCCAAACAAACAGGCCAAAGGGATCACGCTTGACGGAAATAGAGAAGAGGTGCTGAAAAAAACAGACCTGGACCTGATAGCTGGGCTTTTTGGCAAGGGCAAGGCAGCCCTGCCTGCTGCATCTGCAGATAAGACAGGGATGCACATGCCTGCAGCCAAAGATAATAGTGAGAACAATGCCTGTGCCTATGATGAGAACAACAAAAGAAAAGACGATCATGATAAAGAGAAAAAGGATGGAAAAAAAGATAGTGAAAAGGGAAAGCCAGGCAAGATAACACTTGATGATATCGACAACCTGTTCAATAACAAATGAACTAATGAAACACTGATAAATATGGCACACTGTGAATACTGCGAGATAATAAACGGACAGAGGAAGGCAGTCAAGATCTATGAAGACGACAAGGTCCTTGCTCTCCTAGCTGATAAGCCAGCTGCACTAGGCCATATGATCATGCTGCCAAAAAACCACTACCCTATCATCGAGCAGGTACCTGATTATATTGTTTCTCATATATTTGCGGTCGCAAACAAGCTTAGCATCTCTGCTTTTGAGGGCATGAACGCTCTCGGGACAAATATCCTTGTCAACAATGGTGTTGCTGCAGGTCAGACTTCATCCCATTTCATGGTGCATATCATCCCAAGAAAGGAAGGTGACAACATCAACCTTAGCTGGCCGGCAAAACAACTGGGCGAAGAGCAGTTATCGACAATCATGATGCAGATCAAAGAGCACACAGAAGGGATAGGCGAGTTTGAAAAGGAAAAACAGGAGCCCATAAAGATTGAAAGAGATAAAACAATTGCCATAGAGGATTTTAAGGTCAAATGCTTAGACAGGATTCCCTGACTATGACTGGCCGCAGATTTACTAAACTTAGTTGCAGTGTATTCTGCCCTTTGCTTTGGTGCATATTGCTCTGCCAAGCAAGAGAAAAGACAGCCAACCCATCATCTAAAAGATCTGGCATATAAAGCTCAGAAGTACAGTGTATACGCGAGAAGAGCAACAAAGCTCAAAAGGAAGCTAGGGACAAAGGGTATTCCCTCTTTTATCAGCACCCTGCTTATCTTCTTATTCTTATGCATCAGGACAAGCTCCTCTATCTGCTCTCTGCTGACACCAAGATCCTTTGGTGATGCGATCGTCCTGTTTCCAACCTTCACATCCTCGACAATCCAGTCGCCTTCGGTTAGTTCAGAAGGCTTGACATACCTTTGCATACATACGCTTTCGACTGACTTGATATAAACAAACAGGTAGAATGTTACTGCGATCATGAACCCCATGCTCAATAGACTGTATCTTACAACCATGTCCTGCGATACCAGTGCAAGGATTATCATAATAGCTACTATAACCATGACACCGAGCTTGATCTTCGCTGTATTCTTATCATGCAGCCTCTTACTAAATTCAGACCTGAACTCTTTAAGGTTTCTCATCGATACAACTATGCTCCACACTGTCCCATACAGAGAGCCGATAAACATGGTAAATACAAGGAAATAAAAGACCATGGGCAGGTTATGGAAAGGGTCTGCTGCCCAGTGCCGGAAGGTGTCAGACAACGGCCAGCCAAGCTCAAGGCCAAGGAGCGCTCCAATGCCCATAAGCATCTTGCTGTCTCCGCCGCCCCATTGCGCAGTATAGAACATCAAAAGTGCTATCAGGTAAAAAAAACCCAGGCCAATGAGGCTAAATGCTATAAAAGAGATATCTTCATAGACTATGCTTAATATAATGTTGATTCCGACCCCTGAAAAGATAAGGCCATAATTGACCCAGTCTGGAACCTCTCTTTTCCTGATATCAGTCACAGTGCCAAAGATTAGGCCTGCGGAGAGCACCATAAGCAAGACGGGATTTTCCATGCAGATAAAATAATCCAAAAGTTTATAAACTTTATTCTGTTTATATACTCCTAGGGGGTTAAAACAGTGAGTGCTAAGAGTTCTATGCTTGACATCCTGCCGCTCATAAGAAAAAAAGTTGCAGGCAGAAGAATCCTTCCTAAACATATTGCGATTACAGCAGAGGGAAGCGCCAAATGGATGAGGGACAACAACATCCATGACAAGAAGGAAGCTTTCGCAAGAAAGCACAGGATAGTACTTGAGCTTATCGTGCAGCAGATAAGGAACAGCATCCCTATCCTAAGTGTGCTTGTGCTTGACAACTCAGAGCACTCAGCAGAGGAGCTTGAATCTCTCCACAGGATGTTTAGCAGCCTGAAGTCAAGCAGGATTGTCCATGATAACCAGGTCAAGGTGTCTGTTCTCGGCAAGTGGTATGACA
The DNA here is from genome assembly GCA_016935125.1 of Candidatus Woesearchaeota archaeon. GTDB lineage: Archaea > Nanobdellota > Nanobdellia > Woesearchaeales > DSVV01 > JAFGRM01. The sequence goes on from JAFGRM010000005.1 coordinate 3,323, forward strand.
TCCCAGGATATATAGTCGAAGAGATAAAAAAGACAATCGACGAGACAAAGGACTATGACAGGTATTTCCTCAACCTCTGTGTCCAGTATGAAGGGCACGAAGAGATTGTCGACTCCTGCAGGCTTATAGCAAGAAAGATCAAGGCAGGCAAGATTGACATAGACTCTATCAATTCAGAGATGCTAAAAGAAAACCTCTACTCTTCATACTTTCTCCCGCCGGATCTTGTCATAAAGACAGGCACAAAAAAAACATGGTCTAACCTGCTCTTGTGGGACAGCTCAGAAGCCCATTATTATTTCTCAGGAAAGCTCTTCAACAACTTCACTGCTGCTGACTTTGAGAAGGCGATCGAGGATTTCAACAGGTTCAATTGACAATATGGACTATGGATTGAGATTTTATTTATAGAGAATTATCATGTAATAGATACGTATTTGTTTATGCAATGGAGATTATTGGTCTATTATACAACAGTGCAATCATGTGATAATATTATGCAATGGCATACGAACGCAACCACAAGATAATTTAAGGCAGGAACAGTACTGTAGGCTCAAAAAAGCTCTGCAACCTCTTCCTTGACTGCCTCTGGCGCATCGTATTTCCTGTTTATCGTAAACTCTATCTCCCCAAGATGCTCTTTTTGCATTATGTCTATCCTTCGCTGGAAATCAAGATGCAGAAGAGGCAGGAACGCATATATCATGTCTTCACGGTTTTCAGAAGGAACAAGCTCTGAGAAAGTCATCCTTTTCTTCTTGTTCTTAAGGAAATAATCCTTGATATTATAATATACATCAAATATTATCTTTGATATGTCGGTCTGCTTTTCAGGGATATGCACCTCTATCTCAGACTCCCTAAGCCTGTTTCTCCTCTTGTTTACCTCAAGCGCCTTTTCAAGTGCATCAACAAGGTCATAGACACTGACCTTTCTCTTTCTCGGCTGAGGTGTCCTAGGAATCAGCCTGAATCTCTCATCGCCTACCTGGATAGGTGCTGCTGAGAACTCATCGCTGAACTCATCCTCGATCGCATCATAGAGCTCTTCTTCTGTTGCCTCTGACATCGCGATCAGCCTGTTGAGCTGGTTTAGGTCCTCGCCTACAAGCCTGTTTGACTTTATCCTAAGAAGAATCGCTGCTGCAAGTATGATCTTCCCTGATATTCGAAAATCCATCTCCTTGAGCTTTTTTACCATCTCAAGGAACCTTTTTGCAAGAAGTGATATCTCAATGTCCCATGGGTTCATCTCTTCCTTTTTTACCAGGTCATAGATGATATTCTGCCATGTAAGCTCATCTTCCTTAAAAAGCATGTTGAACAGTCTATCCTGCATCTTTGAAACCCATTTATACCTGTTTTATTCCAGTACCAATCAAAACATGATAACTTCTATTTAAAGATATTGAATAAGGGATTATAAAGAGGAGTTAAAGAGGAGTGATACCCCAATATAAGATTAGTATCAGATCAAAACACAACAAATATATAGAAGTGTAGCCCGAACTATCAACAGCGCGCAATATCAGGCTAAAAAGGGGTAAAATGGCAGATAAGCATAATAGAAGTAAGAGTAAAGGTAGTTCTAAGATAAAGAGCCATGTAAAAAAAGGCAAACCAAAAGACCATGCTGGTTCTAGTTCTAAAATAAAGAGCCATGCAAAAAAAGGCAAACCAAAAGACCATGCTGGTTCTGCAGCTAAAAAACAAGGGAAAGAGACTCAGAAAAAAGACAGGAACATAATAGATGAATACAAGTATGACTCTGACAATATGCCTATAACAATCAAGATATATAATGTTCCTGGTGAATTCGTGCCTATCTATGAGGTTTCGGTCTCTGCAATAAGCGAAACAACTGAGATGATCCTAGATCAGATCAGAAAAAAGCTCATAAGAGAGGTCAGCCTCGGAATCCTTGACATCACAAACATAAAAAAAGGAGGGATGGTCGAAGACAAGTTCAAAGAGACCATCTCAGTTCTCATAGACAAGTATTTCCCTGATGTTGACCAGAGCACAAAAGGATACCTGACAACCTACCTTATCCAAAGAAGCCTGGGCATGGGCAATGTCGAGATCCTCATGAACGACAAGCTCTTAGAGGAGATAGTGATAAACCAGGCAACAGACCCTGTCTGGATATACCACAAAAAGCATGGCTGGCTCAAGACGAACATAGTGATCCCGACTGAAGAGCAGGTCAAGCATTACGCTACCATGATAGGCAGGAAAGTAGGAAGGCAGATATCCGTCCTGGAGCCCCTTCTAGATGCGCACCTGAATGAAGGGGACAGGGTCAATGCCACGCTCATGCCTATATCCACATCAGGAAACACCATAACAATAAGGAAATTCTCGCGCGACCCGTTCACTATCACGCATTTTCTCAGGCATAACACGCTTTCGCTTGAGGCTGCAGCATTAATCTGGCTTGCGATGCAGTACGAGCTCTCTGCACTCATAGCAGGAGGTACAGCCTCAGGAAAGACCTCAACGCTCAATGTGCTTGCGACATTCTTCCCACCTAACCAAAGGATAATCTCTATCGAGGACACACGCGAGATCAGGCTTCCTAAGTTTCTCCATTGGGTGCCCATGAACACAAGGCAGCCTAATGCAGAAGGCAAGGGTGAGGTGTCCATGGAAGACCTGCTAGTAAACGCACTCAGGCAGAGGCCTGACAGGATACTTGTCGGAGAAGTAAGGAGAAAAAGGGAGGCTGAGACACTTTTTGAGTCCATACACACAGGCCACAGTTGTTATGCTACATTCCATGCAAACAACGTTGCTGAAACCATAAACAGGCTCTGCAACCCACCTATTGATGTCCCAAAGACAATGCTTCCTGCAATATCGATGATCATAATCCAGTTCAGGAACAGGAGGACCGGAACAAGAAGGACTTTTCAGATAGCAGAGGTCCTTCCAGACTCATCTATCAACATCATCATGCAGTACGACGCCAAAAAAGACAAGCTCATCCAGGTAAGCAAGTCCAAGTCACTTATGAAGACGCTTGAGCTCTATACCGGCAACACGCAGGCAGAACTGCAGAGGATCCTAAAAGAGAAGGTCAACATCCTGAAATACATGATCAAGATGAACATCGACACTGTTGATGGTGTAGGCAGGGTGATGGCTGAATACTATACAAACAAGGATAATCTCATGAGATATGTCAGGACAAACAAACTACTGGGTGATTAAGGTTTCAAATGCGTTCTTCAGGCTAATCGCAAGCATGTTCCCTGAGCTTAAGACCAAGCTTGTCCAGGCTGACATGCCATATGACCCAGAGACCTTTGTAAAAAGGACATTCATGAGCTCTTTCATGCTCTCATTCGGATTCTCTGTCCTCTTTATAGGCGGCATGCTAAGCTCGATGGGCAAGTCGATAGGGATCGCATTCCTGCTTTTTCCTGTCTGCCTCGCGGTCTTCTTCAACTATTTCATTAAGGCGCCTGATGTCAAGATAAAGAAATCGGAAAAGGCGATCAACAAGGAGATAGTCTTTGCAAGCAGGTTCATGATAATAGAGATAGAGTCAGGCGTCCCTATCTACAACTGCTTCATCAACCTCTCAAAAGTATACCCTGCAGTCGGCAAATACCTTGGCGGTGTAGTTGACAGGGTAAACATGGGAACCTCAATAGAGGACGCGATCAACGAGGCAATCGAACTTGTCCCTTCAGGAGACCTAAGAAAAGTCTTATGGCAGATCCTAAACGCCATAAAGACAGGGGCAGATGTCACTGACTCGCTCAGCGCAGTCCTTGAGCAGATAATAAAAGAGCAGAAGATCGAGGTTGAAGAGTACGGAAGAAAACTCAACCCGCTCGCCATGTTCTATATGCTGATTGCAGTCATCATCCCGTCCCTCGGAACGACCATGCTGATAATATTCTCAAGCTTTATCGGGTTCAGGCTGAGCCTGCCTGTACTGCTGACAATAGCCGGGCTTGTTGGATTCATGCAGTTCATGTTCTATGCCATGATAAAGAGCTCAAGGCCTGCTGTAGAGTTATAGAATGCCAAATACAAGAAAAAAGGATAATCCTGCAAGCAAGGATGCAGGACAGAAAGCGATTGGCAATAGGCCGCAGGACAAACTCCAGCAACATTTGAAAGATAACGACAATGCACCAGGAAAAGAACCAAAAAAACTCCAGCTTGAGAACATCAGTAACATCTTCAGAAAGCCCAGCAAAAAAACAGACAAAAGAGAAGAAGAAAGCCTAAAGGAGAAGGATGAGAATATAGAAAAGGAGATTAAAAAAGAGATCAAGAACATAAAAAGAAAAGAGAAAAAGGAAAAGAAGAGCCTGGCTGCGCGAAGAAGGTGGCTCTCTGAGCACATAGAAAAAGCAGGATTCGATATCCCTGTATCAAAGGTAAACAAGCTCATATTCTATGCAGGGCTCATCATAGTGTTCCTGCTTACTATCCCGCTTGTCATAATATCCATAAGGAATGCACAGTCTGTTGTAGGGATAATAATACAGACCCTCCTCTTGTGGTCGCTGGGCTTTGCCGTTGCAGTAGCCATCCTGCATGTAGCTTTCCGTTCTTTCATAGACATAAAGGTGTTCCAAAGAAAGCTTAGTGTCGAGGAAGTGCTTCCGGATTTCCTTCAGCTTACATCAGCGAACATAAGGGCTGGCATGCCTATCGATAGGGCATTGTGGATGGCGGTAAGGCCAAGGTTCGGCGTCCTTGCAAAAGAGATAGAGAATGTCGCCAAATGCACACTGAGCGGCGAGGACCTGCACAAGAGCCTGATCAATTTCGCAAACAAGTATGACTCGATAATACTTCTCAGGTCAGTCCATCTGCTAAATGAGGGGATAGAGGCAGGCGGAGACATAGGAGACCTCCTGAACAAGATCGCAAACAACATCCAGGAGCTTAGGACCATGAAAAAGGAGATGGCTGCAAATGTCACTACATATGTCATATTCATCTCGTTTGCAGCGATAGTCGCTGCCCCTTTCCTTTTCGGGCTCTCTCACGAACTTCTAAACATTGTCCAGGGAATCGCGACAAATGTCGCAGAATCATCAGGCCCACAGGGCATGCCATCAGGCGGGATAGGCATCTCGATGAACATAGATTCAGACAACATAAAGATTTCAGACTACCAGATATTCGCCTACACGTGCCTGATAACATCTGCATTCTTCTCATCGATAATAGTCAGCACAATAACAAAAGGCAATGTAAAGGAAGGGCTGCAGTACATACCTGTGTTCGTAGGCGTGGTTGTCATAATATATTATATCGCGATCAAGGCCCTTGGCTTGATGCTCGGCGGGCTGGTCTAGGAAATAACAATAATAATCGGATAGGCCTACGACAAGGAAAGAATAAGAGAAAAGGATACACAAGATTATAGTCATCATTGCAGCACTGCATGCAAAACATGGTTTTGTTCTTCAGTCAATTTTCCAATATATGTCAACTTCGTCAGTCCTCTCATATGGACGAATGCCTGATCCAGAAATAGGTGTAGCACCAGAAGCCATGTGCATCTTAAGCCCCAACCATGCTATCATTGCAGCATTGTCGACAAGGAACTCGTTTGGCGGAACATAGCACCTGGAACCGCGCTCTTTGCACATCACCTTTGCCATCTCCTGCAGCCTCTTGTTGCAGGAAACCCCTCCTCCCAAGAGCAGCTCGTCTTTCCCGCAGTGCGCAAGAGCCCTCTCAGATACCTCCATCAGCATCGAGAATACTGTCTCCTGTGCAGAGAAAGCGATGTCAGCATCAGCGTATCTCCTGGAGCTGATCTTCTGCTTGAGATTGGTCAGAAGCCCACCGAACGAAACATCCATGCCCTTTACTGCATAAGGAAGCTTGATATATTCCTTTGCATCAAGCGAGAGCTGGTATAGACCTGGCCCTCCCGGAAAGCCCAGCCCGAGCTCCCTTGCAAGACAGTCTATAAAATTCCCCACGCCTATGTCTAGGGTCTCGCCGAATATCCTGTACTTGCCGCCGTCAAAAGCGATCACCTGTGTGTTTGCGCCAGAAGCATAGAGGAGCACAGGGTCTTTTACAGGAAAGAGCATGCTCCCTATCTCCAGATGCGCAATGCAATGGTTGACACCTATCAAAGGCCTGTCAAGAGCGTTGGATAGCGTCCTTGCAATGGTCGCACCAATCCTTAATGTGTGGCCAAGCCCTGGCCCCTGTGAAAATGCAATTACATCAATATCCCTTACGCCGATGCCTGCGCTCTTTAGTGCCTGCGCAAGGACACAATCACATGCCTCTATGTGATGCTCAGCAGCCTTGACAGGGATCATCCCCCCTTTTTTTGTGGTATAGCTGTCCTTTACATTGGCAAGAACATTCCCTAGTGAATCCACTATCCCTACACCAAGCGTATGGGCAGTGGACTCTATGCCAAGGCATATGATCTTCTTATCTTTTTTACTGATCATTTTATCTTTTTTATCATTTGCCATCTTATCCATCATTACACTACTATTAGGCCAATAATGCATAATCAAGCGCAATTATGGTTGTATCAAGCGCAATTATGGTTGTTACATCCACTTTATTTATATAGTTTGCCTGTAACACAACAGTACGAAAAAGTTAAAAACAGACATAGATTTACTATCAGGATGAAAAGCGAAATCATCTCTTTTAATGAGATGAAAAAAAGGATACTGAAGTACAATCCGAATGCGAACATCGACCTAATCAAAAAAGCGTATTATTTCTCAAAAAAAGCGCATGAAGGCCAGAAGAGGGAATCCGGCGAGCCGTATTTCACGCATCCAGCGGCAATAGCAGCTATCCTGATCGAGCTTAAGGCTGTGTCTGAAACAATATGCGGTGCGCTGCTTCACGATGTCGTCGAAGAGACAAGATACACGCTCAATGACATAAAAAAAGAGTTCGGTGATGAGATTGCTAACCTTGTCGAAGGCACGACAAAGATCGACAAGATCAATTTTGACACTAAAGAGGATTATACCGCCGAGAACCTAAGAAAGGTCCTCCTCGCAACATCAAAAGACATAAGGGTCATGCTGATCAAGCTGGTAGACAGGCTGCATAACATGCGGACGCTTAAGTACTTCAGGCCTGAAAAGCAGAAGAGGATCGCAGCAGAGACCCTTGAGATATTCGCGCCGATTGCGCACAAGCTGGGGATATGGAACATAAAAGGCGAGCTTGAAGACCTATCTCTCAGGTTCCTTAAGCCAAACATCTACAACATGTTAAGGAAGAGGATAAACGAGAAGAGGACAGAGAGGGAGAAAAACACTGAAGATATCATAAGGACAATAGAAAACGAGCTCAAGCGGAAGAACATAAAAGCAAGAGTGTACGGCAGGGCAAAGTATTTCTACAGCATCTACAAGAAGATGATCAAGAAGAATGTTGACTTCAACGAGATATATGACCTTATAGGGATAAGGATAATAACAGAGAACATCCCTGACTGCTACGCTGCGCTCGGCATCGTACATGAGCTGTGGAAGCCCCTGCCAAAACATTTCAAGGACTATATCTCAACGCCAAAGCTCAACGGATACCAGAGCCTGCATACTGCAGTAATCGGAAACCACGGCAAGATCCTTGAGGTCCAGATAAGGACTGAAGAGATGCATAACATCGCTGAATATGGTGTCGCTGCCCACTGGAGATACCAAGGAACAGAGAGGGACAAGAAATTCGACAAGAAGATCGACTGGCTCAAGCAGATCCTTGACTGGAGGATGACCTCAAGTGACGCGAGGGACTTCATAGAATATTTCAAGATTGACATATTTGAAAAAGAGATAATAGTATTCACGCCAAAAGGCGATCCTATCTCGCTTCCTGAAAACGCAACGCCGATTGACTTTGCATATGAGGTGCACAGCTCAATAGGAAATGCCTGCTCAAAGGCACTTGTGAACACAAAACTGGTCTCGCTTGACACGACGCTTAAGGCTGGAGATGTCGTCGAGATAATGACAAAAAAAGGAGGCGTTCCATCAAGACAATGGCTCAGGTTTGTCAAGACCAGCAAGGCCAAGAACAAGATAAGAAGCGTGCTCGGCATCACAGCTGAGCAGGAGAAGAGCGATAAAAATAAATCAAAAACAGAGCATACGCATGAAAACATGATTGAGGTCAATGGAAAAAAAGCCCAAATCAAGCTCTCAAAGTGCTGCAACCCACAATACAATGACCCCATAGTAGGATTCTATACAAAAGACAAGAAGATAACTGTCCATAAGACCACATGCATCAATACCTTCACCCTTGACAGCGCCAGGCAGGCGGACATCAAATGGAAAAGCAGAGAGAAGATGGAATTCCAACAGATAAAGATAATCGCTGAAGACAGGGTCGGCCTTCTTGCAGAAGCGCTCAACATAATCTCAAGCTACAAGATCAACCTGGGAAGTATCAACGGCGACTCTGAAAAGGATATGCTCGTAACAACTATCCAGCTCATGACAGGTGACTCTGAAAAGACCAATGAGATCATAAATCGCCTTAAGGGCGTAAAAGGCATCAAAAAGGTATCAACGCTTTAGGGCTTATGCTGCCGGTTGATAAACTTTTTAAACAAAGATTGTTTCCAGCAGGATATATCAGCATTATAACCAGGATTACAGGTGTTATCATGGAGAAATACAAGGCAAAGAGCATCATAATCGGAAGAAAGAAAAGAAAAGACAGCAGCAGGGAGGATTACCCCTGCTTCATCGCAATATTCGACATCAATGACCCTCAAAAGGGAGGCAATGTGCCAAAAAAGATAATTGATTATGAAGATATCCACAAGGTAATGATAAGTGGTTGCGACATAAACTACCTGCTTGCAGGAAACGACCTTGTAGTAAATGACCTTGAATCCTTTGAAGTTGAGACCAAAGGCAAGCATATAATAATAAAAGGGAAACATATAAAAGCAAAACAAAAGAAGTAGAACATATTGGCCTTTAGGCTATCTATGCCAGCCTTACATGGCCCTTATTCTATGCACAACAATAAGCCTCATGAACCCATGAGCATCAGCTGCCGTGATTATCCTTATCAGATTCTTGATCCCTACCTGAGCCCCCGCCTTTCTGCTCATTATGTGCCTGCAGCAAAATCACAATATTATTAAATAAAAACCCCAAACTCATGGATAATGGGAAAACTTCTTGACCTGATAAGACTTGCAAGACCATACCAGTGGTACAAGAACCTTGTTATCTTTATCGCTGTATTCTTCTCAGGAAACCTGTTCAACCTCGACCTCATAGCCCTGACCACTCTTGGGTTCATCTCACTATGCCTTGTGTCATCTGCAAATTACGCAATAAACGATATAGTGGACAGGAACAGCGACAGTAAGCATCCTGAAAAAAAGAAAAGACCTATCGCATCAGGAAGGGTGGGCATTGCAACTGCCATTGCAGAAGCAGCCCTGCTCCTTGCATCAGGGTTTATGCTCGCATATCTCCTTTCGCCGCGCTTCTTTATCTGCGCAATCGCCCTCTTCATACTGACAATGCTATACTCCATGCATATGAAAAATGAGCCATTCGCAGACATCATGTTTATCGGGACCAACTTTGTCCTAAGGGCGCTTGGCGGGGTATTCATCCTCAATGCAGGAATCTCTCCATGGCTTGTCATCTGCGCATTCTTTGCAGCGATATTCCTGGCAGTCTCAAAAAGAAAGGCTGACCTGTTCATAATGGGAGCAAAGGCTGCAGAACACAAGAAAGTGCTGAAGTATTACCCAAAGAGCCTTCTTAACAGCATGATCAACATATCAGCCACGCTGCTCATAATATCTTTTAGCCTCTACAGTTTCATGAAACCGCACAACAGCCTGCTTGCCCTGCTTCCCTTTTTCCTCTTTATCATATTCAGGTATATCTACCTTGTAAACTCTGGCTCGATAATAGGCAGGCATCCGCACCTTGTCTATAAGGACCTGCGGCTTGTTATTGCCGGAGCAATATCTGGAATCATCATCTTCGTGGTGTTTTATGTCTTCTGAAAAAGCGCAAAAAAGCCTGGCAATAGTCATGCCGGCTTACAATGAAGAGAAAGTCATCGGCAAGACAATAGCATCCCTGAAAAAACACGGCTACACAAAGATCATAGTCATAGATGACGGATCTGCCGACAGGACAAGAGCTGTCGCTGAAAAGGCCGGTGCTATTGTATTTAGCCATCCTATAAACCGCGGCCTTGGCGGCGCGCTTGGGACAGGGATTGCAGCAGCGCTTGATTCCGACGCAGAGATAATAGTCACATTCGACTCTGACGGCCAACATGACCCAACAGATATAAAACGGCTTATCAGGCCCATCCTTGCACGAAAAGCAGATGTTGTCATCGGATCAAGGCTTAAGAACCCAAAAGGCATGCCTGTCATACGAAGGATAGGAAACTGGGGGTTTAATATCATAACCTACATGCTCTTCGGTGTCTGGACAACTGACTCACAGTCAGGGCTCAGGGCATTCAGCAGGAGCGCTGCAGAAAAGATCGAGATCAAGACCAACAGGATGGAAGTGAGCTCAGAGATAATAAAAGAGATAGGAAGGACAAGGCTCAGGTTCACAGAGGTTCCGATAAGAGCCATCTATACAGATTATTCGAAAAGGCACGGCCAAAGCTCATGGAACGCCTTTCGCATCCTTGCAAAACTTGTCTTAAGAAAACTCATGAGGTGAAAATATGAACCAGGATCTGATAAGCACAACATACGGGCAATACATCCTACTTCTGATTGTAGTAGTGTTTGCGATCTTTGCTATAAGCAGGTCATACCTAAGGCTTAGGAACGGCAATGAAAGCATAATCGAGTTCCTGTTCTGGACCGGCCTTTGGACGCTTATAATCGCAATCGTGCTCGTGCCTGAGATAACAGCACTTCCTGCCAGGCTGCTTGGCATAGGAAGGGGTGTTGATGTATTCATCTATTTTGGGCTGGTATTCCTATTCTACTCAACATACAGGATCTATTCTAAGATAGAAAGGGTTGAGCAGGAGATAACAAGGCTTTCCCGCACTATTGCACTCAGGGAAGACGGCAAGAAAGGAAAAAAGCAGCGCTGATTGCAAGCAAAAGATAGAGATAAACAGATAGAGATAAGATATAATAACATAAGAAATATATAAGATACACTAGGTAATGCTAGACCTCAGGAAAATAAAATTTTCAGTGGTTTCAAGAATAGCCACAAAAAGACAAATCCATAAAATTATTAAATAGAGCCAGCCTTTTTCTTGGCATGAAGATGAAAGCATGCATACTTCTCGGGACACGGCCTGAGATAATAAAGATGTCACCTCTGATTCGGGCGTGCGAATCACTGGGTATTGACTACTACATACTTCATACAGGCCAGCATTACAGCTATGAGATGGACAGGCAATTCTTCCTTGACCTTGAGCTTCCAAAGCCAAAGTACAATCTTGATGTCGGCGGAAGGCCATATAGAAAACAGGTCGGGATGATGATAAGGCAGATAATGGATGTCCTCTCAAAAGACAGGCCTGATATAGTCTTTGTGCAGGGTGATACCAACTCAGTCCTTGCAGGAGCGCTTGCAGCAAACAAGCTTGGGATCCCTATTGGCCACCATGAGGCAGGCCTTCGCAGCCATGACCTTACAATGCTTGAAGAGACAAACAGGATAATAACAGACCATATCTCAGACTTTCTCTTTGCGCCGACAAAAGACGCAAAAAAGAATCTTGAGGAAGAAGGCATTGACATGAGCAAGACCTGGCTCACTGGAAACACTGTTGTTGATGCTGTCAAAGAGAACCTTAAGATCTCTGAAAAAAAGGCTGAACCCCTAAAAAAGCTCGGCCTAAAAAAGGGAGGTTATATCCTTGCAACAGCCCACAGGGCAGAGAATGTCGATGTGCAAAAGAGGCTGAGAGGCATAATTGGAGGGCTTGGGCTTGTCTTTGAAAAGACCGGGCTTGAAGTCATATACCCTATCCACCCAAGGGCCAAAGCCAGGTTAGAAGAGTTTAAGATCGATCTCCCAGATGGGATAAGGCTGATCGAGCCGCAAGGGTATCTTGACTTCCTGCAGCTTGAAGCAAACGCCAAACTTATCATCACTGATTCCGGAGGCTTGCAGGAAGAGGCATGCATATTAAAGGTTCCATGCGTAACAACAAGGGACAACACTGAGAGGCCTGAGACAGTCGATGCAGGCATCAATGTCCTTTCAGGCACTGTTCCTGAAAAGATCCTTTCGTGCGCAAAAGATATGCTTGAGAACCACAGGAGATGGACTAATCCTTTTGGAGACGGGCATGCAGGCAAAAGGATAATAGAGACATGGCTAAAAGAGAGCAGCAAAAGCTAAAAAGCGCTGATTCTTAGAGCAACACCATAATATCCAGATAATTTAGATCTTAACATTTGCATCCTAACACCCAGATAATCTAGATATTAACATTTTTATCTGGGTGTTATATCATTTACATCCTAATATCAAGATCATCCAACTCTTAAGATTTAAATCATTCAACCCTGAAAGATAGATAGAACAGGCAGATGAAGCAATATGATGCAGATTGATTGTTTTTTGCC
>JAFGRM010000047.1 GCA_016935125.1 Candidatus Woesearchaeota archaeon
AATCATAAAGCCACAGTGCGATAAGAAGAACCCAAAACTCAAGACCCATAACTCAAAACCTAAAAAAAGCCTCTGGAGATGAAGCCAATCAGAGATTGGCAGACCTCCATTCGCCTTTTCTCTAAAAAAAGCCTCTGGAGGGAATTGAACCCTCGACCTCGGCCTTACCAAGGCCGCGCTATACCACTAAGCCACAGAGGCGTATTTATATTTTTAATTTTCTGAATGTGGGCTTGAGCGTCAGCGAAACCCACGAAGGTGCCAGCTGACTTTTCAGCTGCCACTAAGCCACAGAGGCATCATCTTTAGAAGTCCTGATTATATGATTCCTTTATAAAAATTTCGTAAAAATGATAGCTAAAATAAGTGTTGATAGGGCTTTAAGGCTTTTTTTGGACAGATGCCTGCTTTATTCACTCATACCTTAAAGCGTCTACTGGTTTTAGTCTTGAGGCCTGGTATGCAGGTATGAATCCTGCGATTATCCCTATACTGACTGACACCAAAAGAGCTATAATGACTGACTTTGCTGTGACAAGTGTCCCGCCCCTAATCATCCCAACCTCTCCCATTAGGGCAGGCAATGTTCCTGAGAGGAAAGTTCCGAATATGATCCCAAGAAGGCCGCCGACAAGCCCTATAAGCGCTGAGTTGAGCAGGAATATGGACAGGATGTCCTTGTTCCTTGCCCCTATTGCCTTCATTATCCCTATCTCTTTTGTTTTCTCAAGGACTGATGTGAACATTGTATTTGCTACGCCTACTGCACCGACTATAAGAGAGACGGCTGCAATAGCTATCAGGAAAGAGTTCATTGAAGACATCATCTCTGCCCTTGTTTCCTGCATCTGCTTGCTTGAGCTCAGGGAAAAATCTTTTGTCTTTTCTGTCACGTGCCTTACAATCATCAGCCTCTGCTTGATCTTCTCCATGACTGCCTCAAGCTCATCCTCATTCTTGATCTTGATTATGATTGAGTCATAGACCCCGTTTTCCTTGTCATCCAATACCTGATATGCCATCTGTATCGGCATGTAGATGCTTGTGCTTGAGTCATCAAGTATCCCTACGACCCTAAAGACGTTCTCTTCTATCGTGATCATCTGGTTAAGGCCTATAGGCTTGTCGAAGTAAGATTCAGCGATATTGCTTCCGATCACAATGACATTCTGGTCTGCTGAGTCAAGCATCCTTCCCTCTTTTATTTCAGAGGTGGTTATCCTAGACCAGACTTTTTGGTCGACACCTGTCAGTCTCACAGAGCCAGACTTCCCAAGATAGCTCACCTTGACAGTGCCGCTGATCTGCGTGTCAAAGGCTTCGATGTCTGGAATACCTCTTAATGTCTGCGTGTCGGTCCGTTCAAGCACAGGATCCTCTTCAGTGGCGCCGCTGCCCATGCTGTTCTCTCCAGGCGGCCCGAACATCCTTGTTCCCCTTGAGAACCCTGCGCTTAATGTTATTATGTCGCCTCCAAGCCCACCCAAATGCTCGTTCATGTTCTCCTGCATGCCGCTTCCAATGGACATTATGGCTATTACTGAGGCGACGCCTATTACTATACCAAGTATAGTCAGCCAGCTTCTCAGCCTGCTATGAAGCACCATCCCAAAAGCGTGCTTCAGGCACTTTATGAGCTTCATTTTATGTTTCTCTTTTTCTTTGGCATGAAGACTTCCATGAATCTGTAGTTAGGGTTGTCCAGCCTTTCTTTCTTGTATCTTATGTATGCTCCAACCAGGACAGCCAGTACAAGAAGCCCTGCTATGTACCATTTGTACTTAGAGAAGAAACCCTGCTGTATCCTTCTGTCCCTGAATGATGCCATGTCAGCCTGAGTCGCTGTGGATTCTGAATCTGTTGAAGAGCCCATCATTGTCTGGAGGTTTATCGCAACCTCTTTTTTGATCTCTTCCCTGTTTCCCATTGTGTCAGTGTATACGATAAGAATCTTTAGGCTTGTGTCTTGCTGGGCATTTTTTCTCTGGGCGATCATCTCTTCACGGCTTATCTCCTGCTCTGCATTATCCATCCCTTCCTGCTGCATCATTGTGGCAGGCATTGTTGCCTGAGAATGCAGGCTAAAACTGGCAACAGTGTAGTCTCCTGTGTTGAGGTTTCCGATAATCATTGAGTTTGACCCTGAGACCTTCCATCTTTCCTGTTCTGGGATGGTTACAGATACAGAAAATGCAGGGTTGCTCCCTACATTGGCTATTGTAAATGAGGTCTGGCCGCTTGAGCTTTCTGAAAAGGCTATGTCAAAATCAGTCCCACCTCCCACATACACCCCAGCTATGGTGTCCATCTCTTTGCTCTCTCCGCTGATGGGGTCTTCATAGCTCAATGACAGGTCCAGCTCATACAGGCCTGCATCTGCATTAGAGTCTGCGATGACCTGGTATTCCAACTCAGCAGACTCCCCCACATCTATGTATTTCACATATTTGGTGTTGTCGCTTCCTACAGGTAGGACAATCTTGTCTTCATTAAGCCAGCTGAATGTCATGTCCTTTAATGGGGCGTTGCCTACATTGTTTATGATGAATTTCAAGGGGGTCTGCTTTCCAGGCACAAGCGTGGTCTTGTCGATGTGGATTACCTCTGCGCTCTCGCTGTTCTTTACGTCGATAGAAAGGATCCTTGTTTTGGCATCTGCCGATCCATCCTCGTATGTGTTTATCTTGAGCTGATATTCCCCTGCTGTGGCATCCCTGTCAACCCTTACCTTGAACTTGACTATCCTCATGTCTGCTTCCTGCTGATGGGCTTTTAGTGTCCCTACCTCTTTTGTATAATCCTCATCTGCTATTGTTGAGAATGGGTATTGCGGGACGAACTCCAGCACGACATCCTCAGCTGCAGCCCCTCCTATGTTCTCTATGCCGACCCTTACCTCGACGACATCACCTGCAACTGCAGGGTCAGGGTCCTGGTTTACCAGGCTTACTATCAAGATGTCGCTGTTGCTTTCGTCTGCATAGGCTGTGCTTATTGTGATTAACATGCTGCTGACAATAACGACAAGTGCCATAATCATAATGTTATACTTTCTCATTTTAGTTCCACCTCTTTTTTCCCTGGACAGAGAGTATCTCCCCGTCTCTCAGCTCGATTACAGTATTAGCATATCTTGCTAATTTTAGATCGTGAGTGACCATTATTATGGTCTTGCCCTCTTTTTTCCACAACTTCTGGAACATGTCCATTATGCTTTTTCCAGTCTTTGAGTCAAGGTTTCCTGTCGGCTCATCAGCAAGGATTATCTCAGGATCAGTTGCTAGGCTTCTTGCGATAGATACCCTCTGCTGCTGGCCACCTGAGAGCTGTGTAGGAAGATGATGTGTCTTGTTGCTCAGGCCGACACGCTCAAGGATATCCCTGACTTTCTTCACAGCGATGCTGTCTTCATATTCCAGAAATTCCATCGGAAGCAGCACGTTGTTAAAAGCGCTGATAGAAGGGATGAGGTTATACTGCTGGAAGATAAACCCTATTGTCCTTCCCCTTAATGTTGCCAGGTCTGATTCTGACATCTTTGTGATGTCTTTGTTCTTTAGCAGTATCGTGCCTTTTGACGGCGTGTCAAGGCACCCGATCAGGTTTATCATAGTTGATTTCCCGCTTCCCGATGAGCCTATTATCGCGACAAAGTCCCCTTTCTTTATCTCAACGCTGATGCCTTTTAGGGCAGGGACCTCCACCTCGCCCATCTTGTAGATTTTCCAGACATCTTTCAGGTTAAGTAGTGTTTGTTGTTTCATCTTGTCATCATGATCTTCTGCCTTTGCCATCTCATCTTGGCACCATCGGCTTATCTGTCGGCCTGTCAGTAATGCAGACCAGCTCTTCTTCCTGGTACCTGCAAGTCCCTTGCATCTTTATGTCATGGATTACAGGAAGACTGCAGGGCTCGTCTTCGCTTTTTCCATAGCAGGCATCTCTCTTTTTGATATTTTTTAATGATGTTGATTTATAAGCATGGTGGACTTAAAGTGCATATATTTTCACAGTAAGCACAGTCAAAGCACAGCCAAAAGCAATATTTAAATAATAAGAAGCCAAGATGTACACTTAATGTCCACATTTTTTATATAGTGGGCTGTCTACCATGTTTTATCCATATATTATTATTCATAGGTTATAATTGTGCTTTATCCATAGGTTATGATTGTTATAGTCTATCATGTTTGTATGATCTTCATATAATAACAAACAATCTATTAATAAAAATATAATCAAT